>DASYEX010000115.1:0-8966 GCA_036498765.1 Polyangia bacterium
ACGTGACGTTCAGCTTCAATCCGCGCGGGCACTGGACCGCCTCGCACCAGATGAGCCTGAACGGCAAGCGCCAGGGGTTCACGATGAGCGACTTCCACCAGTGCGCCAAGCTGGCGTCGATGAAGCGCGGACGAGCGACCACCATCCTCGAAGAGGTCTGCGCCGCCACCAAACGTTGGCCGGAGTTCTCGGCGGAGGCGAAGGTGAGCGAGACCTGGCGAAGCCAGATCCAGCGGAGTCACCTGCTATCGTTCCCCGCCTGAGCGGTCGGTGCTCCGCCGGACTCGGCGATCCCAGCGTGTTACGCTGGTTCGCCGAGCATCCAGCGAACCTCGGGCGTGAAACCACGGTCAGCCCCATGGACGATCAGCGGCGGCTCTTCGGCGGCGTCGATCATGAAGTTGTCCCCCTCGTCGCGCCGCGCTTCGATCAGAATGCGTGACGCCGGCTCACCCGCGCGCGGGTGAATGCGCCGGATACGAGCAGGGCGCAGAAGGCGCTTCCGGAGCGCGAGCCCCAGCTCCGGCGCCCGCTCCGCCGGCAGGATCGCGGCCACGCGGCCGCCAGGGCGGACGACCCGCGCCGCAACCTCCACCCACTCCGCGAGACGTAGCGCGATCTCATTGAAGGCGAGCGCCCGCTCCGGGTTCGGCGACGGCGGACTCGACTCGACGGTCCGGTAGGGTGGGTTCGTGATGACCAGGTCGAACGACGCCTCTCCGAGCCGTTCGCCGAGCGCGCGCACGTCCCCCTCGACGATCTCGAGGCGCTCACCCCACCCGTTCTCGTCGCGCCCGCGCGTGGCCAAAGCCGCCAGCCGCGGCTGGAGCTCGATACCGACGCCCGTCGCCGCTAGGTCCGCCGCCAGCAGCAGGAACGAAAGCGGACCTGCCCCGCAACCGATGTCCAGGAACCGGCCGTAAGGCGGCGCGACGAACCCTGCCAGCAGCACGGGGTCGAGGGTCATGCGCGCGCCGCGCGCGGGCTGGAAGATGCGCACGCGCCCCCTCAGAAGCGTGTCTTCCGTGATGTCTTCGTCGGCCATCGACCGCCGCGATCCGGCTACCTGGGCGCCGGACCGTCCAGGCCGTACATGATGAGGCCGGTCGCCAGCTTGGGCTGAAAGTAGGTCGACTTCTGCGGCAGCACGAACCCCGCCTCGCAGGCCGCCAACACTTCCTCGACCTTGGTGGCGTTCATGAAGAACGCCGCCTGCGCCTCGCCGGCCGCGACGCGGGCCATCGCCTCGGCGGTGTCGTGCGTGTAGCCGAGGTACGACTGGCTCTCCATCGCCGCCGCGTCGATCCCCAGGATCGGCGCCAGGATCACCCCGTGCAGCACGGTCACGTCCAGCCTGCGCAGCGCGGGCGGCCCCAGCGCCGACAGGTCGACGATCGACTTGAGCGAGAACCAGGTGGTCTTCTCGCTGCTCGGCACGCGCGCCGCGAACACGACGCCCGCCGTCCCCTCGCGGCCGAGGCGCTCTTCGATCGCCGCCGCTGTCGTCTCGTCGCCGTCCACGATGTCGAACGCCGCCGAGGCCGAGGCCCGCAGCATCTTGAAGTCGAACTCGGGCAGGTTGCTGACCAGGCGGTGAGTCGGCAGGACCAGCAACCCCGGATCCTCGGCGCGCGCCAGGAACATCATGGCGAAGTCGGCCGCTGCGCCGCCCGCCGCGTAGTCGAGCGCCCGCAGCTCGGGCCCGAGCCGCAGCAACGTCTCGTAGCGGTGGTGGCCGTCGGCGATCAGGATCTGCTGGTCGGCCAGCGACCGGACGAGCCCGTCGATCGCGGCCGGATCGCCCAGCCGCCAGAGCCGGTGGCGGACCCGGTCCGAGGTCGTCGCGTCGAGCGCCGGCACCATCGCCGCCGCAGCGTCGATGATCTTGCGGGCGCCGCCGTCGGCGTCGCGGAAGAGGCCGAAGATGGGCGAGATCTGCGTGCGCGTGGCGCGCATCAGCTTGAGGCGATCTTCCTTCGGGCCCGCCAGCGTCTTCTCGTGCGGCAACACCACGCGTCGCTCGAACGGCTCGAGCCGGACCGCCGCGAAGAAGCCACGCCGCGTGTAGATCCGCCCCGGCGCCTGCGGCAACGTGAACTGCTGCTCGTAGACGTAGAGGGCCGGCTTGGCGTCGGCGCGCAGGATCCCCTCCGCCCTCCAGCCGTGAAGGAGGCGCGCCGCCTCGGCGTAGCGCGCGTCCCCTTCCCCGCGCGGCAGCTCGATCCGCACCACGTTCTGCGGATGGCGCGCTTCCAGCTCGGCCCGCTCCGCCTCGCCGATCACGTCGTAAGGGGGCGCCAACACGCGCGACAGATCCCCCGCGCGGGGGGCGTCGTAGCGGATCCCCAGGAAAGGAACGATGTCAGCCACGGCGCCGCCGATTATCTCACGATCGAAGAAGTGGGGCGCCGGCCAGCACGACGGGGCTGGCCATCCGCGCGCCGCGCCTCGCTTTTCCGGGTCTCAGACGCCGGCGCCGATTTTTGAACCGCCGCGGCCGTCCGAGGTGACCTCCCACACGATATGCACAAATCCCCCCCTCTCTTGGTTTGGCTCGGGACGTCGGCCTTGGCCGTCACCCTCGGCTGCGCGAATCCGCAAACGTCGACCGTGACCGGATCGGGCGGCTCGAGCGACACCGGAGGCTCCAGTGCCAGCGGCGGGTCGAGCTCGAGCGGCGGCTCCAGCGCCAGCGGGGGCAGCAGCGCCACCGGAGGCTCGACGGGCAGCGGTGGCAACACGGCCAGCGGCGGCACCACCGGGAGCGGCGGGAGCGCCGCGACGGGCGGGACCACGGGAAGCGGAGGCAACACGGCCAGCGGTGGCTCGACCGGCAAGGGCGGCACCACCGGCACCGGCGGCACCACCGGCTCGGGCGGCTCGACCAGCTCCGGGGGCACGACCGGCTCCGGCGGTTCGACGAGCACGGGCGGCACCCCCGGGAGCTGCGACATGGGGACGACGACCACGACCTGGGCCTCGGGGTGCGCGACCGCCACGACGGCGGCCTGCGTGAGCGGAACCTGGACCGATCCCGGCTCGACCACCAACGATCCGCTGGTCTGCGAATCGGCGCACTTCGCCGTCCACTCGCCGGCGGGGACGATCACCGCCGCGCAGTGCACGGCCGCCACCGATCAGCTGGAGAACGTGATCTGGCCGCTTTACTTCGGCAGCCCGATATTCCTCCCCGAGCCGTTCTGCAAGCAGACAGCCAAGTCCAAGGTCAGCGTCGTCATCCACAGCGACTACGGCCTGACGGGCGGCTGCTGGGGCAACGGCCTCCCCGGCTTCTGGATCGGTCCGGGCGCCACCGCCGATCACTGGGGCCTGGCCCACGAGTTCATGCACTCCGTCCAGTGCAGCGTCGGCAAGGGCCTCGCCTGCAACCAGTCGAACACCTGCGGCTGGATCTACGAGAGCCACGCCAACTGGGCGGCGCAGCAGCAGCCCGAGTACCACACCTCGAACGTCCACTGCTCCGAGCTGTCGGTGAACGCGCCCCAGCTCTACGCGGGGTCGACGCGCGTGCGCTACTGCGACTGGCAGATCATGGAGTACCTGAAGGACAAGTATTGCTACTCGGCGGTCAACGACATCTGGCTCGCCTCGCCGGCCGGCAACGATCCGTTCACCAACATCATGACCTCGCGCGGCTGGAACATCAGCCAGCTGAACGACTTCTTCGGCGAGTTCGCGATGCACAACGTGACCTGGGACTACCAGGACCCGGCGCCCGAGACGACGGCCGGCGGCAACCAGGGCGCCCTCTTCCGCAAGAACTACGGACTCATCACCGACACCTCACACACCGACCGGCGCATCCGCATGACCACGCTCGATCCGCTGGACACCAGCACCGCGACCAACCGCCGCTTCGTCGTCCCCGACGGGTGGGCGCCGCAGCGCTGGGGCTACAACATCGTGCAGCTGGTCCCCGACTCGGGTGCCACCACCGTCACCGTGACCTTCCGCGGCGTCACCCAGACCGACGCCGACTTCCGCTGGGGCCTGGTGGCCACCGACTCGGGCATCTCCAAGCCTCGCTATAGCGGGATTCAAAAGGGAACCGACGGCGCCCTCACCTTCTGCGTGAACGCGGGCGAGTCGCTGTTCCTGGTCGTCGTGGCCACGCCGGCAAAGCAGAAGCAGATCGTCTGGGATCAGCTCTACAACACCGTCCCCCGCTATCCCTACATGGTCCAGTTCGGCAACGCCTGGCCCCAGGGCTGGCAGGGCGGCACGCAGGCGGCCTGCCCGTCGGGCCTCACGCGCGTGGCCAACGGCGGCGGCTGCGGGCCCTCCAGCCTGGCCTCGACGGTCTTCGTCGGCCCCTACGCGACGGTCCTCTCGACGGCGACGGTGAGCGGGACCGCGCACATCCAGGATCACGCGACGATCGTGAAGGGGACTGTCTCGGGCGGGACCATCGGCGGCCTCAGCATCGTCGGCATGACCTCGAACCCGGCCAACGGGTTCAACGTCAGCGGCTCGGCGACCGTCAAGACGACCTTCATGCCGCTCGGCTTCTTCGAGAGCGGGCAGTCGCTGAGCGGCACGGCCTCGCTCGTCGGCGACGTCGAGTTCCGCGGCGTCGGCTTCACCGAGTCGAGCGGCACGTTCTACGGCTACGTCGACAACACGATCACCGCGGCGACCAGCACCACCGACGTGACGCCGGCGGGCCCGTACACCTGGCGGAACTGACCGCTATGGCTTCGGGATGCGCAGCGTCTTGCTGATCATCCCGCTGCCGTGAAGGACGTAGAGCAGGCTCCAGGGGTGCAGCCGAAACGGGCCGAGCCCGCTCGCGCCGAACGGGAGCTGATCTTGCCAGCGGCCCGTGGCGGCGAGGATCGCCAGCGCGACGACCTGGAGGAGGCTGGTGGGAATCGGGAGGCCTTCGAAGTGCGTGACCTTGCCCTTGGGCCCGGTGAGATCCGCGGCGGTGACGTTGAAGCGCGCCAGGCGGCTGATGCCGCAGCCGACGAAGAACACCAGGCAGAGCGCGTCCCACCCGCCGCGCATGCCCGCCGCGAAGGCCATCCCCGCCGGCGCGACGCCGAACGAGACGATGTCCGCCAGCGAGTCGAGATCCTTCCCCAGGATGGAGCCCTTGCCGGTCTTGCGCGCGATCCAGCCGTCGAGCGCGTCCATCACGAAGGCCACGGGCAGAAGCGCGGTGCCGAGCCAGAAGAAGGACCTCTGCGGCTCGGCGCAGAAGCGCATGAAGGCCAGGAGCGCCCCCGCTCCGCAGAAGCCGTTCATCAGCGTGACCAGATCGGCCAGCCGGAAGGTCCGGAGCATCGACAGATGGCGCGACGGAGGCGTGGTCATTCCGTCAAGGATAGATCGCCCGCGCGGTCGGAAGCAGCCTGGCGCTCGCCCTTGGCTTGTAGCGCTGTTCTCGGCGGCTATTCGCCGTCAAAGTCGCCGGGCGCTCCGGTTCCGTCGCCGGCGTTCCGGATGTTGCCCGAGGGGACCGGGATGTCGCCGCCGGGGTCGCCGTTGACGAGCGCGCCGGGCGGAATCCCGTGATAGACGATGTCGCCGCCGTTGCCGTCGTGGACGCCGCCCGTCGCCATGAGCAGGCCGTCGTTCTCCATCCAGTTGAGCGTGTTGCCGTGGGCGCCGTCGCAGTTGAGGAAGATCGCGATCTGCTCTTGCTTGTCGGGAAACGACGGGACCGAGTCCGGGGTGCCGTTGTTGCGCGCGCTGCCGCCCACGGTGCCGTTGCCGCCGGATGACTCGAGGAGCCCGGTGGTCGTGACCTCGAGGTTCCCCTTGGCCGCCTCGGTGGCGTTGAAGTTGTTGTCGGTGAAGAAGTAGATCATCCCGCCGAGACCGCCTACGCCCCCCGGATCCGGTGCGTCGCCGCCGTTGACCGAGATCGTGCCGGCGATGGTCGCGTCGCCGTCCTTGGTGAAGAACCAGACGTGGCCGCCGCCCCCCGCGGTGCCGGTGCCTCCCGAGGCGCCGCCCTCGACGGTGATGGTCGCCGACGGGTCGATGGCGACCGCCCCGTCGGTGGGCGTCAGCTCCATGTCGACGCGCCCGCCGTCGGCGCCGTTCCCGGTACCGCCCGAGACGATCGAGCCGCCGCTGGCCACGATGTCGCCCGTGATGTGAACGCTGCCGCTTCCCGGGTCGGTCCGCGGGCCGCCGTTGAGCAGGCCGCCGGCGCCCGGGACGGCCATCGAATTGCCGCCGGACAGATCGATCGCGCGCGGCCCCGCGATGGTGACGTTGCCGGTCCCCGGCTCGGGCGTGACGGTGCCGCCGGCGCCGGCCTGCGCGTCTCCCGCGCCGCCGGTCGCGACGAGGGGGACCAGGAGGGTGACGGTGGTGGGCTGCGCGTTCTCGCCGATCCGCAGGGCACCTGCTGCGCCGCCGGTGATCTGGCCGCCGGCGGTGGCGCCCGTTCCGCTGGCCCCGCCGCCGCGGAGGTCGACGATCCCGCCGACGGTGACGGCTGCGTTCGAGTCGATCGCCAGCGTGGCGGCAGGACCGCCCGTGCCCCAGCCGGCGGCCCCGCCGTCGACACCGCCGCGCAGGCGCACGACGCCGGCGACGCCGATGTCTCCACCGGCTTGCAAGGTGAGGTTCGCGGCCGCGCCGGCGCCACCGCCCGCGGCGTTGCCGCCCGAGGCGTCGATCGTGCCCGTCATGGTGATCGTTCGAGTCGCCTGGATGCCGATGGCACCGGCCGGATGGCTGGCGCCGCCTGCGCTCACGATCTGCCCGGTGACGCGTACCTGGTCGGCGGAGAGGTGAACGGCCCCGCCGGCCTCGGGCTCGGCGCCGCCGCCCGCGTCGAGGACGCCGCTCAGATAGATCGTTCCGCTCACCTGGAGATCGATCTCCTGGCGGGCGGTTCCGAGATCGGCCGCCTCGAGCGTCCCCGCCAGGTAGAGATCCCCGGTCACCGTGATCCTGCGTGCGGCGTCGGTGCCACCGCACGCGACGACGCCGTTCACCACCGCATCCCCGGAGATGGCGACGTCCGCGACGAGCATCGCCGAGGTGATGGCGGTGGCGCTGGCCGGGGCAGCGGGAACGATCGCGGCGGGCACGGCTGGTTGCGACGGGTCGAATGAGGTGTCGCCTTGCGAGACCAGGTGCACGAGCCCGCCGCTCTCGCCCAGCGCGCCTGGCCCGGAGCCGCTGCCGCCCTGCAGATTGACTTGCGGGCTGACGAGCTCGTCCCAGGGGTTCGCAGGCCCGCCACCTTCACCTGGGCCGCTCCCGGTCCCGCCCGCGCCCGTCCCCGCGGCCCCACCCGCGCCGGTCCCGGCGGCCCCGCCCGCGCCGGTCCCGGCGGTCCCGCCAGCGCCAGTCCCGGCGGCCCCGCCAGCGCCGGTCGGGATGACGCCGGCATCGACACCACCGGCCGCGCCGCCGGCGCCTGGTCCACCGCCTCCCACGGCGCCGCCCGTGCTCGCGCCGCCGCCCGCGCCAGCCGTGGCGCTGGGAGCCATGTTGGCGCCACCGCCGCAAGCGAGGCATACGGCCGCGAGGTACACGACCGCGGCGACAGCCCGGCGTGGCGTTCCCGTCCGTTCGCCACCTTCACTCCGTCCAGCTCGCATCGTCACGCTCCGTTTCATGGGCCGACCGTGCCGGCGTCCGGCGGGCACCCTTCGTCGATCTGGCCGTTGCAGTTGTCGTCCAGGTGATTGCCGCAGATCTCCGGTGCGCCCGGATGGACGTCGGCTCGCGTGTCGTCGCACTCGTCGCACCACTTGTAGCCGTCGCCGTCACTGTCGGCGGCGGCGGGGGCCACGCCGTGCTCGCAGTCGACGAAGGTCTGCAGGTAAGCCGCCCGATCAGCCACCACGCCGCGGGCAGCGGCGGTGGCCATCTGGGTCTCTGCCGCGTCTGCCCAGGCGTGGGGATCGCCGGCCGCCGCGGCCGCGATCTGCTGCGACCAGGCGTCGATCCATCCCTGGATCTGCGTGACGTCCCACTTGGCGAGCAGGGCCGCGATGGCGTCGGCATAGCTCATCCTCCAACCCGCGTCGTTGAAGACGATCATCCATTTGTCGCCCGGCAAGGGCGGCGGGTAGTCGCGCGCGTACCAGAAGTAGATCGGATGATCGGCGGAGCCGACGTCGCTATTCAGGACCAGCCAGTCGAAGCTCGAATCGGTGTCCTGAGGCAGGAAGACGTACCCGGCGGCCCCCTGATCGTAGAGATAGAAGTTGTGCGAGCCGTTGTAGTAGCCGTCGGCGTCGTTGATGAGCGCCTCCGCCGCCCAGGAGGTCAGCGAGTCCTGGATGTCGACGATCGCCGCCAGCGAGGTCAGATCGGCCGCCGCCTCGAACTGTTTGAGGCGCGCCTCGTTCGGCATCTGTTCGTTCGTCTTGGCCTGCTCGCCGCCTTTCCAGAGATCGCCGTCGGGATCTTGCGGAAAGAACTCCTGGATCAGGTGCCCGCCGACGTCCTCCTCGAGTGCGTAGAGGCCGTAGTAGGCGCCGTTGATGTCGAGGCGGGCGCTGTTCGAGCAGGGGGCGAGGACGCCGGCTTGCCGCAACCAGTGCTGCGCGAG
Organism: Polyangia bacterium; assembly: GCA_036498765.1. Lineage (GTDB taxonomy): Bacteria > Myxococcota_A > Polyangia > Fen-1088 > Fen-1088 > JADGRB01. The sequence goes on from DASYEX010000115.1 coordinate 8,549, forward strand.
CCGGTCGTGCAGGAACGTCCAGTCCGAGCGCGGCATGTCGAAGATCAGCTTGTGGACGCCGTGGAACGCGCCGTTCGGGTCGATCTGATCGAACGAGACGTCGAACTGCATCTTGGCCTTGGCGCCGTCGAGCTCCACGGTCTGGAGCCAGGATGACTGCCCGTGCAGCTTCACCTCGGCGTCGGTCACCGTCTCGGCGCCGAAGTGGAGGGTGATCGGGTGATAGGTGGCGAAGTCGATCCCGGCCATCAGATCCGTGAGATCGTTGAACTCGCTCTCCAGCGCCGCCCATTGATCGTCGCTGATGTCGAACGAGAACTGCTGAAGCGTCCCTTCGTCGAACAGATCGGAGCAGGAGAGCGCCCCACCGCCTGCGTCGGGCACACCTGCGTCGACGATCCCTCCGTCGGGAGTTCCA
>DASYEX010000116.1:0-12596 GCA_036498765.1 Polyangia bacterium
CTGCACCACCGCCCGCTGCGGCGACGGGTTCGTCCAGGGGACCGAGCAGTGCGATGACGGCAACGCGGTCAACACCGACGGCTGCACCAACACCTGCACGGTGGCCCGCTGCGGCGACGGCATCGTCGAGGGGACCGAGCAGTGCGACGACGGCAACACCTCCAACACAGACTCCTGCACCAACACCTGCACCACCGCCCGCTGCGGCGACGGGTTCGTCCAGGGGACCGAGCAGTGCGACGACGGCAACGCGGTCAACACCGACGGCTGCACCAACACCTGCACCACCGCGCGTTGCGGCGACGGCGTCGTCGAGACGGGCGTCGAGCAATGCGACGACGGCAACAGCGTCAACTCCGACGCCTGCACCAACGCCTGCAAGAACGCGGTCTGCGGCGACAGCATCGTCGAGACGGGCGTCGAGCAGTGCGACGACGGCAACACCGTCAACACCGACAACTGCACCAACGCGTGCAAGCTGCCGGCCTGCGGTGACGGCGTCCTGCAGGGCAGCGAGCAGTGCGACGACGGCAACACCGTCAACACCGACGCCTGCACCAACGCGTGCAAGAAGGCGGCCTGCGGCGACGGCATCGTCGAGACGGGCGTCGAGGAGTGCGACGACGGCAACACTGTCGACACCGACAGCTGCACCAACGTCTGCAAGAAGCGCTACAACATCGCCTTCCTCAGCTCCGCGACCTACCTGCCCGAGAGCTTGGGCGGACCGTCTGGCGCGGACACGCAGTGCAACGCGCTGGCGGCGGCGGCGAACCTGCCCGGGAAGTACGTCGCCTGGATGAACGCCAGCGGCAGCACGTTGTCGGTCACAGCTCGCCTCGGAACGGCGCGCGGCTGGGTGCGGCCGGATGGCAAGCCGTTCCTCGACATGTTCTCGACGCCGACGATGATGTACTACCCGCCCGAGCTGACGGAGACGGGCGCCGACCTCACCACCGGGCAAGTGCTGGGCGGCAACGCCACGGCGACCAGCGGCTACGAGTGCAGCGACTGGACCTCGACCTCCGGCAGCGTGTCCTATTTCGTCGGCAACGCGAGCTCGGGAGACTGGAACAACTACGGATCCGGCGCCTGCTCGAATCTGACCTTGGCCTCCGAGGTCTTCCACCTCTACTGCCTCGGCAAGGACTTCAGCAACCCGATGACCTTCCCGAAGGCGTCCGGCCGCTTGGCGTTCGTCCTGCCGCCGGCCGCCTGGTCCCCCAAAGGCGGTCTCTCCGCCGCCGACACCGTTTGCCAAAGCGCCGCCACGGCCGCCTCGCTTCCTGGCACCTACCTGGCGATGCTGGCCACCAGCACCGCCAGCATGGCCTCTCGCTTCGACACCACGGGAGCACCGTGGGTGCGCGTCGACGGCGTCGCGCTGGTGGCGAACGCGTCTGACCTGTTCGCCAAGGGCGGCAAGTGGCTCGCCCCTCTCGAGATGAGCGCGACCGGGGTGCCGGAGCTCGTGGCGGTCTGGACCGGAAACAGCGATCCGACCGCGCCGGCGGCGAGCGTGATGACCACCTGCAACGACTGGACGTCGAACGTGAGCCCCTACACGGGGAACGCGGGCGAGTCCGCGCTGACCTTCGTCTCCCAGGCGCTCGGCAACAGCACGCCCACCTGCGCCGCCTCGTTCAGCCTCTACTGCCTGCAGAAGTAGGCTCGCGAGCAGATCGCGTCCGGGGCGCGGGACCCTTCGACGGTCCGGATCTGATCGCGTCGAGGGCGGACGAGCTTAGCTCGGCCGACCTCATCGCGGGGGGCGCGGGACCCTTGAGGGTCCCGAACCTAGAGTATCGCCCAGGCGCTTGGGCGGGGACCGGCCGCCCAGTTGTTGTGGCGGCCGTCCCAGTAGACGACCGGGAGCTCGCCCAGCTCGACGCCGTCGAGGCAGTTGTAGTTGACCGAGACGTAGGCGCCGCCCAGCTGGGCGAGGGTGCCGCGCGCGAAGGCGTGAACGCCGCAGTGCTTGCAGAAGTAGCGCTGTGCGGTTCGACCGCCCCAGGCGTACGACGACAGGTGCTCCTCATTGGAAAGGAGCTCGAACGCCTCGGGCTTCACGATCCCGCCGGTCTGCGCCAGCTTGGTGCAGATGGAACAGTTGCAGCGCCCCGCTCCCTTACCGAGGTCGGCGGTCACCCGAAACTGGACCGCGCCGCAGTGGCAGCTGCCACTGTAGGTCTTCGCCCCGCCCCTGCTCTCCGTCTTCTCCGTCTGTCCGTTGGTCTCCATGGTCGCTCTCCCTGGTTGGTGGTCGGTTCAAATCCGACGCCAGACAACCTACGCTCCATTGAGGACAGCTTCGGTCCTCAATGAGCTGCTAGGATTCGTCGGTGCTCGGCACCTCGGCCCGGCTGCTCCGCCTGCTCACGCTGCTCCAGACGCGCCGGTCCTGGGCCGGCCCAGAGCTCTGCACGCGGCTCGAGATCACGTCGCGGACCCTCCGGCGCGACGTCGACCGGCTGCGCAGCCTCGGCTATCCGGTCGACTCGACCTCGGGCGTCGCGGGCGGCTACCGCCTGGGCGCGGGCAGCGAGCTGCCGCCGCTCTTGCTCGACGACGAGGAGGCGCTGGCCGTCTCGCTGGGGCTGCGCACGGCCGCCGCGGGAAGCGTGAGCGGCCTCGAAGAAGTCGCGCTGCGGGCGCTGGCCAAGCTGGAGCAGGTGCTGCCGACCCGGCTGCGCCGCCGCCTCTCGGCGCTGCATGCGTCGATCATCCCGCTCACCCGCGGCGGGCCGACCGTGGACGCGCGCACGCTGGCTGCCGTCGCCGCCGCCTGCCGCGACAACCGGCGGCTGGTGTTCGGCTATGAGAGCAACGACAAGACGCGCACGACCCGCCGGGCGGAGCCCGCGGGGTTGGTCCACAGCGGATGGCGCTGGTACCTGGTCGCCTGGGACCTGGGACGCAGCGACTGGCGGACGTTTCGGGTCGATCGGATCGCCTCTCCGCCGACGCCGGGCGCGACGTTCTTCCCACGCCCGCCGCCCGAAGGCGGGTTGGCGGCATACGTCTCGCGGTCGGTGTCGCTGGCGCCCTACCCCGTCCGCGCGCGCGTGCTCCTCCACGCGCCCATCGCCGAGATGGCGCGCAAGGTGTCGCCGAGCGCGGGGACGCTGGAGAGCGTCGACGCGCGCTCGTGCCTCTTGCACGCCGGGACGCCGTCACTCGACGCGCTCGCGGTCTGGATGTCGCTCCTGGGCGTCGAGTTCGAGATCCGCGACCCGCCCGAGGCGCGCGCCCATCTGCGCGCGCTGGGCGAGCGGGCGTTGCGCGCCGCGGGCGCCCGGCGTTAGTTCGCCAGGCAGGCGGTGCGCGGCGTTTGGCAGTTGGTGTCGAAGCAGCTGTTGCAGTCGGCGCTTCCAGCCCCGGTGCAGCTGCTGGCGCACAGGTCCGTCGCGCACGAGTTGACCCCGAGCAGGAGGTTGGCCACCCCGGGCGCGGCGGAGCCCGCGCAAGCGCAGCGGCAGGCTGGACCCGCTCCGTTGGTGTTGCAGGACGCCTGGCAGGCTTCGGTGGCGCTGCAGGTGTCTGTCCCGCCGGGCACGCCGCCGCCGGTCGTGCAGTTGGTGCCCGCCACCGCCTGGAAGTAACAGAGCGCGAGCGCGTTGCAGTCGCTCCCCGCGGTGCCGATGCAGCTGCGGTAGGTCGCGCTGGCGCTCTGGCAGTCGGTCGCGCAGGTGGACTTGGTCGTCACGCCACAAGTGACGAACGCCGCGCAGGACGAGGTGCAGAGAGCCTGAGCGCTCGATCCGCCGCCGGCGCCCGCCACGCCGCTGCCGGCAGCGCCATTGCCGGCCGCGCCGCTGCCAGCCGCGCCGTTGCCGGCCGCGCCCGTGGTCCCCGCGCCGCCGCTCCCCGCTGTCGCGGCGCCGGCCTGGCCGCTTCCCCCATTGCCACCGGATCCCCCTCCGCCCGAACAGGCCGAAAGGAGCCAGAGAGAAGAGAGAACCACGATCGTCGCCGCGCGCGCCATGCCTTCCTCTATCGAATCGAGCCCCGGATGACAACCGGGTTCAGCGGCGACGCCCCCGCCTTCGGTCCCGCGTCGATCCACTTCAGCAGCCGCTCGGGCGCCCAGGTGTTGGCCACGCGGGCCGGGTCGAGCCAGGCGCGCTCGGCGTTGAGCGACGCATACCGGACGCGCTCCAGCTCCTCGGCGCGGTGGGCGTCGCTGGTGAAGAGGAAGGTGACGTCGCGCCCGCGCGCGCGGCGGAGCGCCTCGACCGACATGTCCAGCCGCGGGAGCGCGCCGTTCACCTCCAGGGCCGTGCCGGTCTCCTCGGCCGCCGCGGCCACGGCGTCGATGTCGAGGTCGATGGGCGGGCGGCCGCCGATCATGCGCGCCGAGAGGTGGCCGATCATCCGCACCGCCGGATCGCGCATCGCCGTCACGACCCGCTTGGTCTGCGCGGCGCGATCGAGCTCGAAGTGGTCGTGGACCGAGGCCAGGCACCAGTCGAACGAGCGCCGGAACTCGAGGTCGTAGTCGAGCTGGCCGTCGCGGCCGATGTTCAGCTCGACGCCGTGAAGCAGACGCAGCTTGTCCCCCAGCTCGGCCTGCAGCGCGCGGAAGCGCTCGCGCTGCTCGAGGAATCGCTGGCGCGGAACCCCGGAGAGCGTCCCCTCGGCGTGGTCGGTGATGGCCAGGACCTTGTAGCCGCGGGCGAGCGCCGCCGTCACCACCTCCTCGAGCGGCGAGCGGCCGTCGCCGGAGACCGTGGTGTGGACGTGGAAGTCGCCGATCACCCGCGGCATCGGCGCCGGCAGCGCGCCCTTCTCCGCCGCCTCGAGCTCGCCCGCGTCCTCGCGCAGGACCGGCGGGATGAAAGGGAGGCCGAGCGCCTGGTAGATCTGCGCCTCGGTCTCGCTGGCGACGACCTTGCCGCCCTCGATCTCCGACAGCGCGTACTCGTTGAGCGTCCAGCCACGCCCGAGCGCCCGCTGCCGCAGCTTGATGTTGTGCCCCTTCGAGCCGGTGAAGTAGAGCAGCGCCGCGCCGAGCTGGTGCTGGGCGACCACGCGCAGGTCGACCTGCGTGCCGCGCCGGGTGACGATGCTGGTCTTCGACTCGCCCCGTCCCAGCACGCGGTCGACCAGGCTCAGCCCGCAGAGGGCCTCCATCACCGGCGCCGGGTCGGGCGCCGAAACGAGGATGTCGACGTCGCCGATCGTCTCGGAGAACCGCCGCAGCGAGCCGCAGGTGGAGGCGTGGGTGACGCCGGGGACCTCCAGCATGTGGGCCACGATGCGCTCGGCCAGCGGCAGCGCCACCGAGATCGGCGTCCGCTCCATCGGCCCCTGCGCCTCCAGACGCGCCAGCGCCTCGGCCAGCTTCTGCTCGGACTTCTGCCCGAATCCCGACAGCGCGCGCAGCTTGTGCTCGGCGAGCACGCGGCGCAGATCATCGATGGACTGCACGCCCAGCTCGGCTCGCAGCCGCTTGAGGGCCTTGGGACCGAGCCCCTGGATGCGCAGCAACGCCACCACGCTGCGCGGGTGCTTGGCCCGCAAGCCCTCCAGCTTCTCGACCTTCCCTTTCTCCAAGAGCTCCCGGATCTTCTCGGCCGTGCTCTTGCCGATCCCCTCGATCTGCTGCAACTCCTTGGCGGTCATCCGCCCGAGATCGGTCGCCTGCGCGGAGATCGCCTGCGCCGCGCTCTCGTAGGCCCGCACCCGGAACGACTGCGGATCCCCCTCGTCCAGCATGGTCAGCTCCGCCAGCTCGCGCAGCATGTCCAGCACGTCCTGTTTGCCGTCGGCCATGCGGCAGTTCTAGCGCGAACCGGGCGGCCCGCGCGCTAGGTCTTGGGGGCGCGGCGCTTGCCGCCGCGGGCCGGCGCCTCGGCGTCGAGCAGGACCTCGGCCATCTCCCGCGCGACCGCGGGTGCGTCGGGGCTGCGGTCCATCGAAGCGCCCACCATCGCGCCGTCATAGAGCAGCACCAGCTGCCGCCCGAGGCGCGCCGGCTGGGCGACGCCGGCGTCGCGGGCCAGCTCGGTGAAGAGCGCGGCCGTCCAGCTCCGCTGGTCGTCGCAGACCCGGCTCGCCTTGCTCTCCTTGCGCGGGCCCTCGGCGCTGGCGTTGTAGAAGGCACAGCCGCGGAACGCCGGATCGGCCGCCAGCTCACCCATCAGATCGAAGATCGCCAGGATGCGGCTGCGGGCGTCGGGGTGGCGCGCGATCCGCTCCGAGATGCGGCGGCGGCGCCGGTCGGCGCGCGCCTGCAGGTAGGCGTGCACCAGCTCGTCTTTGCTGCCGAACGTGCTGTAGAGCGACGCCTTGGCCACCCCCGCCCGCTCGATCACCCGTTCGATCCCCACCGTGTGGACCCCCTCTTCATAGAAGAGCTCGTTCGCGGCCGCCAGCAAGCGGTCCCGGGCTGAGCCCGCCAACTTTTTCGCAGCGGCGGTCGACATGGGCTTGACTATACCGACCGGTCTGTTCATAGTCAAGGCACTAGACAGACCGGTCTGTTTGACAGCCAAGGAGCCCCCCATGTCGATCCCCGCCTCCGCCACGGTCCTCGCCTCCGCCCCGCGGACCGAGCCGCGCCGCCTATCCCGGACCGCCGCCTTCTATCTGCAGGCGTCGATCATCCTTTTGTTTCTGGCTGGCTCCAGCGCGCCCACCGCGATCTACGCGCTCTACCAGACGGCCTGGGGCTTCTCGCCGATCACCGTGACCGCCGTCTTCGCCATCTACGCGCTGGCGGTGCTGGCCGCGCTGCTGGTCACGGGCGGCCTCTCGGACTACGTCGGACGCCGGCCGGTGCTCCAGGTGGCCACGCTGCTGCAAGCGCTGGCGATGCTCCTCTTCGCCACCGCTCAGGGCGTCGGCGCCCTGCTGGTCGCGCGCGTGGTGCAGGGCCTCTCGACCGGCGCGGCAGCCGGCGCGGTCGGCGCCGGGATGCTCGATCTCGATCGAGACAAGGGGACGGTGGCCAACGCGGTCGGGCCCATGCTGGGGACCGCCACGGGCGCTTTGCTCTCGGGCCTGATGGTGGCGTTCCTGCCCGCGCCGACCGTGCTGGTCTACGTCGTGCTGGGCGTGCTCTTCCTGGCGCAAGCGGCCGGCGTGGCGGTGCTGCCCGAGACGGTGACGCCGCGCCCAGGCGCTCTCGCCTCACTGCGCCCGCGGTTCCACCTCCCGGCGCGCGCGCGCGGGCCGATGCTGCTGGCAGTGCCGGCCCTGGTGGCCGCCTGGGCTCTGGTCGGCTTCTACGGCTCCCTCGGGCCGACGCTGGTCCGCCGGCTGCTCGGCTCGACCTCGCCCGTGCTGGGCGGCCTGTTGCTCACCACGATGGCGGCGGCCGGCGCGCTGACCGTGTTCCTGACGCGCGCCTGGTCGCCGCGCGCGATGACCCTGCTCGGGACCTCGATGCTGATGGCGGGCGTGGTGGTGAGCCTGGGCGCGGTCGGGCACAGCGCCGTCGGCCTGCTGTTCGTCGGGACCGCTGTCGCCGGCGCCGGCTTCGGCGCGAGTTTCCAAGGCGCGATCCGCGGCGTCGTCCTCCTGGCCGCGCCGCACGAGCGCGCCGGCCTGCTCTCGGTCCTCTACGTCGTCGCCTACCTGGCGTTCGGCGCACCCGCCGTGCTGGCCGGCATAGGCGTCGTCCATGGCGGCGGCCTGCTGGTCACCACGCGTGAATACGGGCTGGCGGTGATCGCGCTCGCGGGCGCGGCGCTGCTCGGCACGCTGCTCCGCCGCGCCGAGGCCGTCAAGACGTTGTAGCCTTCGGGCGTGGCCTCGGCGAAGAAGAAGGAGGACGCGGCAGAGACGCTGACGCTCGACGGGCGTGAGGTTCGGATCACCAATCCCGGCAAGCCTTACTTCTCGCGCCAGGCCCAGCTCAGCAAGCTGAACGTCGTCCGCTACTATCTCGCCGTCGCGACCGGCGCGCTGCAGGGGATCCGCGACCGCCCCATCGTCCTCAAACGCTTCGTCGACGGCGCCGAGGGCGAGGCCTTCTACCAGAAGCGCGCGCCCGACAAGCGGCCCGACTGGCTGCGCACGGTGACGCTCGCGTTTCCCTCCGGGCGCACGGCCGAAGAGGTGGTCGTGGACGACGCGGCGGGGCTGGCCTTCGTCGTCAACCTCGGCTGCCTCGAGCTGCACCCGCACGCCGTGCGGGCCGCCGATCTCGATCACCCCGACGAGCTGCGCGTCGATCTCGATCCGGGCCCGGGTGTCCCCTGGACCGACGTGCGCAGCGTGGCCCTGGAGGTCAAGGCGCTGCTCGAGGAGATGGGCCTACGCGGCTGGGCAAAGACCAGCGGCTCGCGGGGCATGCACGTCAACGCCCGCCTCCATCCGCGCTGGAGCTTCGGCGAGGTCCGCCGCGCCGCCCTGGCGCTGTCACGCGAGATCGAACGGCGGGCGCCGTCGATCGCCACCTCGAAGTGGTGGAAGGAGGAGCGGCACGGCGTCTTCCTCGACTATAACCAGAACGCCAAGGACCGGACCACCGCCTCGGCCTATTCGGTGCGCCCGCTCCCCGACGCGCGCGTGTCGGCGCCGCTCGATTGGGGCGAGGTGCCCGACTGCGAGCCCGCCGACTTCACCGTGGCGACGATGCCGGCGCGCTTCGCGAGCCGCGGCGATCCGCACGCCGCGATGGACCAGGCGCCGGGCAGCCTGGACGGCCTCCTCGAGCTGGCCGCGCGCGACGAGGCCGCCGGCCTGGGCGACGCCCCCTGGCCGCCGCACTTCCGCAAGATGGAGGGCGAAGCCCCGCGGGTGGCGCCGTCGCGCGCCCGCGGCGCGGCCAAGAGCTCGGGCGACGCGCCGAAGACGCGCGTCTCCAAGATGCCGCTCGTCACCGTCGCCAACTCGCCCGACAAGGCCGCGGCGCTGGCCGGGCTGGAACGATGGAAGACCCGGCACGCCGCCGCCGCCGCCCTGCTGGCCACCGACGACGTGCTCGTCGATTCGATGCGCGGCCGCTCGTCGACCTGGACCCGCATCCGCATCAACCTGCGGCACGTCCCCGAAGCGGAGCGTCCGGCTCAGGAGACGCCCGATCCCGACGACGACCCGACGCGCGAGTGGCGCCGTCGCTGGGCCGAGGCCCGCAAGGACGGCGCCGCGGGCGACTAGCGACGGGGCTGGCTCCGCGTCGGAGCGGGTGAGCCCCGAGGCGGGATGACCGGGCGCCCATGCGCGCCCGACGAGGTTGGGCGCGCGACCGCGCACGGGACATGCAGCCCGCAGGTGGCAGCCTGCTTCACGGTGTGATGATGATGATGATGGTGCGCGGGGAGCGCCGGGCGCGGAGCGGGCGAGGCCACCTCCAGGAGCCCGGGCGCCGCCTCGGCGCGCTCAGAGAGGCGGGCGATCCCCGGGGGCGGAGCCGCCGAAGGTGGTGGCGGCGCCTCGGCCGCCATCGCCACCCGCTCCGGCCAGGCCAGCGGCGAAGCTGACGGCGTCGCCACCTTCGCCAGCGTGGCGGCCGCGACGACCGGCCCCGGCGCCACGGTCACCTCGGTCGCCCGATGGGTCAACGCGAACAGCGCGAACGGGATGAGGCCCACCCCCGCGAGCACGACCACGCGATAGCGCTCGAGCACCGGGCGAGCGAGCGCCAAGATGCGCCGCGCGCGTGTTTCGAGCGCGGGGGGCGAAGAGGCCGCCGTGGCGATGGCCGTCTCGTCGAGCCGGTCACCCTCGTCCAGCCAGGCGCTGACGAGCTCCGAAAACGGTGCGGCGGCCGCCCGGTCGGAGGGGGCCCCTTCCTGGTCTTCCATCCGTGTTTGTTAGTGCCACCCGGGGTCCCAAAGGGGTGAAATTTTTTCCCGGCGCCGTGACAGCTATCACCGCGATTTCATTGCCGCCGCTCGGGCGCTGCCCCGCCCCTGAAAATCAGCGGCCTCAGCGCCCAGGTGCGAATATGGCGGTCAGCTCATGCGGGGCCACGACCTCGAGCTGCTCGTAGGTGCAGGTGCGAGGCTCTCTGTCGGGGCGCCAGCGGCGAAAGTGGGCGGTGTGGCGGAAGCGCGAGCCTTGCATGTGCTCATAGGCGACCTCCACGACCAGCTCGGGGCGCAGCGGCTCCCACGACAGGTCCTTCCCCTGGCTCCAGCGGCTCTTGACGCCGGGGATGCGGTGGCCGGCGGCGTCCATCTCCTGCGCGGCCGCCCACTCTCGCCACGGGTGATCGCGGAGCGCGTCCTCGCGGTAAGGGGCGAGAAACGAGACCAGCTCCTCGCGTTTCTTGGCGGTGAAGCTGGCCGCCACGCCGACGTGCTGGAGCTTCCCGTCGTCGTCGTAGAGGCCGAGCAGCAGCGAGCCGACGGCGGTCTTCTCGCCGCGCGCGTGCCAGCGGAAGCCGGCGACCACGCAGTCGCACTCGCGCTCGTGCTTCACCTTGAACATCACGCGCTTGTTCGGCTCGTACCGGCCGGCCGCCGCCTTGGCCATCACGCCGTCGAGGCCGGCCCCCTCGAACCGCTTGAACCAGTCGGCGGCGGTCGCGCGATCGGTCGTCGCCGGCGTCAGGTGAATGGGCGGCTTCGCCCCGCCGAGGCGCTGTTCGAGCAGCGCGCGCCGCTCGTGGAACGGCGCCTCGCGCAGATCGCGATCGCCGTCGCACAGGAGATCGAAGAAGACGATCGACACCGGGATCTGCTCCGCCAGCAGCTTCACCCGCGAGGCCGCGGGGTGGATGCGCTGCTGGAGCATCTCGAAGTCGAGCGCCGAGCCCTGGACCAGGACGATCTCGCCGTCGAGGACGCAGCGCCCCGGCAACCCGGCTTTCAACGCGGCGCAGAGCTCGGGGAAGTAGCGGTTGAGGGGCTTTTCGTCGCGGCTCTGGATGGTGAGGTCATCACCGTCGCGGAAGATCAGCGCCCGGAAGCCGTCCCACTTGGGCTCGAAGATCCACCCCTCGCCCTCGGGGAGGCCGTCGACGCGCTTGGAGAGCATCGGCAGCACGGGCGGTGAAACCGGGAGCGCCATCAGTGGAGCCCGGGCGCCTCGTGGCCGCTGCGCGCGACGTACTCGAGGTAGCCGCCGCCGTACAGCGTCGGTCCCTCGGACCCGAGCTCGAGCACGCGGTTCGACAGCTTGGCCAGGAGTTGACGGTCGTGCGAGACGAACAGCATCGTCCCGTCGTAGTCGGCGAGCGCGCGCACGATCATGTCCTTGGTCGCCATGTCCAGGTGGTTGGTCGGCTCGTCGAGCACCAGGAAGTTGGGGCGCGTGTAGAGGATCCGCGCCAGCACCAGGCGCGCCTTCTCGCCGCCCGAGAGGATGCGGCAGCTCTTCTCCACGTCGTCGCCCGAGAAGCCGAAGCAGCCGGCCAGCGTCTTGAGCGCGCCGACGCTGGCCAGCGGGAAGGCGTCCTCGAGTGACTGGTAGACGGTTCGTTCGGGATCGAGGATGTCCATCGCGTGCTGCGCGAAATAGCCGAGCTTGACGCTCGGCCCGACGGTGACGCCGCCCGCGTCGGGCGTGGTATCGCCGGCGACCAGCTTGAGCAGCGTCGACTTACCGGCGCCGTTGACGCCCATGACCGCCCAGCGCTCCCTCCGGCGGATGTTGAAGTTCAATCCGTCGTAGACGACGCGCGACCCGTACTGCTTGTGCACGCCGTCGATCTTGACCACGTCCTCGCCCGAGCGCGCGCAGGCGAGGAACTCGAAGTCCAACGTCTTGCGCCGCTTGGGCGGCTCGACGCGCTCGATCTTGTCCAGCTTCTTCACGCGCGACTGCACCTGCGACGCCTTGGCCGCCTGCGCCTTGAACCGCTCGATGAAGCGCATCTCCTTGGCCAGCATCGCCTGCTGCCGTTCGTAGGCCGCCTGCGCCTGCAGCTCGTTCTGGGCGCGCTGCTTCTCGTAGAAGTCGTGGTTCCCCGAGTAGCTGGTCAGCACGCCGCCGTCGATCTCGATGATCCGCCCCACGATCCGGTTCAGGAACTCACGGTCGTGCGAGGTCATGAGCAGCGCGCCCTCGTATCCCTTGAGAAATCCCTCCAGCCAGATGAGCGACTCGAGATCGAGGTGGTTCGACGGCTCGTCGAGCAGCATGGCGTCGGGGCGCATCAAGAGAATGCGCGCCAGCGCGACGCGCATCTTCCACCCGCCCGAGAGGTTGCCAACGTCGCCGTCCATGACCTCCTGCGAGAACCCCAGGCCGGCCAGGATCTCGCGCGCCCGCGCCTCGAGCGCGTAGCCGCCCAGCTCGTCGAACCGCGCCTGCACCTCGCCGAAGCGGGCCAGGATCTTCTCCATCTGGTCGGCACGGGAGGGATCGGCCAGCGCGTCCTCGAGCTGCTTCAGCTCCGCCGCGACCTGCGACACCGGCCCGGCGCCGGCCATCACCTCGGCCACCACCGGCCGCCCCTTCATCTCGCCGACGTCCTGGTTGAAGTACCCGATGCTGACGTTCTTCTCGACCGAGACCTGCCCGTCGTCGGGCGTCTCTTCCCGCATGATCATCCGGAAGATGGTCGACTTGCCGGCACCGTTCGGCCCCACGAGGCCGATCTTCTCGCCGCGGAACAGCGCCGCCGAGGCGTCGACGAAGAGGATCTGCGGTCCGTGCTGCTTGCTGATCTGATCGAGGCGAATCACGGCGCGGGATAT
>DASYEX010000117.1:0-2243 GCA_036498765.1 Polyangia bacterium
GCTGCGGCTCGACGGGGGCGTGGACTTCGAGGGGAACCGCTGGACGATCGCCCGCAGCGGCTCGCCGTCGGCGGTGACCGACCTCGTGGGCGGCACCGGATCCGGCGGCCTGGGCGCCAGCGGCGGCTTCAGCGGCTCGGCCAGCGGCTTCGCCACCGACGATCTCACGCTCTACACCAACCACGTCGCGCCGTTCGTCACCGCCACCTGGACGCTGGCCGAGCGCCGCCTCGCCGTGACGCCGCAGTTCCGGCTGCAGGTCATGACCTTCGCCGGCTACCAGGGGACGCCGGCCGCGTTCGCGCGCGGCTTCGTCTCGCCCGAGCCGCGCCTGGCGTTGCGCTACCGCCTGACCGCGCGCGTGGCGCTCAAGGGCGCGGTAGGCCTCTACGCGCAACCGCCCGATCCCACCGCCTTGTCCGGCGTGTTCGGCAACCCCAACCTCACTCCCGAGCGCGGCACGCAGTACGTTCTCGGCGCCGACGCCGAGCTGCCCTTCGGCCTCAGCGGCGAGGTCGATCTCTTCTGGAAGAGCATGCGCGATCTGGTGGTGAGCGCCGAGGACCCGGGGCAGCCGCCCCTCGACAACGACGGCATCGGGCGGGCCTACGGCGGCCAACTCCTGGTCCGCCGCACCCTCGGCAAGCGCCTCTACGGCTGGCTGGCCTACACGCTCTCGCGCAGCGAGCGGAAGGACCACAGCGGGGAGGCCTGGTACCCGTTCGCCTACGACCAGACCAACATCCTGACGCTGATGTTGACCTACCTCTTGCCGCGGGGCTGGCAGGTCGGCGGGCGGTTCCGCTACGTCACCGGTGATCCGTACACGCCGGTGGTGGGCTCGTTCTACGACTCGGTCTCCGACGGTTACCTGCCGATCTCCGGCGCCACCAACAGCGCGCGCCTGGGGTCCTTCACCCAGCTCGACCTCCGCGTCGACAAGATCTTCACCTTCGACCGCTGGCGGTTCTCCGGCTACCTCGACGTGCAGAACGTCTTCCGGGCCGACAATCCGGAGGCGGTCGGCTACAACTACAACTTCCAGATTGCGCACCCAATCACCGGACTGCCGCTCTTGCCGATCCTCGGCGTGCGGGGGGACTTCTGATGCGCGCCCGGGGCCTCATCCTCTCATGCCTCTGCGCCGCCTGCTTGACGGCGGCGCTCGGCGGCTGCCAGAGCTTCCCCGACCCGCCGGTGACCTTCGTGGCCGGTCTGCGCGTGCTGGGCATCAAGGCCGAGCCGCCCGAGGTGGCCGCGGGCGGCAGCTCGACCGTTGCGGCCCTGGCGGTCGACACGTCCGGGGCGACGCCGGCCGCCGCCTGGAACGCCTGCCTGCAACCGCCGCTGCCGGGGCAGGTCGTCAACCCCGATTGCGTCGAGACGGCCGCCGCGTCGTTCTTGCAGCCGATTGGCAGCGGTCTGACCGTCACCGCCACGATGCCGCAGCTGACGGCGGCTGCGCTCGGCCAGCCCGACGCGACCGGCGGCGTCTATCTGCCGCTGGTTGCCGACGTGACCGTCCCGTCGGGCGGGGTGACCGGCGTGTACCGCCTGCGGCTCCTCGGTTCGGCCCCCGCCAACGCCAACCCGACGATCTCGACGGTCGATCTGTTCGACGCCAGCGGCGCCGCCGCCGCGCTCGACCCCACGTCGCCCACGCCGGTCGCGTCGGGCGCCGCGCTGTCGCTGGCGATCACCTTCGCCGCGGGGAGCGCCGAGGTCTATACCGCCGCCGACGGGCGCCCCACGATCGAGACGTTGACCACCTCCTGGTTCTGCACGGCCGGAGACTTCAGCGTCGAGAAGACCAGCGACACCCAGCCGCTGACGGTGCTGCACCTCGATCAACGCCTCCCGGCGGCCGGCACGCCGATCGATCTGTGGGCCGTGGCGCGCGACGAGCGCGGCGGAACCGACTTCGCCCACCGCGTCCTCCAGCTCCGGTGAGGACGCAGGGCTGACGACACCGAACCAACGAAGCAACACAGCAACGAAGCAGCAAGGAAGTACGAAGATGGATGTCTCGGGACGATTTCTCGCGTTCACCCTGCACGGCGCCGGGTGGGTGCTCTGGCTCCTCGTCGGGTTGAGCGTGGTGAGCATGGCCATCATGCTCGAGCGGCTCTGGTTCTTTCGCACCCACCGTCTCGGCCGGCGCGATCTGGCCGCCGACATCCGCCAGCTGCTCCTCGAGGGCGACAACCGTCCGGACCGCGATCCGCTGGCGCCGCCGGAGATCG
>DASYEX010000118.1:0-2586 GCA_036498765.1 Polyangia bacterium
AATTCCAATAGCCCAGTATCCGCGTGCCCGGGAACAGGTCCGCGAGATAGTGGCCGATAAGGTTGCCGAGGAACACGTAATCCCGCCGGCCGTTCTCGTGCGGCAGCCGGACGAGCCGCGGCAACACGCGCGGAACCTGCACCACGGCCAGGTGCCGCAACATCTCGCCGCCCGAGGGCATTTCCAGCCGCACAATGATGTTCAGCGACTTGTTCAGCAGTTGCGGGAAGGGATGCGCCGGATCCAGCGCCAGCGGCGTCAGCACCGGCAGCACCTCGGCGTGGTAATAATCCCGCATCCACGCCTGGTCGTCCCGTTCCATGTCGTTGAAATTAAAAAACCGGATGCCGTGGTTGGCCAGGGCGGGGAGCAATTGCTCGTGCCAGCAGGTGTACTGTTGCGCCACCATCTGCCGCACCCGGGTCGTGATGGCTCGGAACGTTTCCGTGGCGGTCAGGCCGTCGAAGCTCCGCTCCACCACCTCGCTTTCCATCTGCTGCTTGAGCCCCGCCACGCGCACCATGAAGAACTCGTCGAGGTTCGAAGCAACGATAGCCAGGAACTTGAGGCGCTCGACCAGCGGCACGGTCGCGTCCCGCGCCTCCTCGAGCACCCGTTCGTTGAACCCCAGCCACGACAGCTCGCGGTTGATGAAGAGCTTGGCGTTCGCCGGATCGTTGACGACCGGCGGCTTGGGGACGGCGTTCTTTCGCGAGCGACGGGCCACGTTCCCGCCACTTTATCACCCCCGCCCGTTCGTCGTCGGCGGGGGCCCCGCCAGAGCGCGACAGCGCTCAGTGCGCGTCGGTCAGGAAGCCGGTGCGGCGCTCGTGGCCGGGGTGGCTGACCTGGACGGCGCGGCGGTCGCGGCGATGGCCGTGGGCGCGCAGGCGGGCGCCCTTGAGGGTCTCTTCCACCAGGTCCTCGAAGGACAGGCCGGCGCTGTGGGCGATCTTGGGGAGCAGGCTGCTCGGCGTCATCCCGGGGAGGGTATTCACCTCCAGCACGATCTCGTTCCCCTTGTCGCTCACGATGAGATCGACGCGGCTGGCGCCGTCGCAGCCGAGCGCCTCGTGGGCCAGCGTCGCCAGGCGCAGGGCCGAGCGGTAGCGCTCGGGCGAGAGGCGCGCCGGCAAGTGGTACTCCGTGCGGCCGGTCGTGTACTTGTTGCGGAAGTCGTAGAAGCCGCGCTTGGGGACGATCTCCACCGCGCCCAGTGGCTTGCCGTCGAGGATGGCGACGGAGATCTCTTTCCCCTCGACGAAGCGCTCGACCAGCACGTCGTCGTCGAAGCGCAGCGCCTGCTCGACGGCCGCCTCCAGCTCCAGCTCGTCGCGGGCGATCTTGATTCCCAGCGAGGACCCCTCGCCGGCCGGTTTGACGATGACCGGGAAGCCGAAGGAGCCGTGCAGCTCCAGGAGCTCCTCGCCGCTGTCTGACTGGACGACGTACCCGGGAGCGGTCGGTAGGTTGTTGAGGCGGAAGACCTCCTTGGCCCGGACCTTGTTCATGGCCAGCGCCGAAGCCAGGACGCCCGAGCCGGTGTAGGGGATTCCCAGAAGCTCGAGGAGGCCCTGGATGCAGCCGTCCTCGCCGTAGCGGCCGTGCAGGGCGACGTAGGCGACATCTATGCGCGATTGCCTCAGGACCATGTCGACGTCACGATCGACGAACAGCGGCCAGGCGTCGTATCCCCGGTCGGTCAGGGCGGCCACCACGGCCTCGCCGGTGCGGATGGAGATGTCCCGCTCCGCGGACAACCCGCCCATGAGAACGCCGATCTTGCGCTGTCCGATCATGCTCCACGGGTAACCTCGCCGCGCGCAGTCGTCAAAAAAACTTCATCTGTGGTAAAGGAGGGCGCCATGACTTTTTTGGAAGCGGCCTTCGACGTCCTGCGACTCGAGGGGAAACCGCTGCACTACAAGGAGCTGACGGAGCGGGTGGTCGGGCGGAAGCTGCTCACGTTCGTGGGCCGCACGCCTGAGGTCACCATGCAGACGCAGCTGACGTCGGCGATCAAGAAGGCGCCGGGGAACCCGTTCGTGCGGGTGAAACCGGGCGTGTTCGGCCTTTTGCGCTACCCCGAGATCTCGGCCGAGGAGCGGGCAGCCGCCACGGCCAAGGTGGCCAAGCCGGAGGAGCCGGCCAAGCGCTCCCGGGGTGCCGACGACGACGCCGCGGCGGCGGGCGACGGGCGAGGCCGGCGCCGACGGCGGGGTGGGCGCGGGCGCGATCGCGAAAGAGAGCATGAGGACCGGCCGTCGCGGACGGCCGCGCCGCCTGCAGCCAGCGCGGGTGACGACGGCGAGGCCGAGGAGCCGCACCACGGCGGGGGACTCTCCGCCGAGGCGCGGGCGGCGGCGCTCGCCGAGACGGGAGTCTTGGAAGGCGACGACGACGCAGGTTCCGACGAGGAGAGCCCACGCGCGATGGATTCGATGGACGACGACGAGACGGCAGGCGCGGCGCCGCGCGAAGGCGCCGGCGCGCCCGCCGAGGGTGCCGATGAGGACGAGGGCGATGAAGGACCCGAGGAGGCGGGCCCCGAGGGTGCAGAGGCGGGCCCCGAGGGTGCGGAGCCGG
>DASYEX010000119.1:0-1595 GCA_036498765.1 Polyangia bacterium
CGCCAGCAACCCGATCTCCGGCGAGTCGTAGAGCGTGCGCCAGCCGGCGGCGCGCGCCTTTTCGACCTGATCGCGGTCGGGCGCGATGGGATCGATCTTGGTGTAGATGATGTAGTCGGCGCCCTGGAAGCCGACCGCCAGGTTCCAGCAGTCGAGCCGGTTGGAGACGTGGGGGAGCTCGCGGTCGCTGGAGGCCAGGATCGCCTTGGGGGGGACGAGGCGCATCGCCTCGTCGAGCGCGTGCAGCCGGCGCCGCTCCTGCGCCGTGGGCGGCGCGAAGCTCAGCGTCCCGTAGCTCGAGTGGTAGCCCTGGCGCGGCGGGATCACGCCCCAGGCGGCGGTGGCGATCAGCGAGGCCAGCGCCAGCGTCGCCGCGGCGGCGCGCCGGCGGGGCAGACCATCGTCGCGCCGCCCGACGAGCTCCAGCGCGAGCACGGTGGCGGGGAAGACGTAGGGGACGAAGTCGCAGCCATACTGGTAGCCGATGTCCAGCGTCGGTCCGTAGCCGGTCGTCAGCAGGGTGAGGATCGCCCCGGGGATCACCGAGACGGCCAGCCAGGGGCGCCGCAACGGCAAGAAGGCGAGCGGCGCTAGGATCTGCAGCGCGTAGCGCGCCTTGTCGTTGGTGAGCAGCGTGCGGAAGGTGTAGGTCGGGTTGGTCACCATCGTCTTGACGATCCCGGCGAAGCCTTCTGTGCCGCGCGGGACGAGATCCTTGTAGAGATCGGCGAACCCCCAGCTCCCCACCGACGGCATGACGACGAAGCGCATGGCCACGAAGTAAACCGCGGAGAGCGCGGCGATGACCGTCCCCTCGCGCGTTCGCTGGCCCGACATCACGAGGAACACCCCCAGCACCATGGTCCCGAGGGCGACGTCCTCGCGGCAGCCGAGCGCCACCACCCAGAACAGGACGAAGAGGCGCATCCGGCGCCGGTCGAGGGCGTCGATGGCCGCCAGCAGGAACGCGGCCGCCACCGGCTGGAAGTGAAAGTCGAACATCTGCGCGCCGTGCATGGGCGGGTAGGCGAGGTAGGCGAGCGTCACGATCACCGCCAGGACCGGCGGGAGCCGCCGGGCCGCGAAGCGGTAGAGTGGAATCGCCGCGGCGCCCAGCAGCGCGCTCTGCAGCACCAGCAGCGTGCTGGCCGCCGGGTGGAGCGCGTAGAACGGCAACAGCGCGTAGACCGAGAACTCGGCGTGGTTGCGGAGCTCGCTCCAGTTCCCTTCGCGAATCAGCGGCGTGCAGCGGAACGGGTGGCCGTGGAGCGCGTTCCAGAACTGGTTGTCGAGCTGGCCGAGGTCCCAGTTGAAGGTCTGGAACTTGGCGTGGTTCCGCAGCGTGAAGAAAGCCATGTAGGCGATGTAGAAGGCGACGGCGGCGCCGACGACGACGCACGCCGAGCGGCCGGACGAGCCGACGCCGGCGCGCGCGGGCACCTCGCCGGCGGGCGCGGGCACCGCGCGCTGGCTGTAGGCGCCGAAGTGCAGCCGGAGGAGCGGCTCGATCGCCAGCACGAAGGCGCCGAGCACCAGCGCCAGCGTCAACGTGTCGGACCAGGCCGGGAGCGCGAACAGGCCCGGCAGCGCCGCCG
>DASYEX010000120.1:0-4271 GCA_036498765.1 Polyangia bacterium
AGAAGGAGAAGTTCAAGGAGGCGGTCTCGGCCTACACGCGCACGCTCGGCCTGCGGCCCGACGACAAGCAGGCCAAATGGAACCTGGAGATCGCGCTCAAGAAGCAGAAGGACGAGGAGAAGAAGCAGCAGGACAAGAAGGATCAGGACGACAAGGACAAGCAGGACAAGCAAGACAAGCAAGACAAGAAGGACCAGAGCCAGAAGGACAAGCAGGACAAGGACAAGCAAGACAAGAAGAAGGACGACAAGCAAGACAAGCAAGACAAGCAAGACAAGAAGGACCAGAGCCAGAAGGACAAGCAGGATCAGGAGAAACAGGATCAGCAGCAGCCGAAGCCCCCGCCCAGCAAGCAGGACGAGCAGCAGCAGATCCAGTCGGTGCTCGACAACCTGGAGCGGAGCCAGAAGGATCTCGAGAAAGAGCGGGCCCGCGCGCGGGCGGTGCGGCGCGCGCCGCCGGAGCGTGACTGGTGACGGTCCCGCGGCTCCCGCGCGCACTGGCTTTCGTCGTGCTGGCCGCGCTCGCCGCCGGCTGGCCGGGCGCCGCCCGGGCCGCCACGTCATTCGTGGCCGGGCTCGATCGCGAGGCGGTCGCGCCCGGCGAGCCGTTCATCTACCAGATCACGTTGCAGAGCTCCGGCGACGACGCCGGCGATTTCAAGCCGCCCGACTTCCACGGCTTCCAGGTCCAGGAGGCGCGCGGTCCCAGCAAGTCGACCAGCATTCAGATGGTGTTCGGAAGCAACCAGCAGACCATCCAGTCGAGCTACACCTGGACCTACCAGCTGGTGCTGGCGGGCAGCGCCAAGGGGCCGCTCAAGATCGGCGCGGCGCACGTCAAGGTCGGCGGCCGGGATCTGGCGACCAACGTGGTCGAGGTGCGGGTGGGGGCCGCAGGCGCGGCACCGCGCGGGCGGTCGGGCGGACCGCCGGCCGCGGATCCCAACAACCTCCTCCAGCGGATGATGCAGGGCCAGGGGTTCGCGTTCGGTGACGAGCGGCCCCGGCAGCAGATGTCGTCGGGCGCGGTCCCCGCCTTCATCCGCGTCGTCGCCGACAAGACGCACGCCTTCGTGGGCGAGCAAGTGACGGTGGGCTGGTACCTCTACGTCGTCGACGTGCCGAGCCGCTTCGGTCAGGTCTCCGAGCCGCACACCGACGGCTTTTGGTCGGAGGACGTCCCCTCGACGACGCCGCCGGGACGCCTGGCGTTCGGCGACCCGCAGACGATCGCCGGACGGACCTACAACGTCGCGCTGCTTTTCAAGAAGGCGCTGTTCCCGCTGGCGCCCG
The DNA here is from genome assembly GCA_036498765.1 of Polyangia bacterium. Classification (GTDB taxonomy): domain Bacteria; phylum Myxococcota_A; class Polyangia; order Fen-1088; family Fen-1088; genus JADGRB01. Next base: position 1,296 of record DASYEX010000120.1, read on the forward strand.
GGAAGCTGACCATCACGCCGATGGAAGCGGAGCTCACCCAGCAGGCCGACTTCTTCTCCGCGCCCGAGGTCCGGCGGCTCAAGACCGATCCGCTGACCATCGAGGCGCAGCCGCTGCCGGCCAAAGGGGAGCCTCCCGGCTTCGACCCGGCCAACGTGGGCCGCTACGAGATCTCGGCGGCGGTCGATCGCGCCGCGGTGTCCGTGGGCGACGCGGTCACGCTCAAGGTGGCGGTCAAGGGGACCGGCAACGTGCGCAACGTACGGCCGCCGGCGCTGCCGGCGATGCCCGGCTGGAAGAGCTACGAGCCGAAGACCGAGGTGGCGCTCGACGGCGCCGCGACGATCACCGGCACCAAGACGATCGAATGGCTGATGCGGCCGGAGCGCCCGGGCAAGACCACGGTGCCGCCGCTGGCGCTCGAGACGTTCGATCCCGCCGCCCGGCGCTACGAGACGGTGCGCAGTCAGCCGATCGAGATCGCCGTGACCGGCGAGGCGGGCTCGAACGCCGTCCCCTCGGGGGGCGCGCCGGCGGGGTCGGCGGGGGTAGAGAACGTGGTGGCCGGGAACATTCGGCCCATCCACGCCCGCGGGAGCCTGTCGGGCGAGCGCGGCGCGGCCTTTCTCCACAGCGCCGCGTTCACCGCCACGGTCGTGACGCCCCCGCTGGCGCTGGCGATGCTGGCCCTGTTCGGCCGGGTGCGCGAGCGGTTGGGGCGCGACTCGCGCCGGACGCGCCAGCGGCGCCTGCGGACGATGGCCCGCAGGCGGCTGCGGACGGCCGAGGCGCATCGGGCCGCGGGGCGGGCCGGCGACTTCTACCTGGAGATCGATCGCGTGCTGCGCGAGGCGCTGTCCGAGCGGCTGTCGACCGAGCTGGGCGGGCTGCGTCTCGACGAGCTGGGAACGCTCCTGCGTGCGCGCGGCCTCCCCGACGGCGAGACCTCCGGGGTGGTCGCCGTCCTCGAGGCCTGCGACGAGGCGCGCTTCGCCCCGGGCGGCGCGGCGGCCGATCCGGCCGCGCTGTCGGCGACGCTGGCCCGGGCCGGGGAGCTCATCGACGCCATCGAGCGCGCGCCCATCGGCGAGGGGCCGCGCGCATGAAATGTCGGGCCGCGATCTCGCTGCTGGCGCTCGGCGTCGTGCTCTTCGGCGCGCTGGGCCTGGCGCGGGCGGATCGGCGGGACGAGGCCTGGCGGCGCGGCAACGAGGCCTACCTGCACGGCGACTACGCGGGCGCGGCCGCCGCCTACGAGGAGCTCTTGCACCAGGGGGCGGTCTCGGCCGATCTCTACTTCAACCTGGGCGACGCCTACTTCCGCAAGGGGGCGCTGGGGCCGGCGATCTGGGCCTTCGAAAAGGCGGCCGCGCTGGATCCCGGGAGCGAGGACGCGCGCTACAACCTCGGCGAGGCGCGCAAGGTCGTCGCCCGCCAGGCGCACGATCGCATCGAGGGCGAGGATCGCGACCCGCTCTGGATCCGCGCCGTGACGGCGCTGGGCCCCTCGGTAGAGACCTGGCTGTTCGTCGCCCTTTACCTCGGCTTCTTCGCGCTCCTCGCGCTTCGTCCCCGGGCGCGCGACGACCTGCGGCCGGCGCTCGGCGCCGGGGCGGCCGTGCTGGGAGCGGCGGCGCTCTTGACGGGCGCGCTGCTGTTCGGCCGGGCCCGGCTGGATCGGCTGCCGTTCGGCGTGGTGCTCCCCGACGCCGTGGCGGTCAAGGACGGCGCCGACGACAACTACCGGACCGCGTTCGAAGTGCACGCCGGCCTGCGCGTCCGCCTGATCGAGCACGACCAGGACTGGGTCCGCGTCCGCCTGGGCAACGGCCTCGAAGGCTGGGTTCACAGCACACAGATCGGGAGTCTTTAGCCTTGGACCCGATGAGCTCCGGCCGGCGAAGCCGGCCTACGCTCGACGCGATATGTTCCCCGACGCGCTATACTCGGCGGCCCGATGGCGGAACCTCACTACGAACGGCACGTCTTCATCTGCACCAACCGCCGCGACCCGGGGAATCCCAAGGGGTCCTGCGCGGCCAAGGGGAGCGAAGCGGTCAAGGACGAGTTCAAGCGCCTGCTGCACGATCGCGGCGTGAAAGGGCGCATCCGGGCCAATGCCGCGGGCTGCCTCGATCAATGTGCCCGCGGCGTGACCGTCGTCGTCTATCCCGAGCAGGTGTGGTACGGCGGCGTCACCGTCGGTGACGTGGGCGAGATCATCGAGCGCCACATCTTCGCCGGCGTCCCCGTCGAGCGCCTGCGGATGAAGTGACCGCGTACGTGCCCACCCCCGAAGCCGCTCCGCCGGCCGCGCGCTGGACCGTCCTCGAGGTCATTCGCTGGACCGTCGCGCGCTTCACCGAGCGGGGCTTGGCGACGCCGCGGCTCGACGCCGAGATTCTGGTGGCGCACGCGCTGGCCCTGCCGCGCGTGCAGCTCTACGTGCAGTTCGATCGCCCGTTGACGGCGGACGAGCTCGCCGCCATCCGCGCGCTCATCAAGCGGCGGCAGGCGGGCGAGTCGGTCGCCTACCTGGTCGGCAAGAAGGAGTTCTGGGGGATCGACTTCACCGTCGACGCCCGCGTGCTGGTCCCGCGCCCCGACACCGAGACGCTGATCGAGGAGGCGCGCGAGCGGCTGGCGGGCGTGGAAACGCCGCGCCTCGCCGACGTGGGGACGGGCTCGGGCGCCATCGCGCTGACGCTGGCCAAGCTCTTCCCGGCCGCGACCGTGGTGGCCGTCGATGTCTCGCCCGGGGCGCTGGAGGTGGCGCGGGGGAACGCCGAACGGCTCGGCCTGACGGTGACGTTCCTCGAGGGAGATCTCGTGGGCCCGCTGGCGGCGCACGCGCCGCTCTCGCTGATCGCGGCCAACCTGCCGTACATTCCGACCGCCGATCTGGACACGCTCCCGGCCGAGGTGAAGAGCGAGCCGACGCTGGCGCTCGACGGCGGCGCCGACGGCCTCGCGCTG
>DASYEX010000121.1:0-5182 GCA_036498765.1 Polyangia bacterium
GGCGGCCAGGTCCCACACCCGCAGCGTCTCATCGTCGCCGCCGGAGACGGCGATCGCGCGGCCGTCGAGCTCGCCCACCGCCACCGCCCCCACGCCGCCCGTGTGGCCTCTAAGAGGCTCGCCGATGGGCGCGCGGGCGGCCAGGTCCCACACGCGCAGCGTCTCATCGTCTCCGCTGGAGACGGCGATCGCGCGGCCGTCGAGCTCGCCCACCGCCACCGCCATCACCGCGCCGGTGTGGCCTTTGAGCGGCGCGCCGATGGGCGCGCCGGCGTCGAGGTCCCACATCCGCAGCGTCCCATCGGTGCCGCCGGAGACGGCGATCGCGCGGCCGCCGAGCTCGCCCACCGCCACTGCCCCCGCGAAGCCGACCCCCACGAAGCCGGTGTGGCCTCCGAGGGGCTCGCCGATGGGCGCGCCGGCGGCCAGGTCCCACACCCGCACCGTCTGATCGTCGGAGCCCGAGACCGCGATCGCTCGGCCGTCGAGCTCGCCCACCGCCACCGCCCCCACGAAGCCGGTGTGGCCTCCGAGGGGCTCGCCGATGGGCGCGCCGGCGGCCAGGTCCCACACCCGCAGCGTCCCGCCGCTGCCGCCGGAGACGGCGATCGCGCGCCCGTCGAGCTCGGCCACCGCCACCGCCCCCACCCGGCCGATGTGGCGCCCGACGACGAAGTGTTCGGGGTCGGCGCGCCACTGGGCCCAGCGAACCATCCATGGACGGTTCGGGGAGCACTGTGCGATTTGGTCGGCTAGGGCGCCAGCGCGCAGGAGGCGCGCGGCCATTTCAAGGTAGGCGGCCCGTTCAGCGGGCACGACGTCGCCGAGGTGATGGACGGCGAGTCGATACACGCGCCGGATGCTGACCGCCACCGGGCTGGAGGCGGCGGGCAGAGCCTGCAGGAGCCTCGGCGGGTCGGCGGCTGTGAGATAGCACGCCTCCTCGAGCAGGTGGTCGAGGATGCCGCCGGCGGCGGCGTGGGTGGCGAGGTGGACCCGGACGTAGGGGGGCGCGGAGGCCCAGTCCCGGCCGGTCGCGCCGGCGGCGCGCGGGACAAGCTTGGTGAGCGCCGTCGTGATGCGCGCCTGGGCGTCGTCGGGCCCGTCGGTCGCTTGGAGATGCTCGGCCAGCGCCCGGTGGTAGAGGCGGTACACGTGGAGGCCGTCCTCGATCTGGCCAATCAGATAGGCGAGGGCGCGCCGATCGCCGAAGACGTCGCTCAGTCGTCTGTCTCCGGTGCCGGTCAGGGCGCCCGCCGTCGCCTCCCAGATACCGCCGTGGCGGGGCAGGCCGCTGCCCTCGGCGTATGCCAGCGCCAGCAGCAGCTCGCGCACCGGGCGTTGTTTGTCGGCCAGCCGGCGCAAGTCCTGGTCCATCGCCTCGCCCACGCTCGTAGGCAGGTGGTTCTGCCACTCTGGCGCGGTGGTGTCGGGGGGCCTGTCGGCGCGGTCGCGCGCCACGATTTGCGCGATCAGGAAGTTCCCCCCCGCGCGCGCGGCGATCGCCTCGGCGACCTGTTCCGCCAGCCGCGGATCCGGATAGTTCCCGCGGCCCCCCAACCGTCTGTTGACGTAGGCGACCACGTCGCCGTGCTCGAAGTAGTCCTTGGCGTTGGGGTCGAGGTCGAGGACGACGTTGGCGTCATCGCCGCCGAGCGCGCGCACGTACGGTTTGCGCGTCCCTACGAGCAACTGCGCGCGCGGGCTGCGGCCCAACGGACTGAGCAGCGCGGCGATCAGCTCATGCGGATCGTCCGCCTCATCGAGCGAGTCGACAACGATGCGCCGCCTCCCGTTTCCCCGGTTGAGGGCTTCGACGACCAACGCCGGCAGACGCTCCGCCAGCCCAAGCGTGGTGGCAATCTCGTCGGCCACCTGCTCGCTGGTCTTGTTGGTGGCGTTGACCGCGACGTCGATGACGCGCTCCTTGAAGCGCAGCTCGGCCGCGAGGTCGGGCTCGTGCGCGAGGATCTCTTGTCGGCGTCGGGGATCAGACAGCATGACCAGGCGACCGATCAGCGCCGACTTGCCCCCCCCTGGCTCGCCCGTCACGACACGCGTTTTGGCGTCGTCGCCGGCCATCAGCCACGCCGACAGCTCTCTGATCGCCCGCTCGCGGCCGGTGAAGTACCATCCCGGTTCGCCCAGGTCAGCGCCTCGCGATCGCGGTTCGAAGTGTCCCGCCAGCGCGGCGTTGGTCAGCGCGCGTTCCGCGGCGGCCTTCTGGCGCTGCTCGACAACGGTGAGGACCAGCACCGCGGCTGCGCAGAGCAACCACAACCCGGCCAGCGGCGCCCACACAGCTACCGGTGCCTTCAACGTGGCCGCCGTCACCGCGATGCCGGCGGCTGCGGCGAACAATGTCACCAGAGCGCCGACGACCGTCCGTACGCGGACCACCGCCTCCGGTCTTGGGCGCCTCAGCACACCCGACCCCGCTCAGCGGACCTAGCCGCGTCCCGCTGGCTTACCCACGACGAGTGTCGACCCATAATCCGATCGCCAGGTCTCCTCAAGGCGGCGTTCCGGCGGCGCGGCGCGGGGCTCGTCGACCTCGAGCGCATAGCAATCCCGATGCGGAGAACATCTACGCGCGCTTCTCAACATCCCGGCACTGCTGACCGTACTGACCGACCAATGCCCGCGCCTCCAGTCCGTCGGACATGGTAGTTCTATCGCGCACCCAGCGATTCACCGCACGGCCGCTCAACCTGCAGGTCGATAACCGACCGTCCGACGCCCTGGCGCGCGGTTGCGGATACGGGCGTTATCTCAACGCTGCACGCGCTCCTACATCCGCTCGACTACGACCCGCGGCAGGGCCCAACCCATCAGCGGCCGCTACGGATCGACCGGATACCCGCGACGCTCTGGCTCGTCCCGTCGTTTCGCCTTTTCCACGGCATTTACGGCGGACACGCGGTCGTTACGTGGCGCTGCGCGGGCCGCGAATACCAGGTCTCGATGCACGGCCACAGCGACACCCAGCGGACCATCCTCATCGCCATCGCTCTCGCCGACGAGCTGCCGCCCACATGTCGACGATGACGCACAGCTCGCGATCGAGCTCAGTCCTCGCCCACGACATGTCATCGACGCGCCGGCGCAGCACGCGACGCGTCGACGACACGGGCGGCCCTAGATAACCGGGCGATCTCGTCGTAGCTGTAGCCGAGGCCCTGGAGGAACAGTGCTTCGCGCTCGCGGGTCTTGAGCGTCGCGACCATGTGCAGGCGTTCCTGGTGTTCGATGCGGTCGAGTGCGCGATCTTCGGCGCTGCGGTCGCCGTGGGCGGGTGGTTCGGACCGGTCTCGGTCATCGCCGCGCGCGGTGCCTTGGAAGCCGCCGCTCGGTATCTCGGGCGCGGCGGCGCGGTGCCACGCTTCGTGGATCGCGACCGTGGCCAGCCAGTCCAATCCGTTGGCGTCGAGGCGGATGTCGGGCCGGCGGATCAGGATCGTCCAGGCGTGCTGGCAGGCGTCTTCGATGGTCTGCTCGGGCACGTCGGCGCGGCGGCACACGAGCTCCTGAAGGCGGGTGGCATGGCAGGCGTAGAAGGCGCTGATCTGCTCGCGGCGCTTGCTGCTGGTTGTGATCGTCACGGCAGAGCTCCCTGGGCGGTCGGTGTGATCCGAGCGCTTCCGGAGTGGCGGGCGTGTGTGGTCACCGTTCCTCCCCCGGAAGGTGATCGCGGGACCTGCGGGCGCGCGCAGGGCCGTCAAGGGCAGCCTCGGTGTGAGGATCGGGTTGCCGGGCGGTGGCGTCCGGTGCAGCCGGTAGGTCCTCGGGCTGGCGGCGGGCTGACTCGAAGAGGAGCTGTCGTCCGCTCGGCTGACCAGTGACGGTTCTGTCGCCCGCCGCCGCTCGAGGATTGCCGGTGTGACCTGATAGGAGCGTGGCAACGCCCCAACCGAGGCTTGTCCACCGGCGGTCCGCTTTCAGTGGGATCGATGAAAGGGGACGGCTGGATGATCGTGATCGGAGCGGACACCCACAAGCGCAGCCATGTGCTCGCCGCGCTGGACCGCCGGACCGGCGCGCTGGTCGCGGAACTGGAGATCGCTGCTAGCGAGGACGGGCATTTGCGGGCGTTGGCCTGGGCGAGCGAGTTGGACACGGAGGTGGTGTGGGCGTTGGAGGATTGCCGGCATGTGGCCGGCGGTTTGGAACGTGCGCTGATCGCGGCCGGTCATCGAGTCGTTCGCGTGCCGCCGCGGTTGACCGGCGCGTCGCGGCGCGGAGAACGCGAGCGAGGCAAGTCCGATCGCATCGATGCGCGCGCGATCGCCCGGGCGGTCCTGCGCGAGGGCATCGAGCGCTTCCCGACCGCGGCCTTGGACGAGAACGCGCTGGAGATCCGACTCTTGCACGACCATCGCGCCAGCCTGGTCGCCGAGCGCAGCCGCCAGATCAACCGCTTGCGTTGGCATCTTGTCGCGCTCTGTCCCGAGCTCGAGGCTGCGCTGCCGGCGCGCTCTCTGCGCCACGAGCCACACATCACCAAGGTCGCACGCCGACTGGCCCGCCTGACGCCCAGCGCCCGCGTCCGGATCGCTAAGACACTGACCGCCGCGATCCGCGACCTGACCCGCCAGATCAACCAGCTCGAGCACGAACTCGAACGCCTCGTCAACGCTCACAGCCCCGACCTGGTCGCCGAAACCGGCGTCGGAGCGCTCACCGCGGCGACGCTGATCGGCCGCACCGCCGGCGCCGAGCGCTTCCCCTCCGACGCCCACTTCGCGCGGCTCGCCGGCACCGCCCCGATCCCCGCCTCCTCCGGACGCACCGTCCGCCACCGACTCGACCGCGGCGGCGACCGCCAACTCAACTGCGCACTGCACATGATCACGCTCACGCGAATGCGCCTGGACCCCGCCACGCGCGCCTATGTCCAACGACGCAAGACCGAGGGCAAGACCACGCGAGAGATCATCCGCTGCCTCAAGCGCTACATCGCGCGCATGGTCTGGAAGCACCTCCACCAGCACGCCCAGACCCGCCCCCACCGACCCCACCGAACTGGACATGACCTATCCCCCTTGATGCCATGAATGAGCGGGCCTCCCCGCGCCGTGGTGCCCGGAGCGCTATGCACTGGGCGCGCATTGTGTTCCTCGGGCGAAGGAGGCCCTCGCATGGTGTACGTCGGAATCGACCTGCATCGCAAGCGTTCGCACGT
>DASYEX010000122.1:0-16268 GCA_036498765.1 Polyangia bacterium
CCACGCGCGATCGCTCTCGAAATCGCTTGCGTTTTCGCGGCCGCTCGCAGCTTCACGTTCTCCGGCGCGGCCGGACGCCGCATCAGCCGCGCTATCAAAAACCCTAACAAACACACCGCCACCCACCTCACCCCGCCGGAAAGAACCCCATCGAACCATCCTTCCCCTCGCCCGGCTTCAGGTCCGGCCTGCCGATCGCATGATAATTCAGCCCCGCCGCCGTCACCTTCTTTGACGCCAGGCAATTACGCCCGTCAAAAATGTGCTTCCCTTTCATGAGCTTCGCAATCTTCGACCAGTCTTGCGTGATGAATTCATTCCATTCCGTCACCAGCGCAATCACATCCGCCCCCTTCGTGGCATCCGCGACGCTGTGGCAGAACGTCACGTGCGCCTCCACGTCCGCCAGCGCCTTCTTGGCATTGTCCATCCCCTGCGGATCGAACGTCTTAATGCTCGCCCCCGCCGCAATCAGCGCGCGAATCACTTCCAGCGCCGGCGCCTCCCGGATGTCGTCCGTGCCCGGTTTGAAGGCCAACCCCCAGACGGCGATGCGCTTCCCCTTCAGATCGCCTCCGAAGTGCGCGACGACCTTCTCGCCGAGGCGGCGCTTCTGCCGCTCGTTGACGGCGACGACCGCGTCGAGGACCTCCAGCTTGTAGCCGACCTCGCGCCCCGTGCTGATCGCGGCGCGCAGGTCCTTGGGGAAGCAGCTGCCGCCGAAGCCCGGCCCGGCGAAGAGAAACTTCGGACCGATGCGGACGTCGGAGCCCATCCCCTTGCGCACGAGCTCGATGTCGGCGCCCAGGATCTCGCACAGGTTGGCGAGGTCGTTCATGAACGAGATGCGCGTCGCCAGCATCGAGTTGGCCGCGTACTTGGTCAGCTCCGCCGAGCGGCGATCCATGACCAGCATTCGGTCGGTGGTTCGGGTGAAGGGGGCGTAGAGCGCGCGCAGCGTCTCGATGGCGCGCTTGTCGCTGGTGCCGACCACCACGCGATCGGGTTTCATGAAGTCGTTGAGCGCGTCGCCCTCCTTCAGGAACTCGGGGTTCGAGGCGACGGCGAACTCGTGCTTGGTCCTCTTGTTGATGACCGCCTCGATCTTGTCGCCGGTCCCGACCGGGACGGTCGACTTGGTGACGATCACCGCCCAGCCGGTGAGCGTCTCTCCGACGTCCGAGGCGGCCTTGAGGATGTAAGACAGATCAGCCGAGCCGTCGGGGCCGGGCGGCGTGCCGACCGCCAGCAGCACCACCTCGGCGCCGGCCACGCCCGACTTCACGTCGGTGGTGAAGATCAAGCGGCCCTCGGCGGCGTTGTGCAGGACAATCTTGTCGAGGCCCGGCTCGTAGATCGGCATCACGCCCTTCTTGAGCCCCTCGATCTTGCCGGCATCGAGATCGCAGCAGGTGACGTCGTTCCCCATGTCGGCGAAGCCCGCGCCCGCGACCAGCCCGACGTAACCGGTGCCGATGACACAAATTTTCATGGCGATCGCATACCATGATCCGACCCATGACGCCGAGCGGCCTTCCTGCAAGCGCGGGAACCCTGGGAGGGTTCCCGCGCTCTCCCGCGACGGATTCCGCGCGGCAGAGCCGCGCTCCATCCACGCGATCATGAACCTAGGCGTCATGTTGCTGGCGGCGGGGCGGTCGACGCGGCTGGGGGCGCTGGGGCTGACGCTGCCGAAGCCGCTGGTTCCGATCTGCGGCTACCCGGCGATCAGCTACGGATTGCGCGCGGTTGCGCGGGCGGGCGCGGCGCGGGCGGTGATCAACGTCTTTCATCGCGGCGACCTGGTGCGCGCCGCGCTGGGCGACGGCCGGGCACACGGATTGGCGATCGACTACTCCGTCGAGGCGGAGCTGCTGGGAACGGGTGGCGGGATCGCGCAGGCCCGCGGGCTGCTCGGCCCCGGACCGGCGCTGGTCATGAACGCCAAGGTGGTGGCCGATCTCGATCTGCCGGCGCTGCTCGAGGCGCACGCGGCGCACGGACCCGCCGCCACCATGCTCCTGCGCGACGATCCGGCGCCCGAGCGCTGGGGGGCGATCGGCGTCGACGCCACGGGGCGGGTGGTCAGCATCCTGGACGCGCGCTCGCCGCAGCCACCCGAGGGAGGCGTCGCGCTGCGCATGTTCACCGGCGTCCACGTCCTGGCGCCCGCGCTGATGGACCGGCTGCAGCCGATCTTCTGCGACGTGATCCGCGAGGCATACGTGCCGGCGTTGCGGGCGGGCGAGACCATCCGGGCGGTCACGCTGGGCGGCTACTTCGCCGAGCACTCGACGCCCGCCCGCTACCTCGCGGGAAACCTGGCGCTCTTGCGCGCTCCGACGCTCCTGCGCGATCCACCCGGTCCGCTCCTCGGGATCGATCCCGGCGCGCGGGTGGCGGCCGGCGCCCGCGTGGTCGGGCCCGTCCGCATCGCCGCCGGCGCGGAGATCGAGGCGGGCGCCCAGGTGGGCCCCGACGCGGTCGTCGACGCGGGCGCGCGGGTGGCGGCGGGCGCGCGGGTGCAGCGGGCGGTCGTCTGGTCGGGCGCGACCGCGACCGGCGACGTCTCCGACGTGGTGGTCACCCCGACCGGGGTCGTCACAATCGAGGAAGACTGATCGCGTCGGGGGCGCGCGAGCTTAAGCCACCCCGCGCGCGCAAACGCGCGCGAGGACCCCGGGCTCGCCCGATCCCATCGCGGGGGGCGCAGGACCCCTTTCAGGGTCCGAAGTAGATCGACTCAGCTCGCTTCGACCCGGACGGCGACGACGGTGATGTTGTCGACGCCGCCGTTCTTGTTGGCCTCGCCGATCAGCTTCTCGCACATGGCGTCGAGGTCCTTCTCGGCGTCGGCCAGGGCGGCGATCTCCTCGTCCTTGACCATCCCCGACAGACCGTCCGAGCAGAGCAGGTAGAGATCGCCCAGCACCGGCTGTTCGACGTGCACGTCGACCTGCACGGTGTCCTTCATCCCCAGGGCCCGCACGATCACGTTCTTGTGTGGAAACGACGCGATCTCCTCGGGCGAGAGGTTCTTCATCTTGATGTAGTCGTTGAGCAGCGAGTGATCCTCGGTCAGCTGCTTGAGCGCGCCCTCGCGCCAGCGGTAGAGCCGGCTGTCGCCCACGTGCCCGATGACCAGGGCGCGGTCGGCGAACAGCGTGGAGACGACGGTGGTCCCCATCCCGTGGCAGCGCGGGTCCTTCTGCGCCTGCTCGTGGATCTTGAGGTTGGCCAGCTTGATGGCGGTGACCATCCGGTTGGTGTCGTACCGGTTGCCGTGGTCCATCTTGAACGGCCAGGTCAGCTGCTGGTCGTCCTGCGTCGCCTTGAAGAAGCCGACGATCGTGTCGACCGCCATGCGGCTCGCCACCTCGCCCGAGGCGTGACCGCCCATGCCGTCGGCGACGATCGCCAGGCGCTCGCTTTCGGGAAGGTAGAAGGAGTCCTCGTTGTGGGCGCGCTTCATGCCGACGTTCGAATCGCCTGCGAAGCGGACCCGCATGCCGTCCATCGGAAACGACGAGCTCATCGCGAAGCCACCATGGTAACGCGCCCGAGGGAGACGATCAACGCGGGGGCGGCACCGGCGTCGCCGTCGCCGCGTCCTGGCCGGGGGGGAGCGCGCGTGGCGCGGGCGCGCCGGCCAGCGCCGACAACGCCGGCGGCCGCACGAACTCGACGTGCGGGCCGATGGAGATGGTGAGCGGCCCCTCGCCGCGGTAGAGATCGCCGTCGATCGTGTAGGCCATGCTGCCCTCCTTGGGGACGATCGTCATCGTCGAGGCCACCGCGCTGAACGACCGCTTGGGAGAGACGCCCTTGCCCGTATAGACGGACCAGAAGTCGGGGATGAGGCCTATGGGGCGGCCGTGGATGGCCAGCGCGCCGAACCGCTCGACGTCGTCGTCCGCGCGGTGGTTCAGCTTGAATCCCAGTCCGACCTCGCGGACGGTCGCCGCGCCGATCCCGATGAACACGGTGCGCTCCAGCATCCGGCCGTCCACCTCGACGGTCCCCTCGAAGCGCTTGAAGATCTTGTGGATGAACGGGCCGTCGATGATCGCCGACCCGACCGCGCGCAGGAGCAGCCAGGTCGCGCGGGCCGGTCCGTACTCGCCTTGGCCGTAGTACTCGCCGAGGAAGTTGGCCATCAGCCCGTTGCCGAAGATGAACCCCAGCGTGTCGCCGATCCGGAGGCAGCGCCGCCGGACCGTCTCGAGCGGCCGTTCGGCCCGCACGGCTCCCACGATCGCCGAGAGGAAGGGGGCCGCCTTCTGGCGGATGCCCAGCGAGGCACTCACCACGTTCATCGTCCCGCCGCCCAGCATGGCCAGAGGCGGCAGCGGCGTGTCGCCGAAGGCCTTGCCCAGCGCCGCGACGGCCCGGTGAAGGGTGCCGTCGCCGCCGTGCACGGCAATGACCGAGGGGGGCTTGGAGCGCAGCGAGACCGCATCGCTGTCCAGCTCGTCGAGCGTCTTGGGGGCGAAGACGCGTCCGTGCTCGCCGAGCAATGCCTGGAACTGCGACGCCACCCGCGGGTTGCGTCGATTCGCGCGGGAGCGCGGGTTGACGAAGAGCGCGACCGGGTTCAGTCGTCCCCGCCCGGGCCGTCGTCGCCGCTGTCCTCGTCGCCGGCCTCGCCGTCTGCCGCCTCCGCCGCTTCTGCGGTCACTTCGGCGATTTTGGGATACCAGCGCTCGAAGACCTCGGCGATCTGCCGCGCCTGCTTCTCGTTCGAGATGTTGAACGAGGACTGCTTGCGGTAGCTCCCCTTCGATTTCTTGAAGCGGACGATGGCCATCTTGGGGGGGCGGAACTTCCCCTTCTGCCGGTCGAGCTCCTGGAACAGGAACATGATGGTCGCCCAGCTCCCCTTGCTGAGAATGGCCCGGTCGATCTCCTTGCGGACCAGCGTCCCCTCGTCCTCGTAGTCGTAGGTCAGATCCTCGAGCGTCTCGGCCATTTCGCGAAGTCTCCTAGGACGTTCGGGTGTCGATCGCGGCGCGATCCTCGGCGGAGAGATCGACGAACTCGATCCCCATCCCCGACGAGCGATCCTTCTGGCCGGCCCGGGCGACGCGCACGACCCGCCCCTGCGTCTTGATCTGCCGCCCGTTCGGCAGGCGGAACTCCACCAACAGCAGCTCGCCGACCTCGAACAGCACGTCGGCCCGCAGGAAGGCGCCGCCGCTCGAGAGATCCGTGGAGGCGAAGCGGATGGGCCGGCGCACCTTCTGGCCGGCGTCGGTCACCGAGACCAGGATCTCGAGGTCGATGCGCGCGTGCTGGCGCGTGTCGCGGCGGACGGGGCTGGGGCTCACGGGCGCAGCTCCGCGGCGACCGCCGAGCGGATCTCGACCGAGACGCGCGCACCGGTCGGCGCCAGCGGCTCGCGGGCGTGAAAACGCCGGGCCACCTCGATCGAGACCGGCACGCCCCAGGCGCTCGAGCGGGCGCGGGGCAGATGGACGAGCAGAGCGTGCGGGATGGTGACCACCGACTCGGTCGAGGCGTTGGCCGGCACGGCGCAGGTGACCGCCACCGTGGCGCCGTATGGGCGCAGCTCGACGAGCGAGCCCCCGGCGGCCGCCAGGGAGAGCGAGAGCCCCTCGGCGCCGTCGAGCCGCATGCCGCCCGCCGGCGCAGCGCCGTTGGCGGCCAGGAGCCGCGGTAGGGCGGGGACCGTCAGCTCGGCGACCGGCAGCTCCGAGTCGGCGCCGTAGATGCTGAGCCGTTCGGGCAGCACACTGAGCGGCTGCGGCGCGGCCTCGGCGACCACCCCACCGACGACGCCGGCCACGTCGGGAAACAGCCGCGGGAACGGCCGCACCAGCGGATCGCCGGGGCCAAACCCCACGCCCACACCGGAGAGCTCCTCGAGATCGACCGAGCTGCCCCGGGCGACGAGCGCGCTGGTCGCCTGATCGACGTCGCGCAGGGCGCACCCCTGGTCGGGCGCGGCGGCCGCCAGGGGATCGACGAGGCCCAGCACGTCGGACGGCGCATCGGGGCCGAGGGTGGAGGCCCGGAAACCCAGCACCGAGACGGTGGGCGGCTTCCCCGCGGCCACCTCGAAGCGCACCGCCAGCTCGGCGGAGGTCACCGAGACGGCGGCCTGCGCGTCGGGCGGGTGCGGGCCCCCATCGCACGCGGTCGCGAAGAGGCCCACCGCGAACAGAGCGGCAAGGGCGCGCGCGCGGAGATCGACCTTCGAGGACATGACGTCGAACCGGACTCAACACTATAACTTCTGCCGCCGCAACTCGCCAATTCGCCCGGCCACCGTGCTATGAAATCGGACTCCGTATGTCCCGGATAACTGTAGAAGAAGTCCGCGAGCTGGCGGTGTTGGCGCGCCTCGCGCTCTCGGAGCAGGAGATCGCCCGCATGACGGGGGATCTGGACGCCATCCTCGATTACGTCGACGCCATGCGGGAGCTCGACACCACGGGCGTCGAGCCGATGACGCACGCGGTGCCGTTCGACTGCCCGCTGCGCGCGGACCAGGTCGCACCGTCGCTGCCGGTCGACGAGGCGCTGGCCAACGCTCCGCGGCGCGAGGCCAACTTCTTCCAGGTTCCCCGCATCGTGCCCGGCCCCGCCGGCGGCGGCGGCGAGGAAGATCTGTGAAAAAGATCTGTGAGGGAGCGACCCGTGATTGAGGCGCGCGGCGCCAGCCTGACGTCCATCGTCGACGGCGTGCGGGCCGGGAGCTTCGGCGCGCGCGAGGTGACCGAGCAGTTCCTGGATCGCATCGGGCGCCTCGACGGCGCGCTCGGCTGCTACCTGAAGGTCGACGCCGAAGGGGCCCGCCGCCGGGCCGACGTGGTCGATGCGGCCCGCAAAGCGGGGCGAGATCCGGGGCCGCTGGCGGGCGCGCCGCTCGGGATCAAGGACATCTTCTGCACCAAGGGGGTCGAGACCACCTGTGCGTCCAAGATCCTGCGCGGGTTCGTGCCGCCCTACGAGTCGACGGTGACCGCGCGGCTCGAGGCGGCCGGCGCCGTCTCGCTGGGCAAACTGAACATGGACGAGTTCGCCATGGGCTCGTCGACGGAGAACAGCGCCTTCAAGCCGACGCGGAACCCCTGGTCGCCGGCGCACGTGCCGGGCGGCTCGTCGGGCGGCTCGGCGGCGGCGGTGGCGGCCTCGCTGTGCGCGGGGGCGACCGGCACCGACACGGGCGGGTCGATCCGGCAGCCGGCCTCGCTGTGCGGGATCGTCGGGATGAAGCCGACCTACGGCCGCGTCTCGCGGTACGGCGTCATCGCCTTCGCCTCCTCGCTCGATCACCCGGGGCCCTTCGGCCGCACCGTCGAGGACGCGGCGGCCCTCCTCGAGGTGATGGCGGGCGTCGATCCGCTGGACGCGACGTCGATCCCGGCGGCGGTGGGCGCCTACCGGAAGGCGGCGCGGGCCGGGCGCGAAGGTGGGACGCCGCTCGCCGGCCTGCGCCTCGGGATGCCGACCGAGTACTTTCAGCCGGGGATGGACCCCGAGATCGAGGGCGGCGTGCGCGCCGCGATCGACGAGCTCGGGCGCGCGGGCGCGAAGATCGTCCCGGTGTCGCTGCCGCACACCAAGTACGCGATCGCCACCTACTACCTCGTCTGCACCGCCGAGGCGTCGTCGAACCTGGCGCGCTACGACGGCGTCAAGTACGGCCAGCGCGCCCAGAACGTGAAGTCGCTGGAGGAGCTCTACACCAAGACGCGGGGCGAGGGGTTCGGCGCCGAGCCGAAGCGCCGGATCATGCTGGGCGCCTACGTCCTGCGTGCCGGCTACTACGAGGCCTACTACGGCAAGGCGCTGCGTGCGCGGCGCAAGATCGCCGACGATTTCACGGCGGCGTTCGCCCAATGCGACGCCATCGTGACGCCGACGTCCCCCACGCCGGCCTTCAAGCTGGGCGAGAAGACGACGGATCCGCTGCAGATGTACCTGGCGGACATCTTCACCGTGGCGGCGGATCTGGCCGGCATCCCCGCGCTGTCGCTCCCCTGCGGTTTCAGCAAGGCCGGGCTGCCGATCGGCCTGCAGGTCATCGGGCCCACGCTGGGCGAGGAGATCTGCTTCCGCGTCGGCGGCGCCTACGAGGCGCGCACCGACTGGCACCAGCGCCTGCCGCCGGAGGTCGCGTGATGGCCATCGCGGGGGGTGCGGGACCCTCCCAGGGTCCCGGTAAGACCGACTGGGAGGTGGTCATCGGATTGGAAGTTCACGTCCAGCTCGCCACGCGCTCGAAGATCTTCTCCTGGTCGTCGGCGGCGTTCGGCGCCGAGCCCAACGCCTCGACCGATCCGGTGTGCCTGGGCATGCCGGGGACGCTGCCGGTGCTCAACCGCTCGGCGGTGGAGTCGGCCGTGCGGCTCGGGATGGCGGCGGGTTGCAACATCCGCACGCGCTGCCGTTTCGCGCGCAAGCACTACTTCTATCCGGACCTGCCCAAGGGTTTCCAGATCTCGCAGTTCGACGAGCCGATCTGCGAGGGGGGCGCCATCAAGTTCCGCCTCAAGGGCGAGGCGCGCGCGATCCGCCTGACCCGCATCCACATGGAAGAGGACGCCGGGAAGAACCTGCACGCGGCCGCCGGCGTCAGCTTCGTCGATCTCAACCGCGCCGGCGTTCCGCTGTGCGAGATCGTGAGCGAGCCCGACGTCCGGTCGGCCGAGGAGGCCGCCGAGTACGTGCGCGCGGTGCGCACGCTGGTCCGTTACCTGGGCATCGGCGACGGCAACATGGAGGAGGGGTCGCTCCGCTGCGACGCCAACGTCTCGCTGCGGCCGCGCGGCACCGAGAAGTTCGGCACCAAGACCGAGATCAAGAACATGAACTCGTTCAAGAACGTGCGCGACGCGATCGAGCACGAGATCAAGCGGCAGGCGACGCTGCTCGACCGGGGCGAGCGCGTCGTTCAGGAGACGCGCCTCTGGGACGCGGCGCGCGGCGTGACGCAGGCGATGCGCTCGAAGGAGCAGGCGCACGACTACCGGTATTTCCCCGAGCCCGATCTGCCGCCGCTGGTGGTGACCGAGCTTGAGCAGATCGCGCTGCGCGCCAGCCTGCCGGAGCTGCCGGAGGACCGCTTCGCGCGCTACACGGGCCAGGGGGGCCTGTCGGCGCAGGACGCGGGTGTGCTGGTCGCCGATCGCGAGACGGCCGCCTACTTCGACGCCACCGTCGCCGCGGGCGCGCCGGCCAAGCGCGCCGCCAACTGGGTCATCAACGAGGTGCTCGCCCAGGTCGACGATCCCCGCGCGCTGGGCGAGGCCGACTGCCCGGTGCCGCCCGCCGCGCTCGCCGAGCTCTGCAGGCTGGTCGAGGACGGCACGCTCTCCGGCAAGCTGGGGAAGGACGTGTTCGGCAAGATGTGGAGCGAGCGGCGCACGGCCCAGGAGATCGTCGCCGCCGAGGGGCTGGCCCAGGTCTCCGACGGCGGCGCGCTCGAGGAGGCCTGCCGGCGGGTCGTCGCCGCGCACCCCGAAGAGGCGGCCCGTTTCAAGGCCACCCCCAAGCTCATGGGCTTCTTCGTGGGCGCCGTCATGAAGGAGACCGGCGGTAAGGGAAACCCCAAGGCGGTCAATGAGATCCTCCGCAAGCTCCTCGGCTGAGCGCGCCTCGCCAGACGGAAGACCTTCCGTGGTAAAGAAGCCTCGATGGACCGACCTAAATTCGCTTATTGCCGCGTAGGAGCCTGCCGATGATCGTCACCCGCACGCCGTTTCGGGTCACGCTGGGCGGGGGCGGCACCGATCTCCCCTCGTACTATTCGCACCACGGTGGGTTCATCTTCGCGATGGGCCTCGACAAGTACATGTACGTGGCCGTCAACCGGCCGTCGGTGGGGAAGAAGCTGGTGCTGCACTACTCGCAGAGCGAGGTGGTCGACCACGTCGGCGAGCTGCGCCACCCGCTGGCGCGCGAGGCCCTGCGCAAGCACGGCATCGAGAACACCTTCGAGGTCTCGTCGATGGCCGATCTGCCGGCCGGCACGGGGCTCGGCTCGTCGAGCTGCTACATCGTCGGGCTGCTCAACGCGCTCCACCACGACAGGCGCGACTACGTCTCGCTGCAGACGCTGGCCGAGGAGGCCTGTCACATCGAGCTCGAGATCCTCAAGGAAGGGATCGGCAAGCAGGACCAGTACATGGCGGCCTACGGCGGCCTCACGGTGCTGGAGATCGCCAAGGGCGGCGAGGTGAAGGTGCGGCAGCTCCGCCCGAGCAGCAGCGACGTCGCCGACTTCGTCGCCCACACGCACATCTATTACACCGGCGCCCAGCGCGACGCGCGCGAGGTGCTGGCCGATCAGAACACGGCGATGAAGAGCCAGGACAGCGCCGATCACGCGCGCGTGGCCGACAGCCTCCACCGCATCAAGGACCTCGGCTACCGCATCCTGGAGACGATCGAGCAGGGGAACTACGACCGGTGGGGCCAGATGCTCGACGAGCACTGGCAGAACAAGAAGAAGCTCTCCAAGAAGATCTCGCTCGGTGCGGTCGACAAGATCTACGACGAGGTCCGCGAGCGGTTCGGCGTCCTGGGCGGCAAGATCATCGGCGCGGGCGGCGGCGGGTTCCTGATGCTCTACTGCCCCACCCATCACGCCGCGCTCGAGCGCTTCATGACGGAGAGCGGGATGCCCCGCATGCACTACACCGTCGAGCCCGAGGGGACCAAGGCCATCACCCAGGTCGGGCAGGGGTTCCTGGCCGCCGACGGCACGGCCGGGCGGAAGTCACCTTGAGCGCCACCAACCGGCGCGTCCTGATCCTGGGCGGGGGGATCTCCGGCATCGCGCTCGCCTCCGAGCTCGACGAGGACGTGGAGATCGTCGAGCTGCGCGAGCGGACGGGCGGCCTCTGCGAGACGATCGTCGAAAACGGCTTCACCTACGACGCCGCCGGCCCGCACATCATGTTCAGCAAGAACAAGGCGGTGCTGCAGCTGATGGTGGCCGCGCTGGGGAAGAACGTCCACCAGAAGAAGCGCGAGAACAAGATCTGGTTCAAGGGGCGGATGGTGCGCTACCCGTTCGAGAACGATCTGGCGGCGCTCCCCCCCGAAGACAACTTCGAGTGCATCCACGGCTACCTCAGCAACCCGCGCCAGGGCGAGACGCCCACCAACCTGGCGCACTGGTCGTACGTCACGTTCGGCAAGGGGATCTCGGAGAAATACTTCATCCCCTACAACGAGAAGATCTGGAACTACGACGCCGAGAAGATCGGGCTGGAGTTCGTCTCGCGGATCCCCAAGCCGCCGCTCGAGGACGTGCTGCGCTCGTCGATCGGGATCCCCACCGAAGGGTACCTGCACCAGCTCTACTTCTCCTACCCGATCGAAGGCGGGTTCGAGGCGATCGTCGACGCCTTCGCGGCGCGCCTGCGCGGCAAGCTGCGCACCGGGTGGCGGGTGGCGCGCGTCGAGCGCGACGGCGACGGCTGGCGCGTCGCCTCCGACCGCGGCGAGGAGATCCGCTGCGAGACGCTGGTCTCGACCATCCCCATCCACGAGCTGCTCAAGGTCTGGCCCGGGGCGCCGGACGCGGCGCGCGCGGCCGCCGGGCGCCTCCGCTGGAACTCGCTCATCAACGTGGTGATCGGCTCGGCCGAGCCGCCGGCGCACGGGTACACGGCGGTGTACGTTCCCGATCCGGAGATTCTGTTTCACCGGGTCTCGTTTCCGCACGCCTTCAGCGAGCGCTGCGCGCCGGAAGGGTCGTCGATCGCGATGGCCGAGATCACCGCCAACGCCGGGGACGGCGTCTGGGAGATGAGCGACGAGGCGCTGCTCGCGCGCGTGACGGCCGACCTCGAACGGGCCGGGCTGGTCACGCCCAGCAAGGTGAGCTACCGGCGCGTGGTCCGCTTCAACTACGGCTATCCGGTCTACGACCTCGACTACCGGCACCACGTGACCGAGCTGCGCGCGGCGGTGGCGTCGACCGGACTGCGCCTGCTCGGCCGCTTCGCCCAGTTCGACTACATCAACTCCGACGTCTGCGTCGAGCGGGCGCTGGCGATGGCCGGGGAGCTGCGCCGTGGATAAAGAGGCCAGCCAAGCTGCGGAAGCGGCGGCCCCCTACGCGTACTATGAGGACGTCAACTGGGGCCTGCTGCGCCTGTGGGGTGATCGGTCGGGCGCCTCGATCCTCGACGTCGGCTGCGGTCGCGCCACCACCTCGGAGCGCCTGCGCCGGCTCGGCAACCGGGTGACGGGCATCGAATCGAGCCCGGAGGCCGTGGCCAAGGCGAGCGAACGCCTCGACGAGGTGATCGCCGCCGATCTGCGCGCGCGCGAGGAGATCGCCGCGCGCCTCGCCGGACGCACGTTCGACGTCGTGATGTTCGCCGACGTGCTCGAGCACGTCGACTGGCCGGGACCCGTGTTGAAGAGCTACCTGCCCTACGTCAAGCCGGGCGGCACGGTGATCATCTCGCTCCCCAACGTGGGGAACTGGTCGTCGCGCTTCGCGCTCCTGGGCGGTCGCTTCGAGTACACCGACACGGGCGTCCTCGATCGGACGCACCTGCGTTTCTTCACCAAGGACAGCGCGCGGCGCATGATCGAGGAGGCCGGCCTCACCATCGCGCGCCACGCCTACACGCCGGGGATCGTCCGTCCGCTCGTGCCGCTGGCCAAGAAGCTGATGTCCCCCGGCGCCGGCGCCGGCACCGCGCACGATCCGGCCGCGCTGCTCGAGTCGGCGCCCTACCGCGCTTACGTCAAGACCGTCTACCCGGTGGAGAGCTTCGTCGCCAAGCTCTGGCCGGGGCTGCTCTCATTCCAAATGATCTACGAGGCTCATCTTTCATGAGTTGCATGAGGCTGCGATGAAACTCACCGTCTCCATGATTACCCTCAACGAAGAGAAGGCGATCGCCAAGGTCGTCGACGACATCCGGCGGGTGGTGCCCGACGCCGAGATCCTGGTGGTTGATTCGAGCAAGGATCGCACCGCGGAGATCGCCGAATCCAAGGGCTGCCGGGTGATCAAGCAGTTCCCACCCAAGGGCTACGGGCCGGCGATGGACCGCGCCGTGCGCGAGGCGTCGGGCGACATCGTCATCACGCTCGACTGCGACGACACCTACCCGGTCGAGGTGATCCCCAAGCTCGCCTCGATGGTCGCCGACGAGGGTTGGGACCTGGTGAACACGACGCGCGTGCACCACCGCCCGGAGGCGATGCCGCTGGCGAACTTCGTGGCCAACCGGGTCTTCGCCCTGACGGCGCGGGTGCTCCACGGCGTCCACACCACCGACGTGCACAGCGGGATGCGGGCCTACCGGAAGTCGATGATCGACGCCGTGACCTGGACGGCCCAGGGGCCGGCGCTGCCGGTCGACATGCTGGTCATCCCACACCGGATGGGATTCCGGGTGACGGACGTCCCCATCGAGTATCGCGAGCGGATCGGCGAGACGACCCTGCGGCGCTGGACCAGCACCCTGTGGACGTTTCGCCGGCTGTGGAATGCCCGCCAGGTGAAACGGAGCGAGGCTCCGGCCCGAAACGCCGCGGGCACGAACTGATGTCGTACGCGATCGACAAGCTCAAGGTTGCGGCCCGAGAGCACCTTTTGCCCGGGGTCCTCTTCCGCTTGCGCGCGGCGCTCCGGCACGTGCCCGACGCCAACCTCTACTCGCCGAACCTGCAGCTGTGGCGGGCGCAGGGTCCCTTCCGCGCCGCTTACGATCAGATCCGCGCGCGCTCGCTGGTGGCGCCCGAGCAGGCCTTCATCCTCTACTCGCTGGCGCGGCAGGCCTGGCCGCTGCCGGGCGATTTCTTGGAGGCGGGCGTCTACCGGGGCGGGACCGCGCGGCTCGTGCGCACGTTGTTCGACGGGGCGCCGAACGGGCCCCGGCGGCAGCTGCACCTCTTCGACACCTTCGCCGGCATGCCGGAGACCGACGCGGCCCGCGATCTCCACCGCAAGGACGACTTCGCCGACACCAGCGTCGAGGCGGTGTCGTCGTTCGTCGGCAAGGAAGACTTCATCCGCTACCACGCCGGGTTCATCCCCGACACCTTCAAGGGCCTCGAGTCGATGCGCATCGCCTTCGCGCACGTCGACGTCGACATCCACCGCTCGATCATCGACAGCTGCGCGTTCATCTACCCGCGCCTCCTGCAGGGCGGGATCATGGTGTTCGACGACTACGGCGTGGCGTCGTGTCCGGGGGCGCGCGCCGCGGTCGACGAGTTCTTCGCCGACAAGCCGGAGGTGCCCCTGGTCCTGCGGACGGGCCAGGCGGTCATTTTCCGGTCTTTGCCGCCGGGGTAGGGCCCGCCGGGCCGGGCGCCGGATGGCCGGGCGCGCCGAGATCGGCCACCCCGTCCATCCCCAGCGTGGCGATGACGGGACGGTGGGCCGCCACGTACCTCACGAAGTTGGCCCAGGCCAAGAACCGGGGGACCAGCAGCTCGTGGGTGCGGTACCCGTCGTTGCGGAACGAGGCCCAGCGCGCCGCGCTGTACATGGCGTGTGAAGCGTCGGGGTTGGTGTAGAGAAGGTACTGGATTCCGCGCCGCTGGAGTTCGGCGATCGTCTTCTCGTACTCCTCCGGCGTGGCCTTTTCAGCGGGCATCAGGAAGGGGCTGGCCACGGTGGGCAGATCGATGAGCAGGAGCTTGTTGCGTGCGAAATCGTAGCGGTAGACCTCGTCGCACCCGGCCAGCACCTTGCGTCCCGGTGGGATCTTGGCCTGCAGCGCCAGCGCGGCGGCCCGGCCGGCCTTCTCGCCTTCCCAGGCCGGCCAGGTGACCCGCAGGCCGTCCTCCTCGAAGACTGCGTTCAGCCCCGGCGCCAGCGCGGGGGCCAGCTGCAGGGCCACCAGCACGATCGCCACCGCCCCGACGGGGAGGGGATCGCGGGTTGCGCCCTCCGGGCCGCCGGATCCCAGCAGCGCCTCGCCATAGAACGCGACCAGCAGGCCGATCCAGGGCGCGGCCAGATAGCGAACATCGTCGGTGGGGTTGAGCGGCGCCGCCTTCGCGAGCAGCAGCGTGCAGGCCAGCGTCCCCAGCGCCAGCGGCACCAGCGCCGCGCGAGAGAGCCGCGCGCCCAGCGCCAGGAGCGCCGCGAACACCACCAGGAGCTGCGGCGCCGGCGGCGGGGTCTCGAAGATCCCCTTGAGCCCGGCGAGCCACTTGGCCCCGTCGGCGCCCAGGTCGACACCGCCCCCGCGGTAGGTCCCCTTGATGAGCGGAAACAGCGGTGTGTGCGAGGCGATCAGCGAGGCGAGGCTCCAGGGCGCGATGGTCACGGCGAAGGCGATCGCCGCCGCCGCGAAGAACGCCAGTCGTTCGCGGCGCAGCTTGGTCCCGGGCTCGGCGAAGTGCGCGAGGGCGGCTACGGCCAGCAGCGCGCCGCAGCCCGGGATGAACGAGTGCCGAAGCGTGCAGAGCGCCGCGGCGGCCATCCCCGTGAGCGCGCCGCCGCGGCGCGGAGATTCGTCGCTGGCGAAGCGCAGCGTGAAGTAGACGAGCAAGAACAGCAGGGAGCCCGAGAAGTTGCTGCCGGAGTTGAGCGCCGAGGTCGGCAGCAGGGTCACCAGCAGCCCGGCGGCGATCGCCAGCCAGCGGCCGCGGCCCACCTGC
Source organism: Polyangia bacterium (assembly GCA_036498765.1). Classification (GTDB taxonomy): domain Bacteria; phylum Myxococcota_A; class Polyangia; order Fen-1088; family Fen-1088; genus JADGRB01. The sequence goes on from DASYEX010000122.1 coordinate 15,616, forward strand.
AGCAAAATGCCGGTCATGACCAGCGGGCAGATCCCGACGTCGAACACGTTGGCGCTCTTCACCGGGACGCCCAGGCAGATCAGCGCCTGCAGCGCCGTCTGCCCGCCGAACGCGACCATTCGCCGGAAGCTGAACGGTTGATCGAACGACCCTCGCTGGGTGAGCTCTCGGATGAACGCCCAGTAGGCGGGAGAGTCGTCGGCGCCCCACCAGGCGAGCGCGCTCTTGGCCGAAGCGATCAGCCGCAGAGCGGCGACCGTCAGCACGATCGCCGCCGCCACCCAGTAACCGACGTCGCCCAACCGGAGGTTGTCGAAGCGCAGCACGGGGCGCCCCATCGCGTCGCGACGAAGGTCGGCGGCCGCCCCGAAGAGGTGCCAGAGCTCGGTGGTCGCCCCCACGAAGACCAGCGCCGCGAGGGGCAAGAACGACAGCAGGTGCGCGGCCAGCAGGAAACCGCTGACCGCCACGACCGCCGCGATTCCCAGCGCCAGCCGCACGAACCCACGGATCGAGTCGGCCCCGAAGGCGCGCGCGGCCAGCGTCCCCCACCCCGCGAACGACAGCAGAAGCAGGGCGATCCAGAGGACGAAGCGCCCCTCGGTGGGCCAGCGCGCCGGGTTGCTGCTCACCGTCGAGGCCAGGGCCCCGAG
>DASYEX010000123.1:0-2155 GCA_036498765.1 Polyangia bacterium
CGGGTCGTAGCAAGAGTGCGTGAGGCCGTAATCGATCCCCAGATTGACGCCCGCGCGGATGATCTCCGCCTTGGACATCTTGATGAGCGGGGCGCGGATGGTGACCGGGCGGCGCTCGACGCCCGCCTTGGTGCCGAGCCGGGCCACCTCCTGCATCGCCGCCAGCCACTCGGGGCGGCAGTCGGGGTACCCCGACGAGTCGAGCACGTTGACCCCCACGACGATCTCGGAGGCCTCGCGCACCTCGGCCAGCGCGATGGCGTAGGACAGGAAGATCGTGTTGCGCGCCGGCACGTAGGTGACCGGGATGCCGCTGCCGATGGCCGCCTCGTCGCGTCCCTTGGGCACCGCGATCTCGTCGGTGAGCGCCGAGCCGCCGATGGCGCGCAGATCGAGCGTCACGACGTCGTGGGCGACCGCGCCCAGCGCGCGGGCCACCCGCGCCGCGGCCTCCAGCTCGACGGCGTGGCGCTGGCCATAGCGAAAAGAGAGGGCGTGACAGCGGTGACCGGCGGCGCGGGTCATGGCCAGCGCGGTGGCCGAGTCGATCCCGCCCGAGAGAAGCACGATGGCGTCCATGGAGCCCTCCAAATTCCCGCGAGGAGCGGCGCGCCGTCAAGCACGGCCGCGCGGACGTAGACTGGCGGGCGTGCGGAGCCCGTTCGACGATCCAATCCTCTACGACTGGGAGTACCGGCGAAGGCGCGACGACCTCCGCTTCTACCGCACGCTGGCCGACGAGCGCGGGGGCCCCATCGCCGACCTCGGCTGCGGGACGGGCCGCCTCCTCGTGCCGCTGGTCCGCGACGGTCATGAGGTCGTCGGCCTGGACCGTTCCGGCGCGATGTTGGCGCGGGCCCGCGCGCGCCTGACGCGCCTGCCCGCCGCCGCCCGCCGGCGCGCGCTGCTCGTCCGCGGCGACCTCGGCGCTCTGCCGTTCGGGCGCCGGTTCGCCTTCGCGGTGGCGGCGTTTCACACCATCCAGCACTGCGAGCGCGACGAGGATCTCCTGCGCTTCTTTCGCGGCGCGCGCGCGGCGCTCATCCCCGGGGGCTGGCTGGCGTTCGACACCTTCGCGCCGACCCGCCGGTTTCTCGAGCGCCGGGCCCCGTCGGGAATGACGCGCTTCCGCGACCCGGGCACCGGCCGCGCGACGACCTACAGCGAGACGCACCTGCTCGACGGCCGCGTCCTGGCGATGACCTTCCGCTACCAGCCGCTCGGCCGTGGCGCCCATGGGAGACCGCTCCGCGCAAGGTTGGTGTCGCTCCGCCACCGTCTACTTCAACCCCGCGAAATCGAAGCGCTGCTCCGCCGCTGCGGGCTCGACCTCATCGCGAGCTGGGGCGGCTTCGACGGGCGACCGCTCGATCTCGACGACGAAAGCGGCGAGCAGCACGTTTACCTGGCACGCAAAAAGCACCGCCGAACGAGCCCGAGGACGACGCGCCGCGTGGGGTGAATACCGTGTAAAACAGGCCCAAAAAGCCAACCTGGCGACGGTTTCTCGACGGGAATCCCACTTGACAGCCCTGCGCCCCCCGATACGATGCACATGGCTTTTTGCAGCTGATTTTTTCGCAAACTTTCTGACGGAGGTCGGCCGAGATGGCGGAGAAAGTCGCAAAGCTGGGTGTCGAGCGTGAGAAGGACTTCATGTACTACGTGAAGGACGGCGAAGTCTGGAAGGTGCAGCGAAAGCAACCCGGCGTCCCCAAAGGCCGCCCGGAGAAAGTGGCCGACGGTGGGTTCGAGGTAGACACGAACTACATCTACTTCGTCGACCGTGACGGCGACGTCGCGCGTGCCAAGCGCGCCGTCGGCGGGCAGAAGCGCAAGAAGAAGGCCGCCAAGAGAAGGGCTGCCCCGCGGAAGGCGGCCAGCCGTTCAAAGAAGGCGAGCCAGAAGAAAGCGCCCAAGAAGTCGGCCAAGAAGTCAGCCAAGAAATCGGCCAAGGGCGGCAAGAAGGCGAAGAAGAAGGGCCGTCGGTAAGCAAACCTCCGTACCGCCGATTCGGCTCGAGAAGGCCGCCGGGCAATTGCCGGCGGCCTTTTTCATTTTCCGCGGCGCTCGCTCGGCGTCGCGGGATCAAGCGCCCGCTACCGGCGGCGCCCGCGACGGCCGCCGCGCCGGCGGTGGTCGTTGCTGCCGCCCC
>DASYEX010000124.1:0-2374 GCA_036498765.1 Polyangia bacterium
CGCCTGCGAGGTCCAGCCCATGGGAAGGATCCCCATCGCGTACTTCGCGCCGTACGAACCGATGTTGGTGGACACGGTGACGGGCTCGTTGGTCGTTCCGTCAGTCACCGTCGCCGTGGCCGAGTTGAGGTTGGTCGTGTCGCTCTGCAAGCTCCAGCCCGCCTTGTCGAGCTCGGTGGCAGTGAAGGCCTGCAGCGGCACGGGGCCGGCCGGTGGCCAGCCGACGTAAGAGACCTTGGCGTTTCCGGTGCCGCCTACCTGATAGAAGCAGGAGGCGGTCTTCGAGCGGCCGCTCCCCACCGAGCCGAAACCGACCGGACCGAGCGAGTTGGCCAGGATCCACGTTCGGTGGCCGTAGTTGGGCCCCGTCGCGTTCGCGCTGTCGTCCATGTAGAGGTCGATGCAGGCGACCGCCTGCCCGCTGCAGATGCTGCTGCGGTTCGAGGCCGCGGCGCCGGCCGCGTTGTAGCAGGTGGCCGTCGTCGAGACCGTGTGGCTGAGGCCGTTGGCCGCCTGGATGATGGCGCAGTCCTGCGCGTCCGTGTCGAACGTCGGGTCCTCGGTCACCTCCGGCATCGCGGTCAGGAAGCGATAGAGGTTCACCAGCTTGAGCGCGTTGGGCCGCCCCGGCGGTTGCAGATCGCCTGGATCGCAGGTGGTCACGTCACCGGTCGATTCCCCCTCGGACAGGTCCGCCCGATCGCAGACCCAGCGCTGGCAGATTTGGTCTGCCGTGTTCGCGGCACGCGCTGGGCCGCCGACCGCGAAGACCGTCCAGGCGAGCGCCGCCGCGGTCGCGCGCCTCACGAGCGCCGTCTGCCGCGCGCCCACAGAGTGGCCGCCACGAACGCGAACACCAGCGTGAAGCCTGGCGCCGGATTTCCACCCGCGTCGCACGAGCAACCGCCGGCCGACGCACCCTCGCCTGCGTCCCCACCGGCGCCTGTCGCGGCGCCGCCCGCGCCCATGATCGTGATATCGCCCGAGCCGGCAGCGCCGCCCGCGCCCGTCGCGCCGCCGGTCGCCGTCACGCCGCCCGAGCCAGTGGTGCCGCCGGTCGCGCCGAGGCCACCCGTTCCTGAAGCACCGCCGGTGGATGCGCCGCCGCTGCCGGGGCTGCCGCCGGTCGCGCCGCGTCCGCCCGCGCCCGCGCGTCCACCGGCGCCGCCCGCGCCCGCGTGGCCGCCCGCCCCGCCGCGGCCGCTTGCGCCAGCCGCGCCGCCCGCGCCGCGTCCACCGCCCCCCGCTGCGCCGCCGGTCGATGTTCCGCCCGCGCCGCCGCTGCCGGTGGTCACGGGACCGTAGATCAGCGTGAAGTCGTTGCCGGAGGTCTCGCCGGCGTAGCCGCAGTTGGTGGGGACCTCGGGATCGACGCCGTTGCCGGGGAAATTGAGCAGTTGGTACTTCAGCGTCTGAACGGTGCCGTCGGGCGCCGTCAGCGTGTTGCCCGTGAAGGTCGTCTCGCCGCCAACCGGGAACATGTCGCACGACATCACGCCGTAGGTCTCGAGCGACGCTGGGCTGACGCCGTTGGGGACGCCGTTCGGCGCGGTCGTGTTGAGCGTCGTCGACTTGCCGCTGGTCACGTCGAGGGTGCTGATCGCCCAGGCCGAGCAGACGCCGTTCGAGCCGCAACCGGTGCCGGTCACCGTCCCCCGGATCAGATCGCCGGGCGCGACCACCATGATCGTGCTCTGCATGTCGTTGTTGTTGAGGCAGCAGTGCTCGCTCTCGATCGACCACTTCTTCGGCGTCTCGCCGTTGAAGTCGAGCACCGGCTGCAGGATGTCGTCCAGCGACGTCAGGATGTCGTTGAAGAAGGCGATGTCCTGGTTCGCGACGTTGGTGGGCGCCGGCGGGACGATCTCCTCGGTGACCAGCGTCGAGCCGGCGGTAATGCCGCCGTAGGACTGGTAGTAGACGATGTATCCGTCGTAGACGGCGGGCGCGGCCTCGGGCGCCGGGTGCGCGGGGGCGCCGGCGCCCATCGCGCGCCCGCGCAGATCGAAGCGCTGATAGGCGCAGGGGCCGAACGAGAAGTGCCGGGCGCCGTCGTGGCGGCCGCGCACCACCATGTCGGCGCCGACGGTCTCATCCGAGCCCACGCGGACGACGCACGAGGGGTGAAACCACCCGCTGTGGGTCAGGACGTACGCGGCCGGGACCCCCGCCGGAGGCGCGACGATGCCGGGCGCCGGATGGCGCGCCTCCCCAGCCGACGCCACGCCCGTGAAGAGGACGAGAAGGCCGGCGACCGAGATCACCACCCGGCGGTCGCTGACGCGCATCCTCATCGGAGATAAGTGCCCAGGACGGCCCCGCAGGGCTCAAATATCAGCTGCAGGGCAAGATGCGGAGAATCTTGATCTTCGTC
>DASYEX010000125.1:0-10696 GCA_036498765.1 Polyangia bacterium
CGATCTCATCGTGCGCGAGGCTCGCGGCGACGCGCGTCGGGCGCTGGCGACGCTGGAGGCGGCGGCCGCGGTGGCGGCGCCCGACGCCGCCGGGCAGATCACCATCACGGCGCCGGTGGTCGAAGAGGCGGCGCAGAAGAAGACGATTCTCTACGACAAGGCGGGCGACGAGCACTACGGTGTGGTGAGCGCCTTCATCAAGAGCCTGCGCGGCAGCGACCCCGACGCCGCCGTCTACTGGATGGCGCGCATGATCGAGGCGGGCGAGGACCCGCTGTTCGTCCTCCGCCGCCTGGTGATCTTCGCGGCCGAGGACATCGGCGTCGCCGACGCGCGCGCGCTGTCGGTTGCCACCGCGGCGCTCGACGCCTTCCGTTTCGTCGGCCTCCCCGAGGGGATCCTGCCGATGACCGAGGCGGCCATCTATCTGGCGACGGCGCCCAAGTCGAACACCGCGCTCACCACGTACGCTGCCGCCAAGGCCGACGTCGACGCGCACGGGGCGCTGCCGGTCCCCGCGCACCTGCGCAACGCCTCGAGCGGGATGGCCAAGGCGCTCGGCTGGGGAGCGGCCTACCAGTACCCGCACGACTTCAAAGGGAACTACGTGCGCGAGGAGTACCTGCCCGAGGAGATCCGCGGGCACCGCTACTACAAGCCGTCCGATTCGGGCGACGAGGGGGAGATCGCCGCACGCCAGGCGCGCCTCGGCGATCCCGAGAAGAAAAAGTAGGCGACGATCATGCCCAGCTACGTGGCCATGCTGCGCGGGATCAACGTGAGCGGCAGCAAGATGATCAAGATGGAGGCGCTACGCGCGTCGTTCGAGGCGCTGGGGTTCAAGAACGTGCGCAGCTACGTCCAGAGCGGCAACGTCGTCTTCGCCGCCAAGGACCGCACGGCCGCACCGCTCGGTCCCAAGATCGCGGCGCGCATCAAGCGCGACTTCGGGTTCGACGTCCCGACGCTGGTGCTGGGCGCCGAGACGCTGGCCCGCGTGGTCGATGAGAACCCCTTCGTCGGCCAGAAGGGCGTCGATCCGACCAAGCTGCACGTGACCTTCCTGGCCGAGACACCAGGGGCGGCCGGCCTCGAGAAGATGCAGACCGTCTCGTCGGGCCGCGACCAGTTTCAGTGCCTGGGCACGTCCGTCTACCTCGTCTGCCCCGACGGCTACGGCAACACCAAGCTCAACAACAACGCCTTCGAGCGCGCCCTCCGCGTCGGCGCGACGACCCGCAACTGGAAGACCGTCACCACGCTGGCCGCGATGGCCGCCGAGGGATGAGCGCGTGCCCGACTTCCACCTCGCGCAGGTGAACGTCGCGCGCATGAACGCGCCCCTCGACAGCGCCGAGATGGCCGACTTCGTGGCCCGCATCGCCGAGACCAACGCCCTCGCCGATACCAGCCCCGGCTTTGTCTGGCGCCTCGCCACCGAGCAGGGCGACGCCACCTACCTCCGTCCTTACGACGACGACCGCATCCTCTTCAACATGTCGGTCTGGCGCTCGGTCGACGACCTGCGCGCCTACGTCTACGGCAGCGCCCACACCGAGGTCATGCGCCGCCGCCACCGCTGGTTCGCCAAGTTCGACGGCGCCTACCTGGCCCTCTGGTGGATCCCCGTCGGCCACGTCCCTTCCATCGACGAGGCCAAGGCGCGCCTCGCCCGCCTCGATCGCGAGGGCCCCAGCCCCGCCGCGTTCACGTTCAAACAGTTGTTCCCGCTTCCGGACTGTTAGATCCGGTGGCGAGGGCGACCAGGCGTGGTCAGGCCTCCCAAAAGAGGACGCTGGATCGAAGATATGTCGACATATATGCTTATCGCGTCGCCATGGAAAGAACGACCTTTTCTCTCTATCGGGACAATCGCGGCAGACCGCTCGAGATACTTCCCTGACGACCCTCTGATGGTGGCTACATCTCCGCGGTCATTTCCAGCATCGTGCGGCGGAAGCCCAGCGCCTCGAAGAAGGCGTGGGCGTCGGGGTTCTTCCAGGCGGTGAGCAGGACGACGCGGGGCGCGCCGCGCGCTTTGAGCGCCGCGAACATGGCGTTCACCAGGGCGCGGCCTGCCCCCTGGCGGCGCGCGGAGGCGTCGACGTAGAGATCGTTGAGCTTGCCGCAGGCGTCGAGGAGGTCGTTCCAGTTGCGGGCCTCGAGGGTCCCGTAGGCGTAGCCGAGCAGGCGTCCGTCGGCGTCGTCCTCGGCGACCAGGATGATGGCGCCGTCGCGTTTGAGCTCGCGCGTGAAAAACCGTTGATAGCCGTGCTCGATCGGCTCGACCAGCAGGAAGCGCAGAGGGTCGAGCCGGTGGTGGAGGCGCACCAGCTCGGCGGCCAGGCGCGAGACCGCGGGCAGATCGTCCGGATGGGCGGGGCGCACGATGGTGGCCACGGCTACTCCTCGGGGTCGGCGATCTGGATCTGGTTGCGGCCGGCGGCCTTGGCACGGTACATCGCCGAGTCCGCCAGGCGCAGCAGCGTGCTCTCGCGACGGCGCTGGGTTCCGCCGGGGGCCAGGTGGTCGCGGTAGGACGAGATGCCGATCGACGCGGTGATGCGCGGCGGGGGTTGGGGCGGCGGCGTGCGGCGGTTCTCCGGCTGGAGATCGAAGAAGATGGCTTCGGCGATCGACTTGCGCAGCGCCTCGGCGGTCTGCGCGGCGCGCGCCAGGTCGGCGCCCGGCAGGAGGACGACGAACTCGTCGCCGCCGTAGCGGCCGACCAGCGCGCCGGGCGGGGCGTTCTCGGCCAGGAGGCGCCCACACTTCTGCAGCGTCCAGCTCCCCGCCAGGTGGCCGTACATGTCGTTGACGCCCTTGAAGCGGTCGAGGTCGATGAACAGCATCGACAGCTCGGTGCCGTCATGATCGGCGCGCGCGATCTCCTCGCCGAGTCGGGTGTGGAAGTAGCGGCTGTTGGCCAGCCCGGTGAGGTCGTCGATGCGCGCCTGGGCACGGGCCCGGATGGCGTCGAGCGCGTTTTGGATCGACGACGACATGTACGCCGCGAAGATCCGCAGGAGCTCCCGGTCGCGCGGCGTGTAGGGCGTGCCGGAGCGGCGGTTGGCGAGCTGTAAAATGCCGCAGATCGATTCGCCCACGACTATCGGGACGGCGACCAAGGAGCGAATGTCGGGGGTCAGCGCCAGCAGCGGATCGTCAGGGTCGAGCTCACCGGTCTGCTTGGGGCGGCCGGTGGTGTAGACGGTCCCGGAGAAGCCGCGGTCGGAGGGGAGGCGCTTGCCGACCACGCTCTCGACGCCGGGGCCGAAGGCTGCGATGTAGGTGAGGCGCGGGGCGGGCGAGCCCTGCAGCTTGGCGCGCGGATCGTCGAGGAGGATGCCGCCCGTCTCGGACGGCACGAACTCGTTGGCGCGCTCGAGGATCTCGCGCAGCGTGCCGTCGAGCCGGACGTCCCAGTGCTCGGTGTCCTGGTCGCGGCGCGCGCGGACGAAGAAGCGGGCGATCTCCTCGGGCGACAGCGTGAAGATCGGCCCCGGCGGGATGACCGGGGTGGGGACGGACATCTCCTCGGTGCGGCGCCGGGGAACGTCGGAGCCCGGCGGATCCTGGTCGTCCATCGCCCTCCAGGTTACACGACGTCGGCCGCCTCGGGATCGAACGTCGTGCGGTAGGCCGCCCGCAGCCGGATCCGCCGCTCCAGGTCGGCGATGACCACCTGGGCCGCGTCGATGCCGTAGAGCTCGCTGATGGCATGCAGGCCGCCCGGGGTGAAGACGTTCAACTCCAGGATCCGGTCACCGACGATGTCCACCGCGACGAAGGTCAGACCGTCGGCCAGCAAACGCGGCCGCAAGATGTCGCAGATGCGGGCCTCGACCGGGCCGAAGTCGCACTTGCCACGCACCGAGCCGCCCGCCTTGCTCCCGCCCGGGGCCAGGATGGCGCGGCGGCGGTAGATCGCCACCCGGGCGCCGATCCGGATCGGCTCGGCGTTGAGGAGCAGCAGGCGCTTCTCACCTTGCTCGGCGTTCGGAAGGTACTCCTGGGCCAGCGCGTACCCCTCCTTGGTGACGGCGGTGATGATCTGGTTCAGGTTCGAGACCTGGCGGCGCCGGAGGTAGAAGACGTGCTCGTCGCCGCGCGGGGCCAGCGGCTTGAGCACCGCCGGCCCGTCGAGCGCCTTGAGGAAGGCCTTGAGCCGCGCCTTCGAACGCGACACCAAGGTGCGGGTCCGAACGTCAGCGGGGAAGTCGGCCAGGTACATTCGGCTGCCGGCGCGGCGCATCCCCTCCGGATCGTTCACCACCAGCGTGCCGGCGAGCCGCAGCCGCCAGCCGAAGTCGATGAGCGGCGCGCCCGGGCGCCCCTCGCTCTCGCGCGTGGGGTTGTAGCGCAGGAACACGACGTCGAAGCCGCCCAGCGTGTCTTCCTCGACGACCGCCTCGTCGGAGGCAAGCGCGCGGGCGTAGGCGGACGGATCGGCGTAGTCGCCGGCGCGCACGCGGCTGGTCGTCGCCAGGATGTTGTTGTCGTCGAGGAATGACAGGTCGTCGACAGAGACGAAGCGGACGTCGTGGCCGCGCTTGTGCGCCGCCAGCGCCAGGTAGATGCCGCTGAAGGTCGCCTGCTGCGCACGGACGTCGGCGACGACGAAGCAGATGCGCATGACGGCTAATCGCGTGAAGGCCCGGCGGGCTTTGTCCGCTGGGCCTCATCGCGGGGGGGAGCGGGGACCCTTTGAGGGTCCGCGGTTTGATGAAACGCCTGGCGGTATTTCTGCAAAATTTCTGACAGGCGATCGAGCGGCAGGGCGGGCGCGACGTGGCCTGATTGCCCGCGCATCTCGTCGGCCATGCAGAGCGCGTTGACGATCGCCTCCTCGGTGGACTCGACGACCGCCTCGTAGAGCGGGTCGCAGGCCTCGTCGAGCAGCACCTCCAGCGTGGCGGTCATCTTCGAGGTCTGGCGCGGCACCCGGTTGCTGGTGGAGAAGGCGACCATGATCTCGCCCGAGCCGTGCGCCGCGAACGATCCGGTGCGGCCGATCCCCAGCGCCGCCCGCTTGCAGAGTCGCACCAGCTGCGACGAGAGCAGCGGCGTGTCGGTGGCGATGACCGTGATGATCGACCCGGCGTTGCGCTCGCGGCGGGGCTGCGCGAACGCCGCCTCCAACACCTCGCCCACCGGCGCGCCGTCCACGCGCAGCGAGCGCATGATCCCGAAGTTCGACTGCACCAGGATGCCGACGGTGTACTCGTTCCCCTCGATGGCTACCCGGCGCGAGCTGGTCCCAATGCCGGCCTTGAAGTCGCAGGTGATGAGGCCGGTGCCCGCGCCGACCGAGCCCTCGGGCACCTTGCCGCCGGCGGCCTGCTCGATGGCGCGGTAGACGTGCTCCGAGCGGACGTGGCGCCCCACGGTGTCGTTGAGCCACGAGTCGTCGCACTCGCCGACCAGCGGGATGACGACATCGTCCTCGCCGCCGATCTTGGGCCACTTCTTGGTCATCCACTTGACGGCCGCGTCAGAGACCTTGCCGACGGCCATGGTGTTGGTGAGGAGGATCGGCGTCTCGAGGAGGCCCCACTCGGAGACCTGGGTTATTCCTGAGACCTCGCCCGCGCCGTTGAGCACGAATCCGCCCGCCACCACCCGGTTCTCGAACACGTCGGCGTTGGGAACGATGGCGGTGACGCCCGTGCGCACGGGCCCCTTGCCGACCTCCAGCGGGCCATCGCCGATGACCAGCGTCGTGTGGCCGACCCGCACCCCGGCGACGTCGGTGATGGCGTTGAACGGACCGACCGGGAAGCGGCCGATCGAGAAGCCCAGCTCCCGGAGGCGGCTTCTCATTCCGGCGCCGGCGTCGGCGGTGGGCCGCCGGGCGCGACGGCGGGACTGGGCGTGCGCTCACCGCCGTTGCCGGCCGCGGCGTTCCCGTTCGTCGGGCCGCTCCCGTGACCGTTTCCGGCGGCGGTCGGCGCGGGCGTCACCGCGGCCTTGCTCTCCGCCTTGCCCTCGCCCCTGGCTTCCGGCTTGGAATCCGGTTTGAGCTCGCCGCGCGCCTCCGTCTTCGCCTCGCGCCGCTTCTCACGCAGGCGCTTCAGTCCCCCCTCGAGGATCTCGCCGATGAGCGTCCGGTACTCGATCCCGGCGGCGGTGGCGATGAGGCAGAGGTCGGAGTAGCCGGGTGTCAGCCCCGGCAGCGGGTTCACCTCGATGACGTAGATGTCCCCCTTGGGGGTCACGCGCAGATCGACGCGCGCGACGTCGCGACAGTCGAGCGCGGCGAACGTCTCGCGGCAGACGCGCTCGATCGCCTTCAGCTCGGCCGGCGCGAGGTGCGCCGGGCACTGGTAGGCGACGTGCTTCTCCCACTCCTGCTTGATCTGGTAGTCGTACACGGGCCGCTGGTTCGTCTTGTCCTTGAACAGGATCTCCATCGGCGGCAGCACGCGCGGGCGGCGATCGCCGAGCAAGCCGACGGTGAACTCCCGCCCCGGGATGTAGACCTCGATGAGCGCCGGCTGGCGGTAGCGGTCGATGAGCTCGCGAACAACAGCGCGCAGGCCCTCTTCGTTGTCGACCACCGAGGCCGATGCGCTGACGCCCTTCGACGACCCTTCTTGATTGGGTTTGACGATGAGCGGGAACTTCAGCTTCGGTGACAGGCGCTCGCGCCCCGTCTCCATCACCTGGAACTCCGCGGTCAGGATCCCGTGCTGGAGCAGCACGCGCTTCGACAGCGCCTTGTCGAGCGCGATGGAGAGCGTCGCCGCGTCGGAGCCGGTGTAGGGGATCCCCATCAGCTCGCACAGGGCCGGCACCGCCGCCTCGCGGTTCCGGCCGGCGACCCCCTCGGCGATGTTGAAGACCAGGTCGACCGGTGTCTCCATCAGCTGGCGCGGCAGCTCGGCGTCGGCCTCGAGCAGCACCACCTGGCCGTAGCTCTCCAGCGCCTCCTTGATGGCGTCGATCGTCTCGGGCGCGTCGTACTCCGCCTCGGCGTCGTTGCCCCCCTTGGAGTCGACGCGTTTGACGTTGTAGGTGAAGCCGATGCGCAGGGGGTCGGCAGGGCGGCGACGGCGGGCGCCCGGCTTGACCACCAGACCCTGGCGCCGCGCCGCGCTCTCGACGACGGCTTGCAGCGACTCGCCGTAGTCGAGCCCCTCGCGTGCCGCCGCCGCAAATAGGCTGGCGCCCGGTTCCAGCGAGGGCACCGCGTTGACCTCCAAGAGGTAGATCCGGCCATCCTCGCCGATGCGAAAGTCGATTCGCCCGACGTCGCGGATGCCGAGCGTGCGCGCCGCCATCTTGGAGATGGCCCGCAGCCGCGAGACCACGTCGCGCGGCTGATCGGGCGGGCAGCGGACGTCGACCTTGCTGGCCTCGGCCGACTTCAACCGGTAGTCGTAGAGGTTGAAGCGGCTCCGCGCGGGCGGATCGACCACGTAGTCGACCGGCAACAGCACCCCCTCGTCGCCGCGCCCTTCGAGAAAAGGAACGGTCACGTCGGTACCGGCCACGAACTCCTCGACCAGCACGCCGGTGGGATAGGCGCGCAGCGCGCGCGGCAGCACCTCGGAGAGCGCCCGCGCGTCGCGCACCACCGCGTCGTCGGCGATCCCCTTCGACGAGCCTTCGTAGTTCGGCTTGACGATCACCGGCAGGGCCAGCCCCAGCGAGCCGGGATCGCGCAGCCGGCGGTACTCGTCCGGCGTGATGAGGTAAGCCCGCGGCGTGTCGATCCCGCGCTTGGCCAGCACCAGCTTGGTCAGCCATTTGTCCAGCGTGACCGTCAGGACGTAGGCGTCCGATCCGGTGTAGGGGAAGCCCAGCTCCTCGAACAGCGCCGGGTAGAACCCCTCGCGCGCGCGCCCGCGCCGCCCCTCGGCGGTGTTGAAGATCAGATCAGGCCCGTACGACTCGATGCGCGCCGCCAGCCGCGAGGCGGGACCGGTCACCTCGATCTTCTCGACCTCGTGCCCGCCTGCGCGCAGCGCCGCGGCGATGGCGTCGACGGTCTCGACGCTGTCGAACTCGGCCTCGTCCTCGCTGTCGGTCAGCCGGAGATTGTGCGTGAAAGCGATGCGCATGATTGCCTTGAAGCGTTGGAAGCGTTGGAAGCGTTCGAACCGTTGGAGGCCTTCACCCTAACAAAATTCCGCCGCGCCCGCCGAGCGCTTCGGCAACCTTCTCACCCAGCTTCTTCAGATCGTCGCTGGGCCGCACCAGGTAGGCGTCGACGCCCGCCGCGAACGCCTCCTGCACCGAATCGTACGAGGGGTACGCCGTATAGAGCACCGACGCGCAGTGCGGCAGCATCTGCTGCGCGTGCTCGATGACCCGCAGCCCCGACACGCCGGGCAGGTGGCGATCGGCCAGCACCAGATCGAAGTGATCGCGCTTGAGGAGCGCCAACGCCTCGTCGCCGTCCTTGGCCGCCGTCACGTGGTGCGCCTTGCCGAGATAGTCCGCGAGCAGCAGCCGTCTCTGCCCCTCGACCTCCACCAGCAGCACGCGTCCGGCGCGTCCCGCGGTCCGGGTCGGCTTCGGGCGGGCCAGCTGCTCGTCGCGGCGGGAGAGCGCGCGCCGTATTCGAAAGCGCAGATCGTCGACGTCTCGGATCGGCTTTTCGATGTAGTCGAGGGCGCCGATGTCCATCGCCTCGATGGCCGAATCGTAAGAGCTGTAGCCGGTGATGAGCACGATGGCCGGGGCGGGGTTCAACGTGCGGGCCGCGCGCAGCACGTCAAGCCCGGAGGCCCCCGGCAGGTTCTTGTCGGTCAGCACCAGATCGAACCGCCGCTTGTGCATGAGATCGATGGCCTCTTCGGCCGACGCGGCGGTGGTGACCCGGTAGCCGCCGCGCCGGAGCGCCTCGCGCAGCACCGTCAAGACGACCGCTTCGTCGTCGACCACCAGCACCTCGTGGCCGGTGGGGACGATCGCGGCGTGCGGGCGCGGCGTGGCGGCGTCGGCGATGAGCCGAGCGTCGATGTCGCGCGGCGGCGTCGGATGGCGCGTCCGTTCGACGCCGACGAGGACGCCGTGCCGCCCCAGCGCCTCGACGATGCGCACCCCGGACGCCTCGCCGTGCCGGCGCGCCGCCGTGGAGGCCGCCACCCGCCCCAGAAGCTCCAGCGCGGCGCGCGACAGGTAGGCGCGCGCCCCTCCATAGATGGCCGCAGCCAGCCGGTCGGTCGTGGGGGCCGCGTCGACCGCCACCAGCGCCGCGCCCGGCACGCGCGCCCGCGCCTCGCCCAGGCGGGCGTCGACGGCCGCGAGCGAAGGAATGTCGACCACCACGGCGTCGGGGTTCGGCTCATCGGCCCGGCCGCCGGCGGCCGCGGCCAGCTCCGCGTCCCCCATCACCACGATGGCCGGGTCGCGCCGCGCCTCGCGGGCCAGGTCCTCGAGCGTGGTCGCCAGCGCCGGATGGGTTGCGGCCAGCTCATCCTTGACGCCGGCGAAGGCGTTGAGCACCAGCAGACCCCGGGTGCGGGCCCGCCGGAACCCCGCCAGCCGCTTGATGTGCGCGCGCAGCAGGGCGTCGACCTCCGGCAGCGGGCGCGGCAGCACCGCCGCCACCTCGCGCGCGAACGCTTGCCCCCCGCGCATCGGATCGGCGTCGCTGATGCAGATGAGGTCGCTGAAGGGGCGCAGCTCGCGCGAGGCGGCCAGCGGATCCCGCCCGCCGTTGCTCCCCACATCCAGCCGCTCCGGGGGGAGATCGAGGATGGCCAGGTCGAATGATTCGTCCGCCAGCCGCGCCAGCGCTTCGGACAGCGAGTCCGCTTCCAGCACGAACCCCTCACTGGTCAGCGCACCGGCGATGCGTCTCCGTTCGAGGCGATCGGAGAGGGCGACGAGGAAGCGCTCCTGCCCGCCGCGCGCGGCGTTGCGAAGCGCCTCCAGCGGGCCGCGCGGGCCATCGGCGTCAGGCATCGAACAGTCGGGATTGTACCATCGACGGCGGGTGGGTCGGGAGGATCCCGATCAGGCGATCGATCAGATGAATCCTGGGTTGGTTCGTGGGAAAATTGACCTTAGTTAGTCTAGAGAGGGTCCGAGATGTCAGAGCGCGACCTGACCGCAATCGAGCGCGATCGCATAGCCGAGTGGGACCGCGCCAGCGTGGGCCGCTCGGAGCGGCCCAGCGAGCCGGCCCGCGCGGGCGTCACCGGCTGGGTCGAGACGCGACTGGCGGCGGCGGCGGCGCGCTTCGTGGATGGGTTCTCCCGGCGGCGCCCCCATGCGGGTGACGGCGAGGAGGAGGTCGCGCTCACCCGGACCGGCGGCGCCATCGCGCGCTGGATCTCGTTTCCGCGCGGCGTTCGCTTCGCCACGGCCGCCACCTCGTCGGCGGCGGCGGCGCTCGCCGCCTGGGGGATGGTCGCCATGGCGGCCAACGATCTCGGCATCGCCGCGGCGGCGGCCGGCGCCGCGACGGCGCTCTCCGCCGCCTGGGGTCCGCTGGGCGTGCGGATGGCCAACCGGATCCACCGCCTCATCGCCCGGCGGCGGCTGCACAAGATCGCGGAGCTCCGGAAGATCCCCGACGCGCGTTCGGTCGCCGTGCGTGGCGTGGTGATCGCCCGCCGCACGGCCGCCTCGGCGCTGGACGGTCGAGCTGCGGTTTGGTCGCTGACGCGCTTCCGCCGCGGCGCCTGGTTCACGCGCAGCTTCTTTCACGAGACCGCCTTCGACTTCCTGCTCGACGACG
>DASYEX010000126.1:0-11499 GCA_036498765.1 Polyangia bacterium
TGCTCGCTGAGGCGCGCGAGGCGCTGCACCGGCATGGGCACGCCGAGGTGGACGCCGACCCGACGCTCGGCGCGGTGATGGATCTGGCGCTGCGGACGCTCGAGGCCTCGCCGGTTTCGCCGGAGACGATGGAGGTGCTCGAGGCGCTGGGGCCGCCGCGCGAGCGGCTGGCCCGCGCCGAGGCCTTCGCGCAGCTGGGCCTTTCGGCCGGGTCTTACGCCTCGGCGATGGCCACCTACGGCTGGCTCTACCAGACCGACACGAATCCCGACCGGCGGCTACAGCACTTGGCGCGCGAGTGCGTGGCCGCGGCGCGGGCGGGCGCCCGGGCCGAGTTCGCCCGCACCTTCGGCGAGCTCGCGGGGCAAGAAGTAGAGGTCGCTTCCGCGCCGTCCGCCGCAGGACTGACCGGCCCCGCGGCCGAGGTCAAGCAGGCCGGCAAGGCGAGCGGCAAGTCGGCCGGGAAGGCGAACGCCAAGGCCTCGCCCTCGCCGCCGGCTGAGATGGGGCTCATCGCCTCGGCGGAGGCCGAGGGGCGCCACGCCAGGCAGCGCGCGACGCGCTCGTCCGACTGGCAACGCGCGCTCCTGGTCGTCGCGCGGGACGCGCTGCCGGCGCTGGTCGACAACGACGATCAGGCGGACCTGGCCACGCTGGTGGCCACGCTCAAACGCCATCTCGACGAGGCGGGGCGTGGTCCCGTCGACGAGGAGCTGACCACGCTGTACCGTGCGGCCAGCGCCCACCTCAGGTCGGGACCGCGCGCCTACGCCGAGACGGTCGGCGCGTCGCGGCGGCCGATTCTGCTCGGCGACATCATGCTCGGACGCAGCTATCAGGTTCGCGTCCCCACCATCGATCTGACGCCCGCGCTCGAGGAGGCCGGACCGCTGGTGTTCGTCCCGCGAAGCGGCACCGATCCGTCGTCGCTGAAGCGCTGGTCGGGGAGCTTCCGCGTGATGTGGACGGGGGTCGGTTCGTGACGCGCTGGCAGCTGGTCCTGGCGATCCCGATCGCGCTGGCGGCGGCGGGGGCGCGCGCGCAGTCGCTGGTCGACGAGGTCCCCGAGGATCCGTGCGAGGCGGCGCGGGGTCTGGCCATCGACGACGCCAGCCCGTCGGCGGAGAACCTGCGCCGCGCCTGCCGGCTGGAGCACTTCGAGAACCGGCTGACCACCGAACGCCACCAGCAGGTGGCGGTCGAGGAGCAACGGCGCGAGGATCGCGTCCAGGCCTGGCTCGCCGACACCCAGCCGGCGCGCGTCACCCATCCCCTGGCGGTGGAGGGGTTCGTGGGGACGGGCCTGGCGAGCTACGGACTGGTGTTCGCCTGGGACTTCTTGAAGCGCGCCGAGGTGAACGCCTGGGTCGGTTGGCGCCCCATCTCCTGCCAGGATCAGTACACCGGGACGACCTCGGCGTGCGGCCGCACCGCCTTCGGGCTGAAAGGACGCTGGTACTTGACCGACTACAACGTGACCCCCTTCCTCGACGGAGGGATCTCGCTCATGAGCTCGCACCTCCAGCTCTACACGTCGAGCACGAGCAGCGGCGGCTCGAACTTCGCCAGCGGCTCGGGGAGCGCTAACAGCCTCGATGCCGGGGCGGGCCTGGAGCTCGGCTACCGCGCGTTCCGCGTGAGCTTCGAATACGTCTTCGAATACACGTTCTACACGTACGCCGCCACGGACGACGCGAAGAAGATGCCCAACATGGATCTGGAAAACGCGCTCGCCGACAGCTTGCGCGCGGATCGAAACGGCCTCCGGTTCCAGGTGGGTTATGCGTTCTAGCCGTTTCGCGCTCGCTCTGCTGATCGCCGCCGCGCTGGCGGGGGCGCCCGCGCGCGCCGACGATCCGGCGCCGGGCTCGAGCACCCTGGCGGCGCCCGGAACCTACAACGGCCCGGACGTGCCGGCGCCGGCGCCGCCGCGCCGAGCCGCGCCGGCCAGGTCCGACGGCGCCGGAACGAACGGCGCCGCCGACGCCCGGGCCAAGAACGGCGGCGAGGTGCAGCAGCGGAGGGACGCCGAGATCCCCAAGCGCGCCCGTCCGACCTTCGAGGCCACGACCCCGGGCTCGGCGCCTCCGCTGCGGCCGGTGTCGTCGTTCTCGGGGGCGCAGACCCACGTGAGCCGCCCGCCGCCCGCGCCGCCGGGCCCCCCGCCCAAGCCGGCATCAAAGACCCAGGTCGAGGAGCTGGTCCGTCGCTCGAACGACAACGTCGACTTCTTCGAGCTGGTCGACGACATGATCGACGAGATCGCGCGGCGCCTCGCGCTCGAGGATCCGAACCTCTACTCGCCGATGGCGATCCGGCTGGTTCGTGTCTCGGCCAACCTGCGCCCCGAGTTCGCGCACACGCTGGAGGCGCGCCTCACCGCGCGCCTGCTCAACGCGACCTCGCTCAAGCTGAACATCTGCGCGGAATGCACCGCCCTCCGCTCGCGCGTCGAGAACGGCAACTGGATCCTGACTCTGGGCGCGTCGAATCAGGACGATCTTCGCCGCCTCGGCGAGAAGACCGGGATCCGGACGTTCATGGACGTCGACTTCACGTTCAGCCCCGACCAGAACATCATCTGGCTGGAGGCGACGGTTCTCCGCGCCTCCGACGGAACGATCCTCTGGAGCGACGCCTACCGCTCCGACGGGACGATGACCTCCCTGCTGCGCACGGGGCAGAAGATCCCGACGCGCGAGGAGCGGTCGGCGGAGCTCGAACAGAAGATGGCGGGGCGCCCCAGCTACGGGTACGCGGCGTCGCTGGGGATGGTGCAGATGGGGTACACGGCGCCGACCGGCGACGTCGTCGGCGCCCAGGTGGCGCTGCGGTTTCACGAGCGGTTCGGCGAGAACCAGAACAACCTGTTCGGGATCTCGGCCGGCATCTTCACCACCGGGCCGCCCAGCATGAACAAGCAGCCGCAGGCGCTCAACTCGATCCTGCTCGGCGCCTACTACTCGCACGATCTCTCGGCGCCGAACCTGAACAAGCCGGAGTTCTGGATCTACGGCGAAGGGGGCGGGATGTTCACCGGAAACGAGGGGAACACCTTCTATCTGGAGAGCGGGCTCGACGTGCACCTCAAGTTCCGGCTCTCGCTCCAGGGGGGCCTCATGTACGTCTTCCCGACCACGTATTCGGGCTACGATCTCGGGGGCCTGGGCTTCCGGGTGCGGGTGGCGCTCAATTGGTGAAAACGATGCTCAAACCTGCCTTGCCACAACAACCAGGAAAAGGACCCTCAAAGGGTCCTTTAAATCCCCCGCGAATGAGTGCCGCCGGGCGGAGCCCGTCGTCGCTCACGCGCCTGCCAACTCTCGCGCTCGCCGCGGCAGCGGCCCTGTCCGCCTGTTCGACCGGCGGCGCAATGCCGGCGGACGTCCGTGTCCCGCCGGACATCCTGCGCGGGTCGCCCTACACGGCGACCGGCGAGAACGGCCGCAGCCGCTACGTCGTCCGCATGACCGACGGGCAGCGCGACTGGGAGATCCAGCTCCCCGAGATCGCCACCGCCTACGAGGTGAAGGTGCCGCTGTCCGGAAAGCCGTCTTCCGGGGTCCTGGCCGAGATGGACTCGATCACCGCGGCGGATCGCGAGATCATCGCCCAGAACGAGGCGTCCGGGCGCGCGCGCGGCGAGCCGGCGTCCGGGTCGGACGACGCGGTCGACGAGGGCGACAAGCCGCACGGCGAAAAGAGTGCCCGCGGCGAGGCCAGGGGCCAGGCGCGCCCCGAGAAGGTGGCGACCGGCCTGCCCCAGCCCGCCAAGGCCAGCTATCTCCTCACGCTGGCCAAGGTGAAAGATCTCTATCGGACGCACCATTACGAGCTGGGGCTGGTCGAGATCGTGAAACTCGAACAGCAATACCCCGACGACGAGCACATCCTGTCGATGAAGGGGTCTCTCTACGAGCGGCTCGGCAACAAGAACCTGGCGCGCGAGGCCTGGCAGGAGGCCCTGCGGCTCAACCCCTTCAACCTCGCGGTGCTGGAGGCGCTCCAGCGCCTCGGCAAATAGAAAACGGAGAGGACGGCGTAGATGCACATCATCATCGGGCTCGCGGGACTGTGGGCGACGCTGGTCGCGACGCGCGCGCACATGGAGAGCGGGTTCAACGGCTTCGTTCATCCGGCCGCGTTGATCCTGCTGCTCTGCGCGCCGCCGTCCATCCTGCTCGTCGGGCATGACGTCCGCGAGATCTGGCGCGGCATCGTCACGCTGGCCCAGGCGCTGCGCTACAACGCCCGCCGCGCCGAGGCGCGGATGATCGCCGACCTCTATCGCTTTGGGCGCGAGCTCAAGCAGGGGCGGAACGTCGAGGCCTCCAAGGTCCTCGCCGACGCGCCGGACCCGCTGCTGCGCGAGGTGGGGCCGCTGCTCTTGCAACCGGGGGGCGCGGCCGACGCGCGCGACACGGTGCTGACGCTCTCTTACGCGCGCCTCTCGCAGGTCAAGGAGGCCGAGGAGGTCTTCCGTTTCCTGGCGCGCACGACCCCGGCCGTCGGTCTCATGGGGACGATCGTCGGCCTCGTCAACATGCTCATCAACCTCAAGAACTTCGAGCAGCTCGGGCCGGCGATGGCGGTCGCGCAGCTGGCGACGTTCTACGGCCTCATCCTCGCGTACGGCATCTGGTCGCCGTTCGCCAAGCGGATCGAGAACTACGGGCGCAACCTGTCGGTGTCGGCACGCCTGCTCGAGCGGGGCCTGACCAGCATCGCCGAGGGGCGATCGCTCTACGACCTGCGCCTCCTGGCCGGATCGGGCAGCGGCGGGGCGCCCGAGGCGGAGGCCGCATGACCGGGGGCGGAGGGATGTACGGCGCCGAGACCACCGCGCCCAAGGCCAAGACCCGCGCCCCGCGCGGCCCGGAGCCGGCCGACCTGCTGGCCTACGGAGGGGAGGACGACACCTCGTGGCTCATTCCCTACGTCGACGTGGTCAGCCTCCTCCTGGCGTTCCTGATCCTGGCGCTGGCCATGTCCAAGGTGAACCTGCGCAAGTTCGAGATGGTGTCGGCCGCCATCTCGCACCAGGCGCCGCCGCCGTCGCTCGACGCCCTCAAGGAGAAGATCGACTCGGTCATCCAGCAGCAGAATCTGCAGAGCCAGGTGAAGACCGTCCTCGACGACGACGGGCTGCGCATGGAGCTCAAGAGCGCGCTCCTGTTCGACAGCGGGCAGGCGGAGATCACCGCCGCCGGTCACCAGGCGATCGATCGGGTCGGTAAGCTGCTGCCGACGATCGACAACCGCTATCAGATCGCCATCGAAGGGCACACCGACGACCTCCCGATTCACACCGGGCGGTTCGATTCGAACTGGGAGCTGTCGAGCGCGCGGGCCATCAACGTCCTCAAGCTCTTCACCGCAATCGGGGTCAGCCCGCAACGTTTGTCCGCGCAGGGCTACGCCGATACGCGGCCGGCGTCGCCCGTCCAGGGAGACGCGACGCAGCAGACGCGCGCGCGCAGCGAAAACCGTAGGGTCGTGATTAGGGTCCACTAAGCTTGGGAGTGGTCGAATGAAGCGCATGGTCCATATCGGAACGGGAGCGGTGGTGCTGGTGATGGCGCTGTCGGTGGCGGCGCACGCCGAGCGGCGGCCGCCGTACGGCGCCGACTCGCAGCTGCTGGAGGCGAACGTGCGCGAGCAGATCCAGCGCCGCGTCGGCCCCGTCCTCGACGAGATGGCGCCCGGCCAGGCGGAGCTGAAGTACATCGACGTCCGGGTGGCCAAGTCGATCTCCGCCGAGGCGATCCCGGGGTTCGACGAGCAGACGCCGGGGCAGGAGTTCGTCGTGGACCACGTCGAGGTGGCGCTGACGCTCGATTCGAAGCTGCCGCCACAGTTCCGCAAGGACCTCAAGAACCTGGTCAAGAGCAAGCTGGACATGCTCGACGTCCCGGTCGAGGTCAGCGAGAGCACCTTCGCGTTTCCCACGCCGCGGCCGCAGCCCCAGCAGCGGGAGATGCCGCCTTACCCATATCCCCAGCAGCCGCCCCAACCGGCGCCGCGCGCGGAGCCGCAGCCGGCCCCGGCAATCCCGCCGCCGCCACCGGCCCCCCGCGAGGAGGCCCCCGCGCGCGGCATCCCGCTCAGCGTGACGATCGCGCTCGGGATCCTGGGGCTGCTCATCGGCGCGCTCCTCTTCGCGCTCGGCAGCACGCTGGCCGATCGGCGGGCCAAGCGGGCCATCGAGGCGGGGACGGCGCCCGATCGCCGGGAGGGCGCAGGCGGCGGTCCCGCCGCGGCCCCCGGGGCCGATCACCTCCCCGAGGTCCGGCGCGCGCTGCGCGAGGACCGCGTGCTCGCCCGCCGCGTGATGGGCGAGCTCCTGCGCGAGAACCAGGTCGAGAAGGTCGCCGTGGCGGTCGAGCTCATCGGCCCGAGCATCGTCGAGGATCTGCGCGGCGACCCGGCCTGTGGCCCGGCGCTGCGCGAGGCGGCCGCGCTGCTGGTGGACGGCCGCGCGAACGCCAACACACGAGAGATTGTCGACCAGCTTCACCGGCGCATCTTGAAGCACCGGATGGTCGGCTCGGAGGATCCGGTCGAGCAGGAGTTCGCGTTCCTGCTCGGCCTCTCGCCGCCGCGGCTGGCGGCGCTGCTCGATCCCGAGCCGCCGACCGTGCGGGCGGCGGCCTTGCGCTACGCGCCGGCCCATCTGCGCGCCGCCTACCTGGAAGGCCGATCGACCGGCGAGCGCGCGGCACTGGCCGCGGCGATCGGCTCGCCGAAGTCGCTCTCCAAGGAACACCTCCTCGATGTGGCGGCCACGCTGCGGGCGCGCGCCATCGAGCAGGCGCACATGGACTCGGGGCAGACGGGGGAGATCGATCTGGCGGTCGAGCTGGTCGAGGAGCGCCCGCTGTCCGAGCAGGCCGAGATCCTCGATGCCATGCGCCGGGCCGATCCGGTCAAGGCGCGCGCCGTCGAGGCGGCGCTCATCACCGACGCCTCCTTCGAGCTGGTCTCGGAGGAGGTGCTCGGTGCCGCGGTGGCCGGCCTGCCGACCGAGGCGCTGGCCCGCTTCCTGCGCGCCGCCGCGCCCGAGGTCGGGACCCGCGTCCTGGCGGTGCTGCCCCGCAGCGTCGCCGCCGCGCTGGCGGAGGACCTCTCGCTGGCCGTCAGCGCGACGCCCCGCGAAGTCGCCGACGCGCGCCGGGCCGCCTTCGGCGCGCTCCGGCAGGCGCTGCGCGCGCGCGGGCTCGGCGCGCCGCAGGGCGAGGCCAGCGCTTCGGAATCGTCGTCCGTAAAAGACAAAGGAAAGGTGGTGGCGCTATGAAGACTCGCTTGCTCGCTCTCGTCCTGTCCACGCTGGCCTCGTTGGCGGCCGCGTCGGCTGGTTGCACGATCGTCACCCCGCCCGGTAAGGATGGCGGCACGCCCAAGCCGAAGCCGTTTCCGGTGCCGATCCCGATTCGCCCCGATGCCCTGCCGCAGCCGCCGCCGCTCGAGGCGAGCGTGCTGTTCGTGGCCAACCTTCAGTATTCGTCGGTCAACCTGTCCGGCCAGTACGCCTCGATCATGACCCAGTTCCTGGGCGATCTCCCCAGCGCTTTGCAAGTCGTGAACATGGGGCTCATCGCGACCTACGGCGATCAGTTCGGGCCGCGCCTGCTGCTCGGGCGCTCGGCCGCCAGCCAGCAGCCGCCCTCGACGCTGGCGCTGGCGGGCCTCCTGCTCCAATACGCCGACGCTGGGGTCACGGACTACAACAGCCTGCTCCACCTCCTCGGGGGGACGCTGGGGAACATCGACGACGCCGATCTGCAGCCCGCGCTGCAGCTCCTGGCCGGATCGCACAACTTCGACGGCGACGGCGTCACCTGCGAGGCGCAGAACCTGATCGCGTTTGGCCAGGGGCTGAACTCCTTCGCTTTGCCGCCCGAGCTGGGCGGGATCGACCGCAGCGCGTTCTTCGACTCGCCGCACGATCTTTTCATCATCGTGTACCTGCAGCCGCTGCCGCGCCGGTGCCAGCTGCCGAGCGACGCCTGCGACGTCAACGGCCAGTCGCCGAGCGACATCTTCGCCGAGACGGACGGCTACGGCGGCGCCACCTGGCTGAAGTTCAGCTCTGGCAGCATCTCGCCCTCCAAGGTGGTCCAGGTGGCGATCGCCACCAGCGAAGGGGAGGGCGAGACGGCGTTCGAGACACGCTGCGGGGCCGTCCCGGGGTTCCCGCAGAACGAATTCGACGTGATCGGCCCGTCGGCGAACGCTTACTTCACGCCGCTGATGGCGGCGCTCAACGCCGCCAACCCGGGGACCGGACAGAGCGGCGACTTCTGCACGCTCATCGGGTCGAAGGCCGACAGCACCATGCGCGCGCTCGCCACCAGCGTCGCGGCGCTGGCCACCCACTGAGAGGGCCGTCGGTCCCCTCCATGCCGTCCCCCAACGATCTGCCGGTCTGGTTGCGCCAAGGCGGCGTGCCGGGCCGGCGCCGCGACGACCAGCGCCGGCCGGGGCTGCTGGCCGCGCTGGCGGTGCTGTTGCTCGCCGCCGGCGGCGGGGGCGGGTACTGGCTGGCGTTGCGCCGGATCGTCCCCCCCGCACCCCCGCCGGCGCCGGTCTGCCCGCCGGTGGTCGCTTGCATCACGCCGCCTGCGTCGAGCGGCGGCGGCGGCGCGACCGGGGCGGCGCGCCCGCGGCACGTCAAGAAGCCGCCCGTGGCCGCGGCGCTGGTGCCGCTTCCCGAAGCCAAGCCGCTCGAGGAGGAGCAGCGCAAGAAGGAGCTGCGCGCGTTCGCGGCCAAGCGCGTCTCGGAGTTGCGCGACTGCCTCGACGATCCCGACCGCGGGCTGCCGCAGGAGCTGGGGGCTGCCTTCGAGCTCGACGCCAACGGCGCCGTCGAGGTGGTGCAGATCCTGGGGGCCGACGCCGCGCCGAAGGAGGTGCGTCACTGCTACAGCGCGCACCTCAAGAAGTGGCGCTTTCCCAAGGAGCTCCTGCGCGGCGAAGAGAAGGTGCTCGTCAACTTCGTCCCCTGAGGCCCCTTCATTGCCGGTGAGCGGCAGCGGGGGTCAGCGGGCGTCGAAGGCGGAGCCGTCGGGCGACTGGCAGCGCGGGCCGTAGCTCCCGCCCTCGGGGCGAAATACGACGTAGGGTTCCCAGACGCCGCCGGCGTCGTGGCAGGATCTTTCGCGCCCGCACTCCGACGCGGAGATCGCGTTGGCGTCGGGGCGGCCGCAAATGCAGGGATCGGGGTTGTTCGTCCCGCACCCGGCGTCTTGCGGACCCCCACCGCCCGCGCCCGCGGTCCCTCCGTCGCGGGTGCTGCTCCCGCCGCCGCCGGCTGTGCCCCCGCCGCCCGCGCCCGCCGAACCGGTTGCGCTCGCTCCCGCCGCGCCGGTTGCGCTCGCCCCCGCGGCGCCGGTTGCGCTCGCCCCCGCGGCGCCGCCGGCTCCCGCGCTGCCCGCCGACCCCCCCGCGGCACCAGCGGTGCCGGGCCGTCCCGCGCCACCGTCGGTCTTGGCGCTTCCCGACGCACCGCCGCAACCGGCCATCACCACCCCGAGCCACGCCAGACCCGCGATCCACCCGACGCTCCGCTTCGTCACAGGCACGCTTGTACTCGAAGTTTGGTCCGCCTCCTATGACCCGGGACACTTACGGGCCGGGGAAATGAGCCGCGGGGTTCCAAAAATGTTTCTGATAGGATGGGCGCCGAGCTCGATCGCCGTCGGGGATCGTGCCCCCAGCGTCCCGACGGCCAGAGGCGCGAGCAACCTCCGAGGATGAACGACCTGATGGCGGGACGGACAAGAACGCGTGGGGCGGCGCTGGCGGTGGCGCTCTCATTCTTGGCGCTGACGGGCGCCACGGTGGTCGTGCTCGCGCGCGCCGGGTCGGGGCGGGCCGCCGAGCGTCGGGCCGACGATGCGCGCGCCGCCGGTCTGCGCGCCGGCGACGCGGTCCAGACGTTGCTGGGCAGCCTGGACGTTCAGGTGCAGAACGCCACCGCCAACCCGCGGCTGATGGCGGCGCTCGACGCCAAGGTCGATGCGACGACGCTGGCGGACCTCCTGCTGAACGAGCCCTGGTGGGAGTCGTTCCGCCGCGCCGTCGACGGATTCGGTCTCTACGTGGTCGACGCTCAGCCGGTCGTTGCCTCTCGCCTCCCAGCCGAATTCGACGCCCGGGCCCTCCTCCGTGAGGCGCGCCAGGCGGGGCGGGCGCGCTCCGCGCTGGTGGTCGCCCGCGGTCAGGTCCTCCTGGTCTCCGCCGCTCCCGTGGCGCTGGCGGGCCGTTCGACGGAGCCGGTGCTGGTGGCGGTTCGAGCGCTCGACGCGGGGGTGCTCGACGGCGCCGCCCAGCGCGCGGGTGCCGCGCTCGGTCTTTCCGACGGACGCCGGGTGCTGGTGATCTCGTCCGCGAATCCCGAGGACGGCACCGCGAACGGGACCCTGTCCGGCGGCGCGGCGCTCCAGGGCGCCCAGGCGCTTGCCATCTCGGAGGTCGCGACCTTCGACGGTTACGTCGTGGCCGCGCGCGCCTTGCCGGGCGATGCCACGAGCGATCTGAGAATCCTGGCCGCCGTGCCGGCCCCCCCCGGCGTCACCCTCACGCAGCTGCCGAGCGGGGGCTTCGCCATCTTGATCGTCGGCGTTCTGCTGGCGCTGGGGAGCTTCACCGCGCTCTCGGCGCGTCGCCCGCGAGGCCAGCGCGGGGGCGGGTTGCGCGACACGCGCACCGACGGGCCTGCGCACGTCGGACGCTACACGCTGGTCTCGCGGATTGGCGAGGGAGGGATGGCCGAGATCTACTCGGCGGTGACCACCGGCGCCGGCACCTTCCGTCGGCCGGTGGTGATCAAGCGGCTCAAGCCGGAGCTGGCCGCCGACCCCGCCGCGGTCGCCCAGTTCCGCGACGAGGCACACCTCTTGGCCGCCTTCAACCACCCGAACATCGTGGCTGTCCACGACTTCGGGCAATGGGAGAACCGCTTCTTCCTGGCCGAGGAATACGTGGCCGGCCGGAACCTCGGGCGAATCATCGATCAGTGCTTCCGGCGCGACGGTCGGCCGCCGGCGCTCGAGCTCATCGCTTACGTCGCGCGCGAGGTTCTGAAGGCGCTCGACTACGCGCACGGGCTGGAGAACGGTCAGGGGCGGCCGCTCAAGATCGTCCACCGCGACATCTCGCCCGAGAACATCGTGGTCACGGCTCAGGGCGAGGTGAAGCTGCTCGACTTCGGCATCGTCAAGGCGGCCGAGGGGCGCGTCACCAAGACCGAGATCGGGATGGTGAAGGGGAACGTCAGCTTCATGGCCCCCGAGCAGGCGCGCGGGATGGACGTCGACGGGCGCGCCGACCTCTATTCGCTGGCGCTGGTCCTCTTCTATTGCTGCACCGGCAGCCCGCTCTACACCGCCGAGGGGGTCTACGAGCGGCTGGTGCAGGCGGCGAATGGCCCGGGCGCGGCCGACCGGGCGCTCATCCAGCGGCTACCCAAGCCCTTCTCCACGGTGATCCAGCGCGCGA
>DASYEX010000127.1:0-14950 GCA_036498765.1 Polyangia bacterium
GTTCCCATGGTGTAGCCTCCTCGGGCGTCGGACGCTATCAGCGGTTCACAATCAAACGCGCTAAGTTTGCGCTAAGTTTTTGTTAAGGCGTCGGTATATTCTTCGCCGGTAATTTAAGGGGTTTACCGAATCGTGCAGAGCCGCGCGGCCGGTCGCACCGAACGTGATGTCACGCCCGCTCGTAGGCGAGCAGCACGTGGTCTCCCGCGCGCCTCAGGCCCGGCCAGCCGCTCACCACGTCCTCCACCGCCGCGAGGGCGGGCAAGAGACCGGGGACGCGCGCGAACGCCGGCCCCAGGCTGAGCGGCGGCAGGCAGAGGCCGAGGCTTCGCGTCTCGACGCGCCGGCAGAGCCCGCCGAGCGCGCGATCGAAGTCGCCCGCGCCGTAGTAGCGCATCGCGAACCGGCGCCCCTCGACGTCCGCGATCGGATTGCGGCGAAACCGGCGGAAGGCGGTGCGCGCGTCGCCGCGGGCGAGGAACAGCGCGATCTCGAGCGGGCAGACGCGCGGGAGGACGACCCCCACGAACCGGCCGGCAGGGGCGAGCGCGCGTTCGAGCAGTCGGCGGACCGGCTCGAGGGAGAGCGCGCAATTGAGGGGGGCGAAGTTCGAGAACACGCCGTCGACGGCGAGATCGAGCGACGGCCAGCGCGCCGCCAGCTCCTCGACGCCGAGACCGACGAACTGAACGGCGGCCGACCGCCCGGCGGCGCGCAGCTTCGTCTCCGCCTGCGCGAGCATCGCGGGGGCCGGATCGCAGGCGACGATCCGGTAGCCGCGCTCGACGAGGGCCCGGGTGTCCTCGCCGGTGCCGCAGCCGAGCTCGAGCAGCGTCGATCCGGCCGCGAAATGACGGGAGAGGGCCCGGTAGACGCGCTCGCGCACGATCGGAATGAGGGGGTTGGCGTCCGGGGAGAACAGCCCGTCGTAGAGATCGGCGATGGCGTCGAACGCCGCCGCGCCCGACCCTTCACCCCTGCCCGTCTGCTGATCCATGTGCGCGCCGGCGGTCGTTTTTACCACCCCGGCGGTGCGGCGGCATCGGCCGAGCCCGCGAGGGCCGCGTGGGCCGACGGCGCCCGTGTCCGGGCGCTATACTGGGCCGGGCCACATGGGAGCACGGGTCCTGTTCGCGCACGGGCATCTGTTGCGCTTCGATCGCAAGCAACTGGCGATCGGCAAGCCTTACCCGCCACTCGCGACCATCACCGCCGCGGCGCACGCCCGAGCCCTCGGGCACGAGGTCAGCCTCTATGACCCGATGCTCGACGACGACATCCAGGGATTCGAGCCGGCGCTGGCGCGCTTTCGCCCCGACGTCGTGGTCATCTACGACGACGTCTTCAACTGGTTCACCAAGATGTGTCTCGGTCGGATGCGGCAGGCGGCGTTCGCCATGGTGCGGGCCGCCCGGGCCGCCGGCGCCCGGGTGATCGTGTCGGGGCACGACGCCGCCGACGCGCCCGAAGCCTATCTGGACGCGGGCGCCGACTTCGTGGTCGTCGGAGAAGCCGAGCTGACCCTGGGCGAGCTCGTCGGGCGCCTCGAGGCCGCCCCCGCCGGTGAGGCCCCCAGGGTCGACGATGTTGCCGGGCTGGTCTGGAAGGACCGGGGGATGAAGCGCAAGACCGGGCCGCGCGCGCTGCTCAAGAACCTGGACGAGCTGCCGCTTCCGGCCTGGGACCTGGTCGACATCGCTCGCTACCGCGCGTTCTGGCGGCGCCGGCACGGCTACTTCTCGCTCAACGTGGTGACCACCCGCGGCTGCCCTTACCTCTGCAACTGGTGCGCGAAGCCGGTCTACGGCAACACCTATCACACGCGGACACCGGAAAATGTGCTCGCGGAGATCCGGCTCCTCCGCGAACGCTACGCGCCCGATCACCTCTGGTTCTGCGACGACATCTTCGGCCTCAAGGCGCGCTGGCTGCTCCCGTTCGCCGAGAAGATCGCCGCCGCCGGCCTGCGCACGCCGTTCCTCTGTCAGACGCGCGCCGATCTGATGACCGCCGAGAACGTCGACGCCCTCCGCCGCGCCGGGTGCGCCGAGGCCTGGATGGGCGTCGAGTCCGGCTCGCAGGCGGTCCTCGACGCGATGGAGAAGGGGATCACTGTCGACGACGTTCGCGGAGCCGTGGCGCGCCTGCGCGCCGCCGGGATCCGGATCGGCTTCTTCCTGCAGTTCGGCTACCCCGAGGAAGGGTGGCCCGAGATCGAGATGACGCGACAGC
Organism: Polyangia bacterium; assembly: GCA_036498765.1. Classification (GTDB taxonomy): domain Bacteria; phylum Myxococcota_A; class Polyangia; order Fen-1088; family Fen-1088; genus JADGRB01. The sequence goes on from DASYEX010000127.1 coordinate 2,233, forward strand.
TGGTGCGCGAGCTCGCGCCCGACGAGATCGGAATCTCGGTCAGCTACCCACTGCCGGGAACGCGCTTCCACGCCCGCGTCCGGGAGGGTCTGGGGGAAAAGCGCAACTGGCGCGAGAGCGACGATCTCGATCCACTCCGCCCGGGGCGCTACTCGCGCGACTTCTACCGGACGCTGTCACGCACGGTGCACGCCGAGTTCCGGACGCGCCGCGCCCTGAGGGCGCTGCGGGAGCTCGCGCGGGCCCCTTTGATAATCGAGGAACCCTTGGGCAAACGGCTGCAGGCGCTGGGCGGGTTGGCCGAATTCCCCATATGGATCGCGGGTCAAGCCAGACTGTTTCCGCAAACCATCGCGCCAAGAACCAGCAAACAATTGCCCTAGACGGCCCCCCCCCGATCGCTATACTCCCCGGTAGACCGCGAGGGAAACATGCGAAAGATCACAGGTTTCATGTTCTGGGTTCTGTTCGGCCTCGGCATCGTGATTATTCCGATCGCCTGCGCCACCGACAACAACGGCAACGATGCCAGCGGCACGGGGGGCTCGAGCAGCCACGTGGACATGGCCGGCAAGGGCGACGCGCTGACCAAGACCTAGCGCGCCCAGCCCGCAAAGCGCTTGGGCGCGCCCGCGGACCGGGAGAGACCGAAGCCCCTCCCGGCCGGGCGCTCGCGGGTTACTTGTTCGGCTGCGGCGTCATCCGCAGGTAGGGCTTCAGTTCCTTCCAGCCCTTGGGGAACTTCTGCTTCATGACCGCGGGGTCCTTCAGGGACGGGACGATCACCACGTCCTGACCGTCCTTCCAGTCGACCGGCGTCGCCACCGAATGGCTGTCGGTGAGCTGGAGCGAGTCGATGACCCGTAGGATCTCGTCGAAGTTCCGCCCCGCGCTCGCCGGGTAGGTGATGATGAGGCGGATCTTCTTCTTGGGGTCGACCACGAACACGGAGCGGACGGTGGCCGTGTCGCTCGCCTCCGGGTGGATCATGTCGTAGAGCTTCGCCACCTTCTTGTCGGCGTCTGCAAGAATAGGGAAGTTCATCTTCGTCCCCTGGGTCTCCTCGATGTCGCCGATCCACCCCTGGTGGGAAGCCAGCGGGTCGACCGAGAGCGCGATCACCTTGGTGTTGCGCTTGTCCCACTCGCTCTTGAGCTTGGCGACGCGACCGAGCTCGGTGGTGCAGACGGGCGTGAAGTCAGCCGGGTGCGAGAACAGCACCCCCCACTTGTCGCCCAGGAATTCGTGAAATTTGATTTTCCCCTCGGTCGAGTCCTGTTCGAAGTCGGGGGCCAAGCTGCCGATGTGCAGAGCCATGAAGTGTTCTCCTTGTTCCGTTGTCCGGTAGAGGTTGCCGCGCGAAGCTTGCCCGCGAATCCCCCCCCACGCCAGAGTCAGGTCCGGCCTCTCGTTTTCTGCCGCCGACTCTCGTTTCTTGTCCCGGGGATGCCGGCCCGGAGAAAATGGCGCGAAAAAGGGGGCGTGGTAGCATCCTCCAGCTTGGCCCCCGCTTGCGTTCGTGGCCCCATAGGCGTAGATCCGGCCCCGCTGCATATGCACGCTGGCCGCATGTTTTCTCCCTTGTCGTGCTCGTGAGTTTTTCCGAGTGAAGCCTACAGACGTCCGCAACCCCGACTACTTCCACAAGGTCGTCGACTGTCAGTGGGCCTGCCCGGCGCACACCAACGTGCCGGAGTACATCCGGATGGTCGCGCAGGGGCGCTACGACGACGCGTACATCCTGAACCGCGAGTCGAACGTATTCCCCGGGATCCTGGGGCGGACCTGCGATCGCCCCTGTGAGCCGGCCTGCCGGCGCGGGCGCATCGAAGACAAGCCGGTCGCTATCTGCCGCATCAAGCGCGTGGCCGCCGATCTCAAGGGGGACGTGCGGGATCGTCTTCCCAAGGTCGCCCCCAAGAACGGCAAGCGCGTCGCCTGCATCGGCGCCGGGCCGGCTTCGCTGACGGTGGCCAACGATCTGCTGCCGCTCGGCTACGAGGTGGTGATCTTCGAGAAGAACGCCCGGCCGGGCGGCCTCATGCGGACCAACGTCCCCAGCTTCCGCCTGCCCGCTCACGTGCTCGACGAAGAAATCGCCATGATCGTCGACCTGGGCGCCGAGGTCCGTTACGAGACGCCCGTGCAGAGCCTGAAGGCGCTGCTGGCCGAGGGCTATGACGCCGTGTTCGTCGGATCGGGCGCGCCGCGCGGCAAGGATCTGGATCTGCCCGGGCGCAAGGAGGCGGCCCTTCACATCCACATCGGCATCGACTGGCTGGAGAGCGTCGCCTTCGATCACATCGACAAGATCGGCGAGCGGGTGCTCATCATCGGCGTCGGCAACACGGCGATGGACTGCTGCCGGACGGCGCGGCGTCTGGGCGGCAAGGACGTCAAGGTCATGGCCCGGCGCGACCGCCAGCACTTCAAGGCTTCGCCCTGGGAGCTGGAGGACGCCGAGGAAGAGCAGGTCGACATCCTGGTCAACCACGTCCCAACCCGCTTCGTGCTCCAAGGCGGGAAGCTGGTGGGGATGGAGTTCGAGCGTCCCGGCCAAGGTGCAAACGCCGGCAAGCCGGAGAAGATCGTGCTCCCCGCCGACGACGTCATCGTCGCCATCGGGCAAGAGAACGCCTTCCCCTTCATCGAGCGCGACATCGGGATCGAGTTCGGCAAGTGGGACATGCCCAAGGTCGACGAGAAGACCATGGCTGGAACGCGCGCCGGCGTCTTCTTCGGCGGCGACGCCGCCTGGGGGCCGAAGAACATCATCTGGGCGGTCGCCCATGGGCACGAGGCGGCCATCTCGATCCACAACCACTGTCAGGGCGTGGCGCTCAGCGAGCGGCCGCCCGCCCGCATGAACCTCATCACCCAGAAGATGGGGCTCACCGAGTGGTCGTACAGCAACGACTACAACCCCGCGCACAGACAGAAGATGAAGCACGTCGATCTGCGCGAGCGCTTCAAGCAGCTCTCGATCGAAGTGGAGATGGGCTTCGACCCAGAGCAGACCGCGCGCGAGGTCGAGCGGTGCCTCAACTGCGACGTGCAGACCGCCTTCACCGACAAGCGCTGCATCGAGTGCGACGCCTGCGTCGACGTCTGCCCGACCAGCTGCCTGACGATCGCGCCGAACGCCGAGGAGCCGGACCTGCGCCAGCAGCTCACCGTACCGGCGGCGAACCTCAGCCAGCCTCTGTTCGTTTCGGGCGGGTTGCCGCAGACCGGGCGGGTGATGGTCAAGGACGAGGACGTCTGCGTCCACTGCGGCCTGTGCGCCGAACGCTGCCCGACGGCGGCCTGGGACATGGCGCGGCTCGAGCTGGTTCTGCCCCAGGCCGGACAGGTCGTGGGGCAAAAGTAGAGGAATCGCGTGCACCAGAAGCAGGTGATCCGGACCAACGACTTCGCGCTCAAGCTGGCCAACGTCAACGGCACGGGCTCGGCCAGCGCCAATGGTTTGTTGATGCAGGCCATCTTCCGGATGGGGATCCCCGTCTCGGGCAAGAACCTCTTCCCCTCGAACATCCAGGGGCTGCCGACCTGGTACGAGGTGCGGGTCAGCAAGGCCGGGCACACGGCGCGCGCGCTCGACTACGACCTGGTGGTGGCGATGAACGCCGAGACCTACGGGCGCGACGTCAAGGAGGTCCGCTCGGGCGGGACGCTGCTCTACGACTCGAGCTGGCCGCTCGACGCGCACCTGGCGCGCCCGGACATCACCTTCATCGGCGTGCCGCTGGCCCGGCTCTGCAATCAGATTTTTCACGACTCGCGCGAGCGGATCCTGATGAAGAACATCGCTTACCTGGGCGCGCTGGTGGCGCTGCTGGACATCGACATGGGCGTCATCGAGGAGCTGCTCGACGAGAAGTTCTCCAAGAAGAAGGCGCTGCGCGATTCGAACCACAAGGCCATCCGCGCCGGCTACGACTACGCCCTCGAGAACTTCGACTGCCCGCTGCCGATCCGGCTCGAGAAGATGCACGCCACCGACGACCGCATCCTGATCGACGGTAACACGGCGACCGCGCTCGGCTGCCTCTACGCCGGCGCCACGGTGGCGGCCTGGTACCCGATCACCCCGGCCACCAGCGTGATGGACTCGTTCAAGGAGCTGTGCGCCGAGTACCGCAAGGACCCGGAGACCGGCCAGAACAACTACTGCATCGTGCAGGCGGAGGATGAGCTGGCCGCCATCGGGATGGTGATCGGCGCCTCGTGGAACGGCGCCCGCGCCTTCACCTCGACGGCCGGCCCCGGCATTTCATTGATGAGCGAGCTCATCGGCCTGGCCTACTACGCCGAGATCCCGGCGGTGCTCATCGACGTCCAGCGCACCGGCCCCTCGACGGGCATGCCGACGCGCACCCAGCAGGGCGACATCCTCGCCTGCGCCTACGCCTCGCACGGCGACACCAAGCACATCCTGCTCTTCCCCAGCAGCCCGGCCGAGTGCTTCTCATTGACCGTGGAGGCCTTCGACCTGGCCGAGCGGTTCCAGACGCCGGTTTTTCTCCTCTCCGACCTCGACATCGGGATGAACGACTGGGTCTGCCCGCGGCTCAAGTGGGACGACGGCTACCGCCCGAACCGCGGCCGCGTGCTGGGCGCGAGCGAGCTCGAGAAGATGACCAAGTTCTTTCGCTATTCTCCCGAAAATGAAGACCACGTCGCCGGGCGCACGCTGCCGGGCGTGCACAGCAAGGGGGCGTTCTTCACGCGCGGCTCGGGCCACAACAAGCTGGGCGGCTACACCGAGGTCCCCGACGAGTACCAGGAGGTGATGGACCGCCTGCTCAAGAAGCACAAGGCGGCCGCGGCGGCCGTCCCGGCGGCCGTCGTCAACAAGCAGGTCGACGCCAAGTTCGGCATCATCTCACTGGGCGGCTGCGACCCGGCCGTGCGCGAGGCGGTGGCGGTGCTGGCCGAGCGCGGGATCATCGCCGACTACCTGCGGGTGCGCGCTTTTCCCTTTGGCGCCGAGGTGGAGGCCTTTCTCGCCGCCCACGACCGGGTGTATGTCGTCGAGCAGAACCGCGACGCCCAGCTCCGCACGCTCCTGACCATGGAGACGAGCGCGCCCAAGGAGAAGCTGCGCTCGGTGCTGGTCTACGGCGGGTTCCCGCTCTCGAGCCGCCACGTCATCGACGGCATCACTGTCCAATTGTCCCCACTGGAGCACCGCTAGAAAATGCCCTCCCTCAAGCCGGCCGTCATCCACCCGCACCTGCGCCCCAACAAGCTGGGGCTGACCGTCCGCGACTACGAAGGGTCTCCGTCGACCCTCTGCGCCGGCTGCGGCCACGATTCGGTCACCGCGGCAATCGTGCGGGCGTTCTACGAGCTGGAGACGCCGCCGCACATGATCGCCAAGCTCTCCGGCATCGGCTGCTCCTCGAAGACGCCCACCTACTTCGTGGCGGGGGCGCACGGTTTCAATTCAGCGCACGGCCGCATGCCCTCCATCGCAACGGGCGCCAACGCCGCCAACCGGTCGCTGACCTACATCGGCATCTCCGGCGACGGCGACTCGCTGTCGATCGGGGTCGGCCAGCTGATTCACGCCATCCGCCGCAACCTCGACATGCTGTACGTGATCGAGAACAACGGCGTCTACGGCCTGACCAAGGGGCAGTTCTCCGCCTCCGCGGACGTCGGCACCAAGAGCAAGCGCGGCGAGGCCAACCAGTTCAGCCCCATCGATCCGGTGTCGCTGGCGCTCGAGCTCGGGGCCAGCTTCGTGGCGCGCGCCTTCTCCGGCGACAAGGCCCAGCTGGTCCCCATCCTGAAGGCGGGCCTCGCCCACAAGGGCTTCGCGCTCATCGACGTGCTCTCCCCCTGCGTGACGTTCAACGACCACGAAGGGTCGACCAAGAGCTACCTCAACACGCGCAAGAGGATGCTGCCGGTCATTTCGACCGACTTCGTTGGCGCCGACTTCGTCCCGCCGGCCACCGAGATCACCACCACCTACGCGGCCGGCTCGGCGGTCAGCGTGCAGCTGCATGACGGGAGCACCGTGCGCCTCCGCAAGCTGGCCGAGGACTACGACACCGGCAACCGCCAGGCCGCGGCCGACGAGGTGGAGCGCCACCGCAGCAAGGGCGAGGTCCCCACCGGGCTCTTCTTCGTCGACCCGAGCTCGCGCGACATGCACGACCTCAGCGGCACCACCGACGTCCCGCTGTCGCAGGTGCCGTTCGAAAAGCTCTGCCCCGGCAGCGCCAAGCTCGACGAGCTGCAGAAGTCATTTCGCTAGAGGCCCGCGCGGAACAGGGCGCTGATCCGCTTCTGCGTGGCGCGCTCGGGTAATCCGACGTTGCTCATTTCGGCACCTCCAAAGCTGTCAGCGTGGAGGGTCCCACCGATCCCATGAAGCGAGCGCGCTCCCAACGGCGGCCCCCGCCCCGTCAGCGCTCGTGGAGGTCTTCGATCTGGGCGCGAACCGCCTGGGCGAGAGCTTGGGTGGTGAGGAAGCCGAGCTCGAGGAGCAACTCGCCGAGGCGCTTGCCGCGGTCGCGTTCTTGCTGGGCCAGCGCGCGCGCGACGTCGGCCTCGCGCAGCAAGCCCTCACCGACGAGGAACTCGCCGAGGCGCAGGCGGTGGCCGCCGGCGACGTCCATCTGGTCCAGCGCGGCGCGCTCGAGCATCTCGCGAGGGATCGCGCCCTGGGCCACCAGGATGTCGCCGAGCCGCGCCTGGCGCAGCCGGCGCTGGTATTCGAGGGCCAAGCTCAACTGGGCTTCCGTGACATAGCCTTCGGCGACGAGGAACGCGCCGAACAAGCGTCTCTGCATGGAGAGCGATCTTCGACGGTCGAGGCCGCGCCCTTGAGGACCCCGGGCGCGTCAGAGTCACGACGCATTCGATGCCAGCGCGACGAGCGCCGTTTCTAGTCGGGAACCGGGCCGAAACGGCCGGCCTGGACGTCGGATGCTGCCTGGCGGATCTCGTCGAAGCTGTTCATGACGAAGGGTCCGTAGGCGACCACCGGCTCGTCGATCGGCTCACCGCCGAGGACGATCACATGGCTCTCCTCGTCGGCGGTCAGCAGCAGGCGCTCGCCGTCGCGCGCGAACAGCAGCAGCTCGCCGGTCCCGGCCTCCTCGGCGCCGGCCCGGACGCGTCCCTTGGCCACCACCGCCAGGGCATTCCAGCCGCGCGGGAGCTCGACGGGGAGCTCTCCACCCCCCGACAGCGTCACGTCCAGCATGGTCATCGGCGTGAAGGTCTTGGCCGGCCCGGTGGCGCCGCGGAAGGTCCCGGCGATGACGCGGGCGGCGCCCCGGCCGTCCGGAAGCTCGACGCGCGGGATCTGCGCCGCCGTGATCGGCTGGTAGTTGGGCGCCGCCGCCTTGTCCTTGCGCGGCAGGTTCACCCACAGCTGCATCATGTGCATGGCGCCGCCGCTACGGCTGAACTTCTCCTCGTGGTACTCCTCGTGGAAGATCCCGCCGCCGGCGGTCATCCACTGGACGTCGCCGGGGCCGATGACGCCCGCGTGACCGGCGTTGTCACGGTGGGCGACCGCCCCCTGCCAGGCCAGCGTCACCGTCTCGAAGCCGCGGTGCGGATGCCAACCGACGCCCCGCTTGCCGTGCTGGAGCGGCGAGAAGTCCTTCGCCGGCCCGTAGTCCATGAGGACGAACGGGCTGGTCTGCTCGGGCGTCAGCTGCTCGCTGGGGAAGTAGGTCGACACGTAGAACCCGTTGCCGACCCAGTGAAAGGTGGTGCTGCGATGGACGCTCTCGACGGTGCGCGTCTCGGCCAGCGCCGCCGGCTGGGTCGCGGTTTGCGGCTCGACTCTCGGATCGCTCATGGCCACGAGTGTAAACACAAGCGCGGCCAGGGAAAGCCCGGCCGCGCGCTCGCCGGGTCAGCTTCCGCGCGCGGATTCGTACAGCTCGTGCATCACGATGCGGCCCCCGACGTTCATGGCGGTGACGGTGGCCAGGTAGTCGACGAAACGATAGGCGAGCCGGGCGCCGTGCATGGACCCGCTGGCCAGGTAGTCGGGCGAGGCGTCGCCGACCACCTGGCCCGGGCCCAGCGCGGCCAGCAGTTGGTCGGCCGCCTCGCCAAAGAGCCGCGTCGCCTCGACCGGCGTGAGGCGGCTTCGCAACCGATCGACGCTGACCAGGCGACCGTCAGGGGCGAAGGCGAAGACGAGCTGGTCGACGGGGGGCGCCTTCGGATCTCTCGCGGTCGGATCGGCCGCGCCGGCGCAGGTGATCGCGTGAAGCGGGCGCGTCGCCTCGACGCATCCGAGGCCGCGCGCGCGGCCCCAGCCCATCACGTCCGTGGCACGGCTGACGTCCAGGCTCTGCCCCAGCGCCGGGCGCGCCGGCGACGGACGGTCGCCCCGCAGCGTCGCAACCGCGCGCAGGCGCACCGCCTCGACCTGCGCCGGTGACACCCTGGTCGCCGGGCAGGCCATCCCCAACCGGCGCATGAGCGGGCGGCCGTAGGGCGTGTGGAGAAACCCCATCACGCCCACCAACCCGAGCGCGGCTCCTAGAGTGACCGCGCCGGTCCGGGCGAGGTGTTTCATTGTCCGACCGACGCGTCGGTGCAGCTCGACTTCTCCACCGGCGTCGCAGAAACGATCTGGGCCTCGAGTCCCATGACCGCTGTCGCGATGGTGGCGATGTCCGCGTCGGCCACGCCATCGGCCTTGAGCACCGCCCCGAAGTCGGTCACGAAGCGATCGAACTTGTCGGCCGGGATGTCGAGGCCCGTGTGGATGACGGTCATCGAGGCGCAGGTATCCCCCTCGTCGTTGACGCCCGGGTACGTGGCGGGCCCGCCGAACAGCGCGGTGAACTGGAGGCGCAGACAGCTCTTGAGACGCGCCACCGAATCGTGGCCGGTCGTGCCCACGACCGCGAAGTAAGGGGCCAGCTCGCAGTCGGCGGTCAGACCGGCGACCGCGTCGTCGACGACCTTGGGGATCGCCGCGCCGTACTTCAGGTAGAGCGTGCCGGCACCCGCCGCGCCCGTGGCGCCGCCGCCCGCGAGGCCCCCGGCTCCCGTCGTCCCGCCGGTCGCCGCGCCGCCACCACCGCCGGTGCCGCTCCCGTTCGAGCTCGAGCTGCACGCTCCAGTCAGACCCAGCGCTCCCACCAACAGGCAGACCCCGAGCTTCATCGATCGTCTCATTCGTCTCCTCCAAGCGTTGGTTTTGAAAAACGTCACGCCGGAAGGTAGGTGCGGAACGGCGATTTGGATCTGTGGTCCGGCTATTTTCGGCGAGGACCCTGAGCGCGCGCGATCGCCAGCAGCAGGCGGCCGCGCAGCGTGAGCGGACGCAGCGCTCCCTCGTTGACCACCAGGGCGACGCAGGGCTCGCCTGGAACGGCCCGCTGCTCATGCCGCTCCCCGGGCAGCCGAATGGAGACGTCGCCGCGCGCGAACCGGCGGCCATCGTCCTCCTCCTCGAGCGCGCCGGTGAACACCACGATGTACTCGGGGCCTCCGTGATCGTGGAAGGGGATGGTCACGCCCCCCTTGAAGCGAACCAGCCGAACCGCGCCGTCGGGGACGACGATCGGCAGGTCGACCACCCGCATCCCGGGGACGACGGTACGCCATCCGTCGTTCCTCGGCAGAACGCTCAGCAGCGCCGCCGGCAACTTGCAGGGGGCCAGAAAAGCCGGCGCCGACGGGGCCGGGCGGGACGCAGCCGGGAGCTGCGGCGTCTCGTCGAGACGCGCGAGGATTGCCTCCAGCGCGCCCGCCGCGAGATCTTGTCCCGCCCCCGCGGCCAGGATCGTGCCGGCCAGCCCCTCCAGCGACGCGACCTCCGCGGCGCACTTCAGACAGAGCGCGACGTGACAGGCGAAGGCCAGCGCCGCGCCTTCGGTACCGGCCCCCGTCACGAATTCGACCAACGCGTGCTCGGGAACGTGATGGGTGGGGGTCATTCTTCCGTGCTCCTGGCCTGACCATTCATCAAGCCGCGCAGCCGCTCCAGGGCCAGCCGCACGCGCGTCTTCACCGTCCCGAGCGGAATCTGGCGCTCCACGGCACATTCCTGCAACGTCTGACCGCGCCAGTACGCGCCCTCCAGGATCTCCCGCTGCTCCGGCGGCAGCTCGGACAGCGAGCCGGCAAGCGACTGCCGCAGCTGGGCCGCCATGAGGGCCTGCTCGCTGGTCGGCGGGGGGTCCGGCTCCGGGAAGGCGTCGGCCAGCGCGGCCTCGTCCGGGCGCCTGCGCGCCGTGCGCGCCTGGTTGACCAGAGAGTTTCGGCTGATCGTGTAGAGCCAGGCCGCCACGCTGCCCCGCGCCGGGTCGTAGAGCCTCGCTTTTCGCCAGACGACCAGCATCACCTCCTGCGTCAGCTCGTCGGCCGCGGCCCCGGCCGCGCCGCGCGCCCGGAGGTGCGCCTTGATCTTCGGAGCATAGCGACGGAAGAGCTGCGCGAACGCCGCGCGATCGGCGCGCGTCGCGATCGCTTCCAGCCAGGCCGCCTCGTCCACTCGACTCTCCACCGGCGGCCCGACGCTAGCGCCGGCGAACCGGCGCGGGGCCGCCGGGCGGATGGGGAACGAGGCCGCTTCCATGAGACAAGCCGAGGCTCATACTTTGGTACACGCGAAACGCGCTCCCGGATCTCGAGAATCGACGTCGCGGACGTGTCCCGGGCCTAGGGCCTGGCCCGCGCAGCCGGCGGCGCGAGGGGGAGCTCGAGGACGACCCGCGCGCCGCCCCCCGACTGGTTGGCCGCCTGGGCACGGCCGCCGTGGGCGTCCGCGATCCGCCTGACCAGCGCCAGGCCGAGCCCGAGGGAGCCGCGCGACCCGGCCTCCGGATCGGCGCCTTGATAGAAGCGCTCGAACACGCGCGTCTCGTCGCCCGGCGCGAAGCCGCGGCCGCGATCGGAGACCTCGAACGCCACGATCGTCCCGTCGGAGCGCACCGTCAACCGGTCGAGGCCGCCGCCGTGCTTGCGCGCGTTGTCGATGAGATTGGCGAGCGCCCGCCCGACCAGCGTCGGATCGGCGGCGAAGGGGATCGGCGTCGCCGGCGGGGCCAGCTTCGGGGCGTCCTCTCCGGCGCGTTCGAGCGCCCGGCGCGCCACCTCGACCGCCTCCAGCGGCTTGGGCGCCACCGCTTGGAACTCGATCCGGGCGCTGGCCAGCAGCTCCCCGACGAGGGCGTCAATCTCGATCGCTTCGTGCTCGATCTCATCCAGCGTGCGCGCATCCACGGGGTCAGTCGATCGCGTGGGTGGAGGCGAGGTCGATCGCGTGGGCGGAGGCGAGCTTTGCTCGCCGGAGCCCGTCGCGGGGGGGTTCGGGGACCCTCCCAGGGTCCCCGAAGATGATGACTGCCGCGCGATCTCGATGAGCAGTCGAATCCGGGCCAGGGGGGTGCGCAGCTCGTGCGAGACGGAGGCCAGGAGCTCGCGCTCCTCGGCGAGCTGGCGCTCGAGCCGCGACGCCATCTCGTTGAAGGCGGACGACAACACGGCCGTCTCGTCGAAGCCGAACCCCGCCGCCGAGACGCGCGCCTTGAGGTTCCCCTCGCCCAGCTCCTGCGCGGCGCGCGTCAGCTCGTAGAGAGGACGGGAGATCCGCCGCGCCACCCGCCCGGCGGCCATCCACAGCACTGCCGCTGGAATCCCGAACAACAACAGGGCCCGCAGCCGGTGGGCCGCCAGCCAGGCGTGGCCGAAGTGCGCCGCCGTCGCGGTGGCGATGACGGTGAGGAAGATCGCCGCCCCGAACCAGAGGAACAGCCGCCGGTGCAGGTGGGCCCCGTAGTGCAGCCGCAGCTCCCAGCCGATGCGGTGCCGCCACCCCGGTCGACGGCCCATCGCCTCATGCAGGACGCGGTCCCACGGATGGCGCCGGCCGAACCGCTCGCCGTAGGCGGTGCGAAGCTCGGCGACGATCCGCTCACGAAGCGCGGGATCGAGGTGGCGCCACAGCCGCCAGGGGCCGTGCCAGGGCGGCCATCCGTGCCCGTGCCCGCGCGGTGGCCAGTCTCGCTTCACGCGCCGGCGTCCCGCGCCGCTTCGGGCGACAGCACATAGCCGACGCCGCGCACGGTCTTGATGAGCCGCGGCGTCTTGGGGTCGTCGCCGAGCTTGCGGCGCAGGTGCGAGACGTGGACGTCGACAGTCCGGTCGCTGACCGTCACGTCCTGGCGCCCCGCCTCGCCGAGAAGCGTCTCCCGCGGAACGACGCGCCCGGGGCGCCGCGCCAGCGCGACCAGGATGTCGAACTCCAACCCGGTCAGATCGGCCGGCTCGTTGCCGACGCGCACCTGCCTGGCGCCGACGTCGATCGCCACCCGCCCGACGACGATCTCGGCGCCGCTCGCGGCTGGCTGGGCGCGCCGCAGGACCGCCCGCAGCCGCGCCAGGAGCTCGCGGGGCGAGAACGGTTTGGGGACGTAGTCGTCGGCGCCGAGCTCGAGGCCCACCACCCGGTCGGCCTCGTCGCCGCGCGCCGTGAGCATGATGATCGGCACCCGGCTCTGCTCGCGGATGCGCCGGCAGACGCTGAGTCCGTCCATCCCCGGCATCATCACGTCGAGCAGCACCGCATCGAAGACGTCCGCCCCGAGCGCCGCCAGCCCCTTCGGGCCGTCGGCGGCGTGCACCAGCGTCACGCCGTTCGGCTCGAGGTAGGCCGCCAGCAGCTCGTACAGGCGGACGTCGTCGTCGATGCAAAGGACCCGCAACGCCACGGTGGCCGATC
>DASYEX010000128.1:0-7661 GCA_036498765.1 Polyangia bacterium
GCTGGCGATGTAGTTCGCGCCCGCCTTCACCGCGCCGAGGCCGCCCACCGCCGCGCGCACGTACCGGTCCTCGACCAGGATCTTGGCGGGCGCGAAGGCCTCGCCGTGGTAGGCGCCGACCGGCGAGGCGATCACGAAGAAGATGTAGCGCTTGGCCGGGCGCACCCCCAGGAAGGGCTCGCTGGCAATGACCGTGGGCCGGATGTAGAGCGACGTCCCCGGCGACGACGGCACCCAGTCGCGATCGGCCGAGACCAGCCCGCGGATCGCCGCGTGTGACAGCTCCGGATCGACGGCCGGGATGCACAGCCGTTCGGCCCCGCCGTGGAGGCGCTTGCAGTGCCGGTCGGCGCGGAAGAGGCGCACCTTCCCGTCGACGCCGCGGAAGGCCTTGAGCCCGTCGAACATCTCCTGCGCGTAGTGAAAGACCGCCGCCGCGGGGTCGAGCGCCAGCGGGCCGTAGGGCACGATGCGCGGATCGAACCATCCCCGCTCGGCGTCGTAGTCGACGATCGCCATGTGGTCGGTGAACGTGCGCCCGAAGACCAGCTCGCTGTCTTTCGGACGCGGTTTCGGCTTCTCGACTTTGCGGAGCTCAAACGACGGCGACGCGGACATCTGGGAAAGATATCGCGCCGCCGTCGCTCGCGCTAATGGGACCTGTGGGTTTCGCTTATAGGGTCAAGACGCCCGTTCGGATCAGATAGGCGAGGCGCTCGCGCTGGTCGTCGTCGAGCAGGGCGTGCAGCTTGGCGAGCGCCGCCGTGACGGCGTCTCGCAGCCGTTCGGCCGTCGTGACCCGCAGCGAGGCCGACTCCCTGGCCCGCTCCGCGTCGAACGTCGGCCCGGCGACCGCGTCGGCGAACCCCGACAGCGAGCGCCGCCGGTCGACCTCGCCCTGCGCCCGCTCGGTCTTCAGGTCACCGAGGACGCGCGCCAGCTCCGCCACTTGGCGCTCGTCCAGCTCCAGCTTGTAGGCCAGAAACCGCAACGGCCGCCGCACCCCGAACGCGCCGCCGCCGAAGCCCGCGCCGTCGCCCTCGTTGTCGTCGTCGCCGCCGCTTCCGCCGGGGTGGTGGCGGCCGCCGCCACCCCAGTGCCGCGAGTCACCCGGGCCGCAGCTCCAGCCCCCGCAGCCGCTCTCTGGCCGGCCGCGCCACCAGGACATCACGTGTCCGTGCATGTTCGTTCTCCTTTGGCTCTTCCCTGTCGCCGAGGCCTTCAGCTCCCGGCGGGTTTTCCCGTGGGCGATATGCCTCACGGGTCACCCAAGTCTAACCGCCGCCCCGTGAGCGTCAATGGATGATAAAGAGACGCCATGTCCCGCTACTGGCTGATGAAGTCGGAGCCCGAAACGTTTTCGATCGACGATCTCGCCCGCGCCAAGAACGGCACCACCCGCTGGGACGGCGTGCGCAACTACCAGGCGCGGAACCTCCTGCGTGACGAGATCTCGCTGGGCGACGGCGTGCTCTTCTATCACTCGAGCGCCAACCCGCCGGCCGTGGTCGGTCTGGCGCGGGTGGCCCGCACCGGGTATCCCGATCCGACGCAGTTCGATCCCAAGGACGGCCACTGCGATCCCGGCAGCCCGCCCGACGCCCCGCGCTGGTTCGCCGTGGACATCGCCTTCGATGAGAAGTTCCCGCGGCCCGTGACGCTCCCCGAGCTGCGCGCCGACGAGGCGCTCGGCGACATGGTGCTCCTGCGCAAGGGGAGCCGCCTGTCGGTCCAGCCGGTGACGGCCGCCGAGTGGAAGCGGATCGTCAAGCTCGGCGCCCGCAAATGAAACCCGCCGCGCCGGGCGGCGTTCACCACGTCGCCGTCGGCGTGCGCGACCTCGGCCGCTGCGAGGCGTTCTACACGGAGGTGCTCGGCTTGCCGGTGCTGCGCCGCTGGCCGGCCCCCGACGGCTCGGGCGACCGCTCGGTCTGGCTCGATCTCGGCCGGGGCGCCTTCCTGGCGCTCGAGCGGGTGGCCGCTGCGGCCAGGGACGCCGGGGAGGCCGGCGATCGTCCGGCCGGCTACTTGATGGTCGCCGTCGCCATCCCGCCTGTCGCGCGGGGCGACTGGGAGGCGCGATTGGGCGCGGCGGGCGTGGCCGTCGTTCACCGGACCGACTACACCCTCTACGTGGCCGACCCCGAGGGGAACCGCGTGGGTCTCTCGCACTGGCCGGACGCCGCGCCGCCGCCCACGCCGGGGCCCGTGCCGACAAAGAGAGGCTGAGCTTGCCGTCGATCACCTTCCTGCCTTCGGGCACCTTCCTGCCTTCGGGCGTTCGCGTCGAGTGCGCGGTGGGCGAATCGGTGTTCGAGGTGGCGCGCCGGTCCGGCATCGAGGTCGCCACCGCCTGCGTCGGCAAGGCGACCTGCGGTCTTTGCCGGGTGAAGATCGCGGGCGGCGAGGCGCACCTCTCCCCGTTCAATGCGGCCGAGCGCAAGCACCTCGGCAACGTCTACTTCATCAACAAGCTCCGGCTCTCCTGCCAGGCGCGGGTCGGCGCGGGAGACGTCACGGTCGAGCTTCCGGGCCCAGCCGCGGGCTGAGCCTTCCGCCGAGCCATCCCCGGCGCCACCTTACCAACGTGAGGGGGTACGGGCCGAGGAGCTGGGCGTTGGCGGCGGTGGTGGTGCTGGCGCCGCACGGGGCCCGCGCGGACGGCGCGTTTCCCAACGGGCAGAGCGTGCTCGCCCCGGCCGATCGCCCCGGGGAGATCATCCTGGCCACAAACTTCGGCCTCGTCTCCACCATGGACGGCGGTCGCACCTGGCTCTGGTCGTGCGAGCAGGCGGCGACGAGCTACGGGCACCTCTATCAGATGGGCCCCGCGCCGGCGGACCGTCTCTACGCGGTGTCGACCGGCAAGCTGGTTTTCTCCGACGACGACGCCTGCGACTGGCAGACGGCGGGCGGCCTGTTGGCGGCGCAGCTCGCCGAGGATCTGTTCGTCGACCCCAGCGACGGCGCGCGGGTCCTGGCGGCGGGGCTGGCCGCCGGGGACGGGGGCACCTTCTACACGGTGCTCGAATCGACCGACGGCGGCGCGACCTTCGATCGTACACTCTACACGGCCGCCCCCGGCGATCTGGTCACCGGCGTCGAGATCGCGGCGTCCGATCCGACGCTCATCGACGTCGCGCTCTCGCACGGCGCGGCCGGGGCGCCGACGCTGGCCCGCTCGACCGACGGCGGCGCCACCTGGGCGCTGACCGACCTGACGGCGGCGGTCGGCGCCGGCCAGCTCCGGATCGTGGCCATCGATCCCTCGGACGCCGATCGGGTCTTCCTGCGGGCGATCCGGGCGGCGGGCGACGCCCTGGCGATCTCCGAGGACAACGGGTCGGTGACCGTCCCCCTCACGCTGCCGGCCGGGTCGCTGGTCGCCTTCATCCGAACGGCCGCGGGGACGCTGCTCGCCGCCGGCACCTCCTACGGAGGCCCGGTGCTCTACCGTTCGCTCGACGGCGGCGCCTCCTTCGCCCCGATCGCCGGCGCGCCGCCCGTGCTGGCGCTGGGCGCCCGCGCGGGGACCGTCTACGCCGCGACCGACTCGACGGTGGTGCCGTTCGCCGAGGCGAGCTCGACCGACGAGGGCGAAACCTGGTCCCCCGGAATGGCGTTCACCAGCGTCGCGGCGATCGAGCCCTGCGTGAAGGCGGCCTGCCAGAGCGACTGCGCCGCGCGGGCCGCCCAGCAGCAGTGGCCCGCGGCGATGTGCGCCGCCGCGCCCCCCTCGGCCGATCCGCCGGACGCGGGGCTCGACGCGCAACTCCCCGGCGACGTGGTGGTGGGTCAGCCGGTCGATGCGTCCACCGTGCTCGACGCCGGCGACGTCCCCCGAACGCCTCGGCCGATGGGGTGCAGCTGCGCGGTGACGCCTGCCGGACCCGGAGGCGGAGCGCTGCTGCTGCTCGCCGCCGGGGTGCTCTTCCAGCGCCGCCGCCGTCGTCCCTAAGGTCGACGGACGCCGACCGGCGCGCGCTGCTCCTCGTCCTCGGTCACCTTACTGCCGGTCGCGCCGAGCTGTTTTTGGGCCTGCTGGGTGGCCGCCAGCGCCACCGCGCTCTGCATCATGCCCTGCATCTGCTGGACCGGCGCCGAGCCGCTCATCCCCATCAGATCGATCGGCACCGGAAACACGATCGTGGACGACGCCTCACCCGACACCTCGACCAATGTTTGGTAGAGCCGCAGCTGCAGCGCGCCCGGCGAGCCGGCGATCATCTGCGCAGCCTGGGCCAGCTTCGACGCCGCCTGGACCTCGCCCTCGGCGGCGATCACCTTGGCGCGCCGCTCGCGCTCGGCCTCGGCCTGGCGCGCCATCGCCCGCTGCATCTCCTTGGGGAGCTGAATGTCCTTGATCTCGACCGCCGAGATCTCGACGCCCCACTGCTCGGTGCGGGTGTCGAGGATGGTCCGCACCTCGTTGTTGATGGCGTCGCGGTGGGCGAGGATGTCGTCCAGGTCCATCTTCCCCAGCACCGCGCGCAGCGTGGTCGAGGCGAGTTGGAGCGTGGCCGGCAGGTAGTCCTCGACCTCGAGGATGGCGTGCGAGGGCGAGTTCACCGAGGCGTAGACGACGGCGTCGACGCTGATGGTGATGTTGTCGCGCGTAATGACGTCCTGCGGGGTGATCTGGATGGCCCGCGTACGGGTGTCGACCACGCGCATCCGATCGATCCCGAACGGCAAGAGCAGGTTGAACCCGGGCGAGGCCAGCGCCTTCTTCGCGCGGCCGAACCGGAAGACCACGCCCCGCTCGTACTCCTGCAGGATCTTGGTCCCGGTCAGAAGCAGCATCACCCCGGCCGCCACGGCCGCCCCGAACACGATGGTGAACATGCGGCAAATCTACCACCGCGCGGCAGGCGGGGCCGGCTCAGCCGCGGCGGGCGGCGCCGCTGGACGTGACAAAGCGCGGCTCTTGGCCCAGAGTCGTCGGCCAAATGCACGCCTTGCTCGACCTCTTCCATAAGATTTACAACGTCCGTGGCCTCATCCAGGTCGGTGGTCTGGCGGCGATGGCGGCCGTCGTCTTCGCCGAGACCGGGCTCCTGGTGGGGTTCTTCTTGCCCGGCGATTCGCTGCTGGTCACGGCGGGCGTCTTCTGTACCAGCGCCACGGCGGCAGAAGCGCCGCTGCTCAACATCGTGACGCTCAACCTGGTGCTCATCGTGGCGGCCATCGTGGGCGACTCCGTCGGCTACTGGATCGGCGCCAAGACCGGCCCGCGGATCTTCACCCGCGAGCAGTCGCTGCTCTTCTCGCGCAAGCATCTCCTGCGCACCAAGGCGTTCTACGAGCGCCACGGCGGCAAGACGATCATCATCGCCCGCTTCATGCCCTTCGTCCGCACCTTTGCCCCCGTCGTCGCCGGGGTGGGGCAGATGAGCTACCGCCGCTTCCTCAGCTTCAACGTCCTCGGCGGCCTCGGCTGGGTGGTGAGCATGACGATGCTCGGGTTCTCGCTGGGGAAGATCTACCCCGACATCACCAAGCAGATCGACAAGGTCGTCATCCTGATCATCTTCGTGTCGCTGATTCCGGGCGCGGTGAGCTACCTCGCCAACCGGAAGAAGACGCCGCCGACGGCGTCGCTCGCCGCCTGATGGGCGCCAAACCCGCGTCCAAACCGGCGCCCAAGGCGGCCGCGCCGGCCCGTCCCGCGCCCGCGCCCAAGGTGGCCTTCCCGAAGAAGGCGACGCCTCCGACGGACGCCGAGTTCGCGGCGCGCCTGCCGGCGCCGGTCGGCAAGCGCTTCGAGGCGGTGCGCGCGTTCCTCAAGAAGAACGACGTGTCGGAGGACTTCTACTACTACGGCCCGCGCACCGGCTGGGCCTACCGTTACCTGCGCGAGGAGACCTCGCTCTGCTCGATCATGCTCTTGAAGGGCCGCCTCTACGGCATCGTGGCGCTCGACGCCGCCGCGCAGGCGAACGTCGCGTGGGGCGAGCTCACCGACGTCGGCAGGCGCGCGCGCAAGGTCGCGCACGGCACCCCCGCGCTGCTCTGGCTGGACGTCCCGCTCGATGGCACGGGCGCGACCGACTTCAAGGCGCTGCTCAAAGCCAAACTCAGCGAATAGTAGCGCGCGCGTTGAGGCCAAACGCAGCGCGCAAGAAAGTGCAGCGCGGGGGATGTTCTTCTGCCTGCCGTTGCGCCGATCACTCGACCTCACTTGGTCCCCACACCTTTGGGGGGCGACCCACAGAGGAGGAGCGCGATGAAAGGACAGCTGCGATGGGTAAGTCTGGTCTCCCTGGGCGCTGCGGTCGCGATCGGCGCCGTCGGCTGCTTGGGCGAGGAGTCTGAGGACACCACCACGACGTCCATCGGCGCCGTGACGTTGGGCGGCGCGTTGCCCGGTACCAACGCCTCGAAGTTCGCCGCCGCGTCGGCGAACTTCGGCAACACCGAGACACAGGCCGACGGCCTCGGCCCGATCTTCAACGAGCGGAGCTGCGGGTCGTGTCACTCGGTGGGCGCGCTTGGCGGCGCCGGCCAGAACGTCGAGGCGCGCTATGGCACGCTCAACTCGAACGGTACCTTCAACGGGCTCGCGGCGACCGGCGGGTCGTTGCGGCAGCTGTTCGGGATCGGCGGCTACACGCCGAGGCCAGGCCTCAACTGCCAGTCGGGCACCGACAACAACCCTGCCGCTGGGGCGACGATCTTCGCCGGTCGCGTGACGACGCCGACCTTCGGCGCCGGTCTCGTCGAGCTGATTCCCGACTCGACGATCACGGCGATCGCCGCCGCCCAGCCGTCCTCGATCCGGGGGGTGGCGCGGTTCGATACCATCCACCTCACCGATGGTCCGTTCGTCCGTGGGCAGTCGCACGTGGCCCGCTTCGGCTGGAAGGGGGTGCACGCCAGTGTGACCGACTTCGCGGCTGACGCCTACCTCAACGAGATGGGCATCACCACCACGAGCTGCGACAAGGGCGCCGTCGTCACCGACTTCGCGACGGAGAACCGTGCCAACCGCGCGCCCACCAACGCGGTCATCAACGGCTGCCCCGACGACGACGTGCCGGGCGTCGACGACGACTTCGCGAAGAACGACGCGAACAATTGCGCGGGGGGCGTTACCGAGGTGCAGGACGACATCTCAAACTTCGCCTTCTTCATGCGTAACAGCGCGGCGCCGCCGCGGGCGATCGACAACAGCAACGGCGCCGGCCTCACCGAGTTCAACCGCGAGGGCTGCAACGGCTGCCACGTGACCACGACGTTCACGGTTCGGATCAACAACCAGAACGTCAGCTTCCAGCCGTTCTCCGACTTCCTCACGCACGACATGGGGTCGCTGGGCGACGGGATCGGCGTCAACGACGGCGACTCGCCCACGCAACAGCGCGCGATGCGCACGGCGCCGCTGTGGGGTCTACACTTCCGCAATGGGATCCTGCACGACGCGCGCACCTCGAACCGGACGACCGCCATCCAGGCCCACGCAGGCCAGGGCGCGGCGGCCGCGGCGGCCTTCAATGCCGCGACCGCGGCGCAGAAGAACAACCTGCTGTTGTTCCTCTCGTCGCTGTAACCGCGGGCCCGAGACCACCTCCGGGGTGTTGATGCCCCGGGGGTGGTGTCTCGACTCCCCGGTTACAAATTTCCGCACTGTCGTTTTTTTTGCCTGCCGGCGCCGGGTCGTT
>DASYEX010000129.1:0-3128 GCA_036498765.1 Polyangia bacterium
CGCGTCCGGCAGCTGCGCGACCACACCCTCGGCTGCCAGCCGGGCGACCCGGACCCGCGCCCCCAGCTCGAGCGCCGGTGTTTCAGTGACCGGCCGGGCGTCGGGCTTGGGAAGCTTCTCGAGGGCGGCGGCCGCCACGCGCCCCAGCTCCTCGCGCCCCGCCTCCGCCGCGCGGGAGGTCCCGGCCTCCTGGGCGCGGCGGACCACTTCGCGGATCTCGGCGCGCGCCTCGGCGATCGCCGACTCCACCGCCTCGCGCGCCTTGTGTCCCAGCTCCCGCTCGCGCCGGGACAGCGCCTCGGCCGCCTCGCGCTGCGCGGTGGCGGTGGCGCTGGCCGCCGACTCGGCCTCGGCGAGCCGCTCGGCCCCCCGCGCGGCCGCCGCCTCGCGCGCCTCCAGGCGGGCGATGGCCGACTCGAGCCCGACGCTCGACCCGCCCGCGAGCGACCGCGCCCGCTCGAGCAACGGCGCCGGCAGCCCCATGCGCGCCGCGATGTCGAAGGCGTAGGCCCGCCCCGGCGCGCCGATGGCCAGGCGGAAGGTCGGCCGCAATCGTTCGAGGTCGTACTCCATCCCGGCGTTGGCGAACCGGGCGTCGCTCTCGCCCAGGGCCTTTAGGCTGTCGTAGTGCGTGGTGACCACCGCCAGCACCGGGCGCTCCGCCAGCGTCTCCGCGGTCGCCCGCGCCAGCGCCGCGCCCTGATCGGGGTTGGTGCCGGCCATCAGCTCGTCCAGCAAGACCAGCGCCGGACCCGCGACCGGCGCGTTCAAGATCTCGCCCACGTTCGCCAGGTGCCCCGAGAACGTCGAGAGATCACCCAGCACCGACTGCCGGTCGCCGATGTCGGCCTGCACCTCGACGAAGAACCCGATCCGGCTCCCGGGAGCCGCCGCCACCAGCAGGCCGGCACGCGCCATGAGCGCCGCCAGGCCGACCGACTTCATGAGGACGGTCTTGCCGCCCGCGTTGGGCCCGCTGACGACGAGGATCCGGGGCGCGGCGCCGCCCAGCGCGACGTCGTTCGCCACGACCGCCCCGCCGCCGGCGGCGTGGGCGAGCGCGAGCAGCGGGTGGCGCGCCGCCTTGAGGTCGACGATCGGCGTGTCGGCGATCTCGATGGCCGCGCCGCCGTAGCCGAGCCCCAGGCGGGCCGAGGCGGCGAGCGCGTCCAGCGCCGCCAGCACGGCGGCGCTTTGCCGCAGGGGCTCCGCCGCCACGGCGACGTCGGCGGTCAGCGCCTCGAGAATGCGTCGCGACTCGCGCCGGATGTCGAGCTCGACGACCTTGAGGCGGTTGTTGGCCGCCACCAGCGGCGTCGGCTCGACGAACACCGTCTCGCCGGTCCGCGAGGTGTCGTGCACGATGCCGAGGCCGAGCGACTTGGCGCTGGCCTTGAGCGGCAGCACGAACCGCTCGGCGCGCACGGTGAAGAACTGATCCTGCAGCACGGGGGCGTACTCCTCCGACCGCATGAGCCGCTCGATCGCCCCCCGGGCGTTCTCCGCCAGCCCCTTGCGCTCCTCGCGCAGCCGCGCCAGCTCGGGCGAGGCCGCGTCGCTGATCTCGCCCGAGGCGTCGAAGGTCGCGCCGATCGTCCGCGCCAGCCCGCGTGGCGGATCGAGGCGGACCGCCAGCGCCGCGATCTCCGGGATGGGCGGGCGACTCCCCCGCGGCCCAAGCAGCGCGCGCCGGGCCCCCTCCGCGAGATCAGCGAGGACCGCCACCGGACGCAGCTCGTCGGCGCCGAGGACGATCGCCTTCTCGGCCGCCGCGACCGCTGGCTCGATCTCCGGCGCCGCCAGCGACGGGAGCGGCTCGCCGGCGCGGAGCATCGCCGCCAGCTCTGCCACCGCCGCCATCCGGCGCGACGCCTGCACGGCGTCGGGCGCCAGCGCCAGGTCGAGGCAGAGCGCCCGCCCCGCCGCCGACTGCGCCTCGGCGCCGAGGCGCTTGCAGAGCTCACCCCAGTCGAGGACCTCCAGGAAGCGCGGATTCATCGCGGCACGCCGAGGAGAGTAGCGCGCCGCCGGCCCCGCGCCGCTATGGCTTGTCGACGATGATGATCAGGTCGCAGGGAAAGTCGAGGCTGATTTTCGCCGCCTGGCTCGGATCCTGGAACGTCGTGCACGGGTCGCCGAAGAGCTCCAGCTGGGTGTCGCTGATCATGTCCCAGCCGTTCATGTTGTTCGGGTCGAGCTGGACCGGCGCCCCGTTCAAGAAGACGCCCCCCTCGCTCAACTTGGTGCGGTCGACCTTGATCGGGTGCGCGAGGGTCGACAGGTCGAAGGTGCAGCTCCGCGGAACGCTGTTGATGGCCGCCTTCAGCTGCGTGACCAGCGAGCCCATGTCGCTGCCGCCCGGGGAGAAGACCTTGGCCGTCCCCGCGGTCGAATAGGTCGCGATCGTCGTCGTGTCGGAAGCGGCGTGCCCGGCCGCCGTGTAGAGGCTGGTCCACGAGTTCGCGCCCGCCGCCGTCCCCTGGCCGTTGCAGGCGTAGTAGACCTGACTCTGCATCGTCGATCCGTTCTGCGTCGGCAACGTGGTCCCCTGCCCGGTCCCGGCATTGGCCAGGTTCTGCAGCACGGTGGCGTTGAAGGCCAGCGAGGGGGCCCCGTTGAAGGGATCGCCCATGATCAGCGTTCCGAAGCCAGCCGTGTAGAGATCCTGAACCTCCCCGGTGATGGCGTCCGCCGGGCAGTCGGGATCGCCGTCGTCGCAGAAGTCGGTCTGACCGTCGGTGGCGAACAGCATGAACTTCGGTCCCGAGACGACCGCGGTGTCCGCCTGCAAGAGCGACTTCACCATTGGGATGGCCTCGACGGCCGGCGTGTCGGCCTTGCAGTTCCCTCCCGATGCCATCGGGACCTGGCCCAGTGAATCGTACTTGGACTTGATCGCATCCGAGTTGTTGAGGTCGATCGGCACCGTGTCCCAATCCCTCGCGCAGGTTCCCGTCGAATGGTCGCCCACGAAGACGCCGAGCCCGAACCGGAACTGGGACTGAAGGTCGCTGACCACCGACTCGACGGCGCTCTTGAGCGTGAAGTAGGCGCCGGTCATCACGTTGGGGCAGCCGCTGTCGAACTCGCTCCCCGAACGGTCGACCAGGATGAAGACCGTCGGCGTG
>DASYEX010000130.1:0-9777 GCA_036498765.1 Polyangia bacterium
GGCCGGGTTCCTGGCCGCTGCCGCCGTGACGCTCGAATACCAGGGCATCCTGGTGGCGGGGGCCCTGGCCGTCTACCTGGCCGCCCGGCGACCGCGCGCGCTGGCGGCCTTCGTCCTCGGCGCGCTACCGCCGGCCGTGGCGCTGGGCGCCTACCACACGGCGCTGTTCGGCCGGCCCTGGATCTTGCCCTACGCCAACATCGAGAACCCGGTGTTCGCCGCGACGGCGCACCAGGCCGGATTTCACGGCCTGTCGTTTCCCCACCTCGACGCGTTCCCGGCGTTTCTGTTCTCGCCGGCCTATGGTCTCTTCGTCTTCTCGCCCGTGCTGCTCGCGGGCCTGGTGGGGGCCGGTGTTCTTGCCGCCGGCGGCCCGCTCGCCGCCCGCGGCCCGCTCGCCGCCCGCGGCTCGCGACGCGAAGGGGTGCTGGTGCTGGCGATCGCCGCGCTCATGTTTCTGTTTCTGGCGGGGATGAGCAACTGGCGCGCCGGCTGGTGCGTCGGTCCGCGCTACATCGCCACCGTCGCGCCGTTTCTTCTGCTGCCGCTGGTCCAGCTCTGGCCGCGTCTTCCGCGCGGCTGGGGCACGGCGGTGATCGCCGGGCTGACGGTGCCCTCGGTCGTGCTGAACGTCGTGTCGGGCGCGCTCTACCCACACTACCCGGAAGCGTTCGACAACCCGGTGTTCGACCTGGCCTTTCCGTTGCTCGGCGCCGGCTACACGCCGTACGGTCTCGGCTGGCTGCTGGGCTGGCGGGGACTGGCGGCGATGGCGCCCCTCGGGGCCCTGGTGGCGGCGGCGTTGGCCCTGGTGGTGGCGGGCGACGATCCCCGCCCGCGCCACGCGGCGGTGCACCTGGGCCGGGTGGCGGCCATCGCCGGGGGTTTCCTGCTGGCGCTCTCCGCCTACGGCCGGGCTCCCCGCGCCGAGGAGGCACGCGCGACCGCCACGGTCGAGGCCCTCTGGTCGCCGCCCCGCACCACTCCTAATTCTGAAACTCGGCGCTGAGCGTGATAAACGGAAGCGAAGCGCGAAACGCCCCCCCTCGCATGGACATCAGCGTCGTCCTCCCCATCTATAACGAGCGCGAGAACCTGGTCCCGCTGTTCGACGAGATCGCCGCGGCGTTGGAGCCGAGCGGCAAGACGTTCGAGATCATCGCGGTCGACGACGGCAGCCGCGACGGCAGCCAGGACATCATCCGCGCGGAGGTCGCCAAGCGCGGCTATCTGCGCGCCATCTTCTTCCGCCGCAACACCGGGCAGTCGGCGGCGTTCGACGCCGGCTTCCAGGCCGCCAGCGGCACGCTGGTCGTCACCATGGACGCCGACCGGCAGAACGACCCGCGCGACATCCCGCGCCTCATCGCCAAGCTGGACGAGGGGTACGACCTCGTCACGGGCTGGCGCAAGGATCGCAAGGACGGGCTCGTGTTCCGCCGCTTCCCGTCGCTCATCGCCAACTACATGATCCGCAAGGTGACGGGCACCGAGACCCACGATCTCGGCTGCTCGCTCAAGGTCTACCGCAAGGATCTCACCGACGAGCTACGCCTCTACGGCGAGATGCACCGGTTCATCTCGGTGCTGGCCGACGGCATGGGCGCGCGCATCGGCGAGGAGGTGGTCAACCACCGGCCGCGCGTGGCGGGGAGCTCGAAGTACGGCATCCTGCGTACGTTCAAGGTCCTGCTCGACACCACCACCGTCTGGTTCATGCGCAAGTACCAGATGAAGCCGATCTACGTCTTCGGCGGGCTGGGGGCGCTCATGCTGGCGGCCGCGGCGCTCCTCTCGGGATTCGTGCTCTACGAGAAGATCGTCGACGAGGTCTGGGTCCACCGCAACCCGCTCTTTCTCATCGCCGTCACGAGCGCGCTCATGGGCGTGCAGTCGATCGGCACCGGGATCCTGGCGGAGCTGATCGTGCGCACCCACTTCGAGTCGCAGCGCAAGACCTCCTACGCGATCGCGGCGCGGGTCGGCTTCCCGCAAGATATCCCCGGCGACCGCTGACCCATGTGCGGCATCGCCGGGTTCATCGCGCGCGGGGACGATCCAAGCTCGTTGCCGAGCTCGCTGCCAAGCTCGCTGCCTGCCGCGCTGCCGCGCATGCTGCGCCAGATCGCGCACCGCGGGCCTGACGGCGAGGGGAGCTGGCACGGCGCCGCCGGACCCTGGCGGATCGCGCTCGGCCACCGGCGGCTGGCGATCATCGACCTCGAAGGCGGCGTGCAGCCGATGGGGAACGAGGACGGTCAGGTGATCCTCACCTACAACGGCGAGGTCTACAACTTCCAGGCGCTGCGCCCGACGCTGGAGCAGCAGGGGCATCGCTTCCGCACCCGCAGCGACACCGAGACCATCATCCACCACTACGAGCAGCACGGCGAGGCGGGCATCGCGGCGCTGGAGGGGATGTTCGCCTTCGCGATCTGGGACCACGCGCGGCAGCGCCTGGTGCTGGCCCGCGATCGCTGCGGCATCAAGCCGCTCTACTACGCCGAGCTGCCGGGGGGCGGGCTGGTGTTCGCCTCCGAGCTGACGGCGGTGCTCGCGCACGGGGGCGTCGACCGCACGCTGGGCGCCGAGGGGCTGGCGTCGTATTTCTTCTCCGATTACGTGCATCCGCCCTACACCGTCGCGCGGGCGGTGAAGAAGCTGCCACCCGGGCACACGCTCTGCTGGGAGCGCGGCCAGCTGCAGGCGCCGCGCCCGTTCTGGCGCGTGCCGGCGGCGGGCGCCTCACCCGCGGAAAACGACCAGGCGTTGGCCGCGCGGCTCTGGCGGGGGATCGAGCGCGCCGTCGAGGCGCAGCTCATCGCCGACGTGCCGGTGGGGATCTTCCTGTCGGGCGGGATCGACTCCTCGGCGGTGGCGGCGGCGGCCGCGCGGCGGGCCGGCAAGCGGATGACCGCCTTCTCGATCGGCTTCGAGGACACGAGCTTCGACGAGAGCCGCTACGCGCGGATGGTCGCCCAGAAACTGGGCGTCGAGCACATCACCGAGACGCTGCGTGAAGAGAACCTGCTCGACGTCGTCGACCTGGCGCTCGACAAGCTCGACGAACCGCTGGCCGATCCGTCCTACTTGCCGACCTTTCTGCTCTCGCGCCTCGCCGCGCGCCACGTGAAGGTGGTGATCGGCGGCGACGGGGGCGACGAGCTGTGGGGCGGCTACCCGACCTATCGCGCCCACAAGCTGGCGTCGATCTGGGCCACGGTGCCCGGCTGGGTGCGGCGCGGGGTGGTGGCGCCGCTGGTGCGCCGGCTGCCGATCGACGACCGCTATCAGAGCCTCGAGTGGAAGCTGCGGCGGTTCACCGAGCGCTGGGACGACGCGCGCGTCGTGCGCCACCTGCGCTGGATGTCCAGCGTCGACCTGCCGGAGCTGGGCGCCGCGGTGCCGGCCGCCCGCGATCTGGCGCCGGCCACCCTCTCGGCGCGTTTGCCCGAGGGGGACGACTGGCAGAATCAGATCCTGGCGCTCGACTTCACGACGTACATGTCGGGGTCGGTCTTGACCAAGGTCGATCGCGCCTCGATGGCGCACGGGCTCGAGGTGCGGCCGCCGCTGCTCGACGACGCCCTGGTCGAGCTCGCCTTCTCGCTCCCCGGAAAGCGCAAGCTCCCCGGCCGGCAGAGCAAGTACCTGCTCAAGCGCGCCGCGCGCGGCCACATCCCCAACGCCGTGATCGATCGGCCCAAGAAGGGGTTCGGGATCCCGCTCGCGGCGTGGCTGCGCGGCCCGCTGGCGGCGCGCCTCGCGGTGGTCGTCGCCGAGTCGCCGCTGTGGGACCTCGGCCTTTGTGACCAGAGGGTCTTCGCGACCTGGCACGCCGAGCACCGCGAGCGAAAGCGCGATCGCAGCAAGCCCCTGTGGGCGCTCTACGTCCTCGACCGCTGGCTCCGCCGCGCGGCTTAGAACGTCGGGAAGAAAGTCAGCAGCAGCGTGAAGGGACGCGCCTGCTGGAACGGCTGGTTGAAGCAGGTGCCGGCCGGCGGGCGCGGATTGATGGGGATCGCCACCCCGATCGACAGGAGCTGCTGGTAGACGCCGAACGCGTCGTGCAGGACGCGGAAGTTGTAGCCGACGTCGTAGAAGACGTTCTGGCGCGAGAAATGGTAGTCGTCGCAGCCGGTGACGGCGCCGACGTCGCCGAACAGCGTCCCGGCCAGCCCGCGCACCGTGGTGAAGTGCAGGAGGTTCCAGTCGAGGCCGGAGACGTAGTCGTCGCGAAACTGGAGATTGCCCACGACGTTGGCCCGCCCGAGCAGCACACCGGCGAAGTAGCCCGAAAGACCGAACAGCCCGCCCGCGTCGGTCAGCTGGACCGGCAGCCGGAGGTCGCCAAAGGTGGCCTGCGCGGTGGCGTTGACGGCGAGCACGTGACCGGGCGCCATCTCGATGAGGCGCAGCGCCTGGGCGGCCACGCTCGCCTGCGAGAGGGTGCCGCCGTCGTCGAGCGCGGTGAGGGTATACGCGGCCCCGAGGCTCGCGCCGACGGCGTACCAGGGGTCGTAGAGAAAATCGCGCGTGTCGTGGGCCAACCCGACGCGGCCCGAGACCTGGGTTCCCGGCTGCGGCGGCGCGCCCGCGCCGAGGCCGAACGTCGGGTTCACGCGCGACACACCGATCCCGGTCAGCAAGTAGCTGGAGAGCGTGTTCTTGTCCGCCTGGCGGCCGAAGTTCCAGAAGTAGGAGCCGCGGGCGCCGATCTCCGAGGCCTCGTTGTGATAGACTGTGAGCAGGACCGCGTGCCGCAGATCGTGCTGGGGCTTGAGGAGAAAGGCGGCTTCGAAGTTGGCGGTGAGCTGGGTGATGTTGACCAGCGCGCCGAATCCCTCGTAGAGCAGCCGCCAGCGCCGCGGGCGCCGGTTGTCGTAGCGGGGATCGTCCGAGGGGCGTAACGACCCGAGCGCCGTCTCGACCAGGCGTTCGCGGGGATCGATCTCGACCGATTTCAGCCCGGCCGGCAGATCGACCTCGAAGCGGTGCCCGGCGGTCGCGTCGTCCCAGAGCAACGTCTGGGTGGCGCCCGCCCGATCGGCCACGGCGATCTGCACCGGCTCGCGGACGAGCGCGCCTTCGCGCCGCACGTCGATCTCCACGTGGTCGCCGCCCGCCCGCGGCGTCACCCGGACCGCCTCCAGGCGGTAGTTCACGCGCGGCAACGGGCCGAGCCACTGCCGCCAGAACCAGGTGAGGTCGGCGCCGAAGGTGTCTGCGGCGGCCGTTCGCAGCGGCTGGCCTTCATCGAGCGCTTCGCGCGCCAGCTTGGCGAACGCGGCCCCGCCGAGCAGATCGAGCAATTTACTGTAGATGAGACGCGGGCTCGGCGCCCCCGGGTTGGCGAAGAGGCGGACGTCGTCGCGGATGCGATCTTCGTCCTGCACGTCGCCGAAGTACGTCGACGACGAGGCCAAGAGTGGCGCATAGATCAGCTGATCGACAGCGGGCACGAAGTCGAACGGCCGCAGCAGATCGGCGGCGTACTCGAGCTTCTTGTACTGAACGAGCGCGTAGAACTCGGCCAGGTACGAGGCGAGTACGCCGGTGGCCATGAGGCGGTCGGTGGGGACCTCCGTGGGGCCGATGCGCGCCCCGACCACGGCCTTGAAGATGGCCCGCGCCAGCTCCTGGTGGTGGTATTTGCGCAGCGTCTTGATGGGGAAGATGCGGAAGATCTGATCGGAGACCAGGATGACGTCGCCGTGCGCCTGAACGAGCTGGTGGCGGAGTGGCGCCTCGACCAGGGTGATCGGCAAGGTGAGCGCCAGATCGGCAGGACCGTCGGGAGGGCCCGGTGACGGCGGAGCCTTCGCAGACCCGCAGCCGGCGCCGCAGAGCATGGCGTCAGCGAGCTGCAGCGCGCGCTGGGCGGTCTTGAGGACCAGGCCTGCGACGTCCTCGCGCACGTAGGGGAGCGGCTGGTCCTCGCTGTCGGGCGGACGCGGGTTGCGGTGGAGGTAGGTGACGAGGTGCCGGCCCGCGGTGATGGTGCTGGGCCGCAACACCCGATCGGTGACGATGCTCGCGTACGGCAGATCCGCGCTCTCGACGGTGATCGGCGCGCCCGCGCCCGGCCAGACCACCGGCTCGGCGTCGACCACCAGGCCGAGCGGCTTGGGCGTCCGCAGCGTGAGCCGCGTGCGCCCGGCGCGCGCGGGGGCGGTCTCGAGGTCCCAGCCGGCGTCGGTGGCGGCCGCCGGCATCGGGTAGAAGCCACCCATCATCCGGCAGCGGAGCCCGAGGCAACCGAAGGCGCCGAACCGCCGCGGCAACTTGGTGTCGAAGTCGACGTCGACGGTGACGCCGGCCCCGGGCGGAAGCGGCGCCGGCAGCGCGACGCGGGCGATGGTGCGCGCCCCCGCCGGCGTGTCCTCGAGCGTGAAGGCCGCGGCCGCTCCGTCCACGCGGGTGTTCGCCACCGTCATGGCCGCCGGAGAGAACCAGCCGGGATAGAGCCAGTGGTAGCTGACGTCGGTGAGCGCGGGCGACCGCTTCGCCAGGTGGTTGGGATAGAGCCAGAGCGCGACGTCGCCGAGGGCGTGCGCCGTCCGGTTGACGACCTGCAGCCGCGCGTGCCCCACCACGCGCGACGCGCCGGGATCGAGGGTCACGTCGAGGACCAGCCCCGGCTCGGGCTCCGCGGCACGCGCGACGCCCGCCACCAGGACCAGAACCGGCAGGACACCGAACCGAATCGGCCAGCGACGCCGATTCATTGCGTGGACGGAGCGGGGCTTGGCCGCGCGAAGTCCATCGCGGGAGGGTGCGGGAACCCTCCGAGGGTTCCCGTGCATGATTGGCGCGCGCTCAGGGTCCGATCTCCGCCGCGCCTTCGCCGCCGGGCGAAGCGATCGCCGTCGAGGCAGCCGCGTCACCGGTGGCCGGCGCCGGCCCGTAGTCGACCCCCGGCTTGCGCACGTAGGCGACGATCGGCTTCTTCACCTCGCCCATGATCCGCCCCTCGAGCACGTTGACCGGCACGGGGTCGGCCAGCTCGTAGTAGTAGCCGCGCGTCTTGATCGCGTAATGGTAAGTCTCGCCGTCCACCTCGAACTTCTTCTTCAGATTCAACGGGACGTTCCCCGTCCGCTTGAAGTCACGGTGACGCAGCACGAAGTCGTACAGCCGCACCGCGCGGTTGTTCACCAGCCGGTGGCACCCGTGGGAGAACCGCCGCGCGATCGAGGTGTAGTCGACCGACCCGTGCGTGCGGATCTGGTTGTCGAACCCGCCCCGCTTCGGATCGACGTGGATCCCCATCACCAGACCGTACGCCGACCCGTAGCCCGGGCCCATGACGTCGGTGTTGACGACGGTGACCGGGCCGACGTTCCGGTCGAGGACCTTGCGGATCAGCAGATCCTTCATCGGCGTGCCGTCGGGCGGGATCCAGACCGGCGCCGCGACGATCTGCTTCCAGACGCGCGGGCCGATGTCCGAGTTCTTGTACTTGAAGTACTCGTGGCCGTCCTCGTGCATCTCGCTGCGCCAGGAGCCGATCGTCGTGCGCCACCAGCAGAGCGGAATCTTCTGGCCCTGCCAGTGCACGAACAGCGTCAGGTGCGGGTAGTGGTCGCGCCGCTGCACGACCGGCTTGCCGCGGGCGTCGAACGGCAAATCGTACCAGACGTCGCCGCGATCGATCTCGGCGCTCAGGTCCATGTTCTTGCCGTCGCCGTTGAAGTAATAGGCCGGGAGCGCCGGCGGCTTGAAGGCGACGTGCAGCCCGGACCGATCGGCCTGGTGGGCACGCAGGAACGCCACCGCCTGCTCCGGCGTCTGGACGCCGATGGCGGTCAAAAGCGCGTTGACGTGATCATCGATGAGGTCGGGGACCGGCTGAACCTTGCCGTCGGCGTCGCGCCAGGTGGGCGGGTTCTTCTTGCGCGCTTGATTGATGGAGCCGTCTTCCACGATCCCCGCCGCGTCGGCCACCCGCTCGGCCAGCACCCGCCGGAGGTCGTCGAGCAACAGCGACCGCGGGGGGCCGAGCAACATCCCCAGCGTCTCGCCGCCGAGGAGGCCCCAGCCGAAGATGTCGTGCTTGCGCTCCCAGGTGGCCAGCGCCTCGTGCGTCGCCAGGTCGTAGCTGCCGGGCGTGTAGCGGCTCTTCGGCGAGAGCAGCCCCTCGCAGAGCATCCGGGCCTGCGCCGCCCGCACGGCCCGCACCCGCGATCTTCCGCGCAGGTAGCGATCGACGCGCCCGCGGGCCTTTGGATCCTCGCGCAGCTGCGCCAGCACGGCGTCGGGGGCGACCGAGGTCGCCGCCGCGCCGGCCCGCGCGGCCGCCTCCTTCTGGATCCAGTCGGCGTCGTGCTGCGCCTGCTCGACGTCGCGCCTCGAGCGATCGCGATCGAGGAACCCGACGTCCCCCGTGAACTGCTCGAGACCCTCGCGATCGACGGCGTCGACGCAGGCCTCGCGGGCCGGCGCCACGTCCGCCTCCACGCGCGCGGCCAGCACCGACAGCGTCGGCGGGATCCCGAACACCTCGAGGAAGTTGTCGGTCCCCGCGCTCGACGACTGCCCGTCGGCCAGGAGCTTGTCGTTGGCCAGCGCGACGAACGTCTCGCGATAGTCGTTCGGCTTGGCCGTGTCACCCTCGCCGTCCTGCAGGATGAACGGCGCCCAGTCGTCGCCGAGATCGACATCGAGGAGACCCGCCGCGCGCGCCGCCGCTCTGGTCATCTTGCGGGCCACGCCGCGGTCGTAGGCCCAGGTCTCCCCCGCGCCGAGCGCCGGCAGGGCGGCGAGCTTCGGGATCGGGGGCCGCGCCAGCTTGGCCGCGACCGGCCGCACCGGGGCCGGCGGCACGGGGCCGCTCTTGTGATGGCAGCCGGCAGCCAGCACGGCGCCCGCGACGAGCGCCCGCCAAGCCAAAGAGGATCTCCGTCCCGACACCGCCGAGATTTTAGCGCTCACGTCGGGCGGGCGCTCTTTTTACGGAGCGGCGGACCTCCTCGTCCGAGCTTCAGTCAGTGCATTGGACGGGCTGCCACGTCCCACAGAGGCACTTCATGCTCTGGTCGTCGCAGATTCCGGTGCCCCAGGTCGTGCAGGGCGCGGAACAAGCGGTCCCGGCCGCCGGCCGCTTGGAGGGGCATCCAGCGGGGGCGGGCGCGGTACAAGCGAGGCTGCCGTCCGCCGCGCACGCGCAGGTCCCCTCCGGGTAGCGACAGGTGAGGCCCGCGGCAGCCAACGCGCAAGCGCTCTGGCCGCCGGACATGGCTGCGGCGAACGAGTCATAAGACCTAAGGTAAGTGTTAAGCATGAGCCGACGCTAATCCCCGTTCCCGGTCCCGGCAACGCGGGGGCTCTCGCGGGGAAGTCGCGGACTCAATCCGCGCAGTGGACGGGCTGCCAGACGCCGCAGGCGCAGGTCAGGCTCGCGCCATTGCAGGACCCGGCGCCCCAGCTCGCGCAGCCGCCAGGTCCGGTGGTGCAGGGCGTGCCGACCCGCGGACGCATGGCGGGGCAGCCCGGCGGCGGCGCTGGGGCCGCCGCAATCGATCGCGCCGGCCACCGCCACGAGAAGACCCCACCCGTAACCCCGCGCCGGCGCATCAGTCGCGGAGGTTCACGAACTGCAGATCCAGCCCGTAGTCGCCGTTGCGCAGGAAGGCGATGGCCGATTGCAGGTCGTCGCGGTTCTTGCCCGAGACGCGCAGCTCGTCTCCCTGGATCTGGGCCTGGACCTTGATCTTGGCGTCCTTGATTGCCTTCACCATCTTCTTGGCGGTCTCGGTCTCGATCCCCTGCTTGACC
>DASYEX010000131.1:0-3363 GCA_036498765.1 Polyangia bacterium
TGGTCGGCGGGAGGCGGAGGTGAAGACGGGGGCGGGGGCGGCTGGCCCGGCGGCTGGGGCGCGCTGCCCGGCTGCTGCTCGGCGGGGGGCGGCGGTTGCGCGTCGGCGACGGTGCCGCCGGACGGCTGCGGTACCGGGACGTGCCACCCTGGCTGCTGCGGCGAAGGCGACGAAGCCGAAGGCGATGGCGTGGCGGCGGGAGGGGGCGTAGGTGAAGGGGGCGCGGCTGGGGCGGGAGGTGGCGGTGGGGGCGACGGTGGCGGTGTCGGCTCGGGCGGGGGCGTGGGGGGCGGCGCCACCTGGGCGATCGTCGCGGGCGCCGGCGGCGCGAGGGGCGGCGGCGAAGACGGCGCCGGAACCGGCGACCGGAACGCCGGGGTGATGGCGGCCCGCGTCCCGGGGCGCGCCGGGGGCGGGGCGCCGGTCACCGGCGAGGTCGGCGACAGGACGGGCGGGTTCATCTGGCCGATCCGCCCCGACAGGCGCATCCCGTAGAACCCGTCGGGACGCTTCCCTTGCGCGCCCGCCATCTGCAGGATCGTCTGCACGGCGCCCGCCTGTCTGAGGAAGGCGTCGCTGAACTTGAAGCGCAGGTAGGCGTTCACCGTCGAGTTGGGGAGCGGATCGCGCAGCGTCACCTCCCCTTCCAGCGCCACCTCGCCGTCCGGGGACTTGCCGCCGATCTCCTGCAGCTTGGCCAGCCCCTTGGCGATGGCCACGTGGCCGCCGAAATCGTCGAGGCGCACGCGCGGCAAGGTGAGGCCACCCGAGAGGAACGGGTTGCCGGCCACCTTGAGCGGCGTCTTGCCGTCGCCGATCACCAGGCCGTCGCACGAGAGGGTGATCTCGCCCTTCGCCTCGGCCAGCTTGCCGCTCTCCGACGCGAGGTCGAGGTCCAGCTTGGCGACGCCGGCCAGAGGCAGGTTGATGGTGTCGCGCACGCCGGGCAGCTCGCCCATCTTCACGTCGCGCGCGCGGACCTTGAGCTCGAACGGTCCCTTCTTGCCCGGCGCGCCCGTCTGGGTGATCTCGAGGTGGCCGCCGAAGGCCTCCAGCGCGATGGTGATGGTCTTCGACGACGACAGCAGCGACCAGGGGGAGACCGAGATCCGCGCTTCGGAGACCGTGAAGCGGGTCGGCTTTCCGGTCGTCGGCTTGGTCTTCACCAGGATGTCGCGAAACACGACGCCCAACCCAAAGGCCGGGCTGGCCGAGCCGATCTCGATGTCGAGATCCTTGGTGGCGGCGATGCGGACGGCCACCTCCTTGGCGCGCTGGGACGGGAAAGAGAGGTAGAGCGCGACGATGAAGACGCAGAGCCCGAACAGGCTGAAGAGCGCGGGGCGGCGGAACCGGAGCAACATCTCGCGGGAGAGCCTGACCATGCGCGCCTACTCCTTCTTCTCTTGTTTGTCGGGCCCGCCGGCCTTCTTCTTGGTCTTGTCCTCGTGCACCTTCTCGAACGCCGTG
The DNA here is from genome assembly GCA_036498765.1 of Polyangia bacterium. Lineage (GTDB taxonomy): Bacteria > Myxococcota_A > Polyangia > Fen-1088 > Fen-1088 > JADGRB01. The sequence goes on from DASYEX010000131.1 coordinate 1,471, forward strand.
GCCGTCGCCTCGACGTCGAGCTTACCCGGATCGGCCGCGTAGGGGTGCTTGAGCGCCAGGCGGGTGAAGAAGATGAGGCGCGGACCCGTCTCCACCCGGCGCAGGAAGTTGGTCAGGCTCAGCAGATCGGCCTCGCGGATCTTGAGGTCGGTGTCGTGCTCGATGTAGCGGCGCCCGGCCGGAATGGTGGGACGCTCGGACGACTCGGCGATCTGGATGTTCTCGGCGCGGGCGGCCGCCTCCAGATCGCCGGCCAGCTGGGGCGGCGCCTCGCCGATGCGCGCCTCCTGGACCGAGTTGCGCGCCTTGGCCTCCAGGTAGACGTCGCGGTTCTTGGCGATGGCGGTCAGCGCCTCGCGGATGGCGGCGTTGCCGTCCTCGAGATCACTGATGTTGCTCATCGAGATCCAGACGCCGCTGGCGACGGTGGCGACGGCCACCACGACCGCGAAGATGGTCACGATGCGCTTCTCGCGCGGCGCCATCCGCTCCCACAGGCTGACGAAATAGCCAACCGGGCGCTGGACGAGCCGGCCAACCGCTTCACGAATGTTGCTGAGCGCGCTCATGATCGTCTTTCGCTCACGGACACTTGGAGGCGATGGTGAGGGTGAACTGCTTGCCGCCGCCCGAGACCTCGGTGATCGCGCCCTTGGTCACCTCCTCGAAGCAGTCGATCTCCTTCAGCTTGGCGGCGATGTCGTCGACGGCAGCGGCCGTGTCGGCGGTCCCCTTGATGAAGGTCTTCTTGGGGCGAATCTCCAGCTCGGCGACGTCCAGCTTGACCTTGTCGGCGGGTGGAACCTTGCGCGATATTTGATCGAGGAGATCGAAGGCTGTCGCCTTCGGCAGCGGCGCCAGATCCTCGCGGAAGCCCCTTCGCATGAGCTCGGTGACGGCCTCGGCGTCGTCGCGCGGCTTGCCGAACAGCTCCTGCGTCTCCACCGCCAGCTCCTTGTCGAGCGCCTTGCGCTGGGCGGTCAGGTTCGACGACTTCGAGCCGAGGTCGATGGCCCCGGCCACGACCAGTGACAGCGCCAGCGCCACCAGGTGTCCCGCCTTCTGGCGGATGATCGAGAAGTTCGCGCGGTAGACGAACGGGCCGCGGCGGAAGTCGATCTCCCGCGAGCCGCGGGCGGCGGCCAGCGCGATGGCCCCCGCCAGCGCGAACGCGTCGGAGTCCGGGGCGGCCGATTCCACGCCGGCCGGATCGCGCTCGACGTTGCGGCCGCCGCCCTCCATCACCTCGCGCACGGAAGGGTGCCGGGCCGGGACCCCCAGCTCTGCCTCGAGATACGGCAAGAGACCGGCCAGCCGACCGCCGCCGCCCACCACCAGGAGCGCGTCGATCTCCAGCTTGGCACTGGCGGTGAAGCTGGCCAGGGTCTGGCGCAGCTCGCGGATCGTCGGGGCCAGCGCCTCGCGCAGCACGACGTCCAGCTTGATCAGAAGGGGGTTCCCCGCCACCCGCCCCGGTCCGGCGATGAACGCCTCGCCCCGCTTGGCCTGCTCGGCGCGCTCGAGGTCGACGTTGAACGACTTGGCGATGGCCGCGGTCAGCTGGGCGCCGCCCCGCCGGATGGTGCGCGCGTAGATGGCGTTGCCGTCGCGGACGACGCAGACGTTGGTGCGCTCGTGGCCGAAGTCCAGGACCGCGTAGCAGGGGGCCGGCGCGGCCTCGTCGAGCGGCGGCGTCGCCGGAAACAACGCGCGATAGATGACCGGCGCCGCGAACAGCGAGCGCGGGTGGAGCCCCTGGGCCTCTCCGGCGGCGATGAGCGCGGCCAGATCGTCGCGCTTGGCTGCCGCGGCCAGGACGGTGGTCCCCTCCGGGCGCTGTCCGGCGGCGAGGTGGTCGAACACCACGTCCTCGATGGCGTTCACGATCTGGCT
>DASYEX010000132.1:0-18281 GCA_036498765.1 Polyangia bacterium
GCTTCAGCCACAACGGCGCCGACGGGATCCTGGTCGAGGCCTCGCCGCAGACCGGCGGCGGCGCCAACTCGATCACCGTCGACACCGTCACGGTCACCGGCAACGCCAAGTTCGGCATCTACGTGGAGGGCGACAACGGCAACGTGGCGGCGACGGTCAAGGGGAGCACCATCACCGGCAACGCCGACGTCGGGCTCATGATCGAGCAGGGGTCCGGGCACACGACCAGTGAGGCGATCCAGAACAACGACGTCAACGGGAACAACACCGGCAACGGGCACGTCGCGGGCGGCGTCCTGTTCAACACCTCGAGCACGCTGACCAGCTTCATCGGCAACAAGATCCACTCGAACACCGGCGACGAGCTCGGCTTCAACGACGTCCCGAACGGCGGCACGCAGTGGGTCATCAACCCGCCCAGCGCCACCTGCGACGCCACGGCCAACTCGATCTACTGCTACGGCGGCGGCAACGTCGGCTTGCACGTCCTCTCCAGCAGCGCCAGCGTCAACGGCCAGCACGTCCGCTGGAGCAACAACCCGCCCGCCTCGGGCATCGACTTCTCGGGCGCGGTCACGGTCACCAACCCTTGCAGCGCCATCACCACCTGCCCGTAGCCGGCGGCGGTCCGCCCTAACCGGGCGTTTTCACGCGGCAAACTACGCCCCTGTCCGTCGTTGACGGCCGGGGGCGCTGGTGGCAGGATTCGCCCTCCCCGGGGGTCCCCCCCCTCGGGTTTGTCGTGCTCAAAGCCCTCACCATATTCAGCGGAAACGCCAACCGCGAGCTCGCCCAGGCGATCTGCCGCTACGTCGAGACGCCGCTCGGCCGCGCCGAGGTGACACGCTTCGCGGATGGTGAGGTCTACGTCGAGATCAACGAGAACGTCCGCGGCGTGAACTGCTTCGTCGTGCAGCCGACCTGCGCGCCGGCCAACGACAACCTGATGGAGCTGCTGGTCATGATCGACGCGCTCAAGCGCGCCTCGGCCGGCTCGATCATCGCCGTGATCCCGTACTTCGGTTACGCGCGGCAGGACCGCAAGAGCAAGCCGCGCACACCCATCTCGGCGCGCCTGGTGGCCGATCTCCTGACGGCGGCCGGCGTCGACCGGGTGCTTTCCATCGATTTACACGCCGGGCAGATCCAGGGGTTCTTCAACATCCCGGTCGATCATCTGTACGCGATGCCGGTGCTGATGGACGACCTGCGCCTGCGCTTCTCGCAAGAGGCGGTCATCGTCTCGCCCGACGCGGGCGGCGTCGAGCGGGCGCGCGCCTACTCGAAGCGCCTCGGCACCAGCCTGGCCATCATCGACAAGAGGAGGCCCGCGCCCAACGTGTCGGAAGTCGTCAACATCATCGGCGACGTGAAGGGGCGCGATGCCATCATCGTCGACGACATGGTCGACACGGCCGGGACGCTCTGCGCTGCCGCGCAGGCGGTCAAGGCGCAGGGGGCGCGCGCCGTCTTCGCCTGCGCCAGCCACGGGGTCCTGTCGCCGCCGGCCATCGAGCGAATCGTCAACTCGCCGCTCGAGGAGCTGCTCATCACGGACACGGTGCCGGTGCGGCCGGACGTGCGGAACTGCCCCAAGATCAAGGTGCTGCCAGTCGCGCGCCTGCTGGGCGAGGCGGTCAAACGAATTCATCACGGCGACTCGATCAGCTCGCTGTTTATTTGAACGGACACGCGAAACGCGTGTCCGGGACACAACACGGAAAAGGAAGAGAAGTCATGGAATTCGCAAAGGTCAACGTCGAGGTCAGGGCCGGCATGGGCAAGGGCGGATCGCGCAAGGTGCGCGCCGCCGGCAAGGTTCCGGGGGTCGTCTACGGGCGCAAGGCCGAGCCGGTCGCGGTGACCTTCGACGAGAAGGAGTTGCTGAGCTCGCTCGACAAGGAGAAGAAGCGGAACACCGTCCTCAAGCTGGCGATTAGCGGCGGCGGCAAGTCCGAGGAGGTGACGGCGATGGTGCGTGAAGCGCAGATCAACCCACTGTCGCGGCGGCTGATCCACGTCGACTTCCTGCGCGTCGACCTCGACGCCGAGGTGCACGTGACCGTGCCACTGGTGCTGACCGGCAAGGCGATCGGCACCACCAACGGCGGCAACCTGCACCAGAGCCTGCACGTCATCCCGGTGGCGGCCAAGCCGGCGGCCATCCCCACCAAGCTGGAGGTCGACGTCACGCCGCTGGAGATCGGCGACGCGCTCCACGTCAGCGACCTGAAGCTGGGCGAGGGCGTGCGTGCGCTGCTCGATCCGCGCGACGCCATCGCGTCGGTCGTGGCGCCGAAGGCCGAGAAGGTCGAGGCCGAGGCGGCCCCGGTCGAGGGCGCGGTCCCGGCGGAGGGCGCGGCTGGCGCAGCCGCTCCCGCGGCGGGCGCGGCCCCGGCAGCCGGCGGCAAGGGTGGCGCCGCGGCCCCCGCGGCCGCCGGCAAGGAAGAAAAGAAGGGGAAGTAACCGGACGCCCCGTCAAGCCAGCGTCAGACCTTCATGCGCCTCGTGGTTGGGCTCGGCAACCCTGGTCCGGAGTACCAGGACAACCGGCACAACCTGGGGTTCAAGGTGGTGGACGAGCTTCTGGCCCGCGCGCGGGGTTCCGCGCCGCGGGCCAAGTTCGGCGCCGAGCTCTGCGAGGTCACGATCGCCGGCGAGCGGGCCCTTCTCTGCAAACCAATGGAATACATGAACGTCAGTGGACAGGCGGTGGCTCGCGTGGCCGGCTTCTGGAAGGTGCCGGTCGCCGACGTCGTGGTCGTGCACGACGAGCTGGACCTGCCGTTCGGGCGCCTCAAGCTGGGCGCGGGCGGCGGGCACGGCGGCCACAACGGCATCCGCTCGCTGCTGGCCGACCTGGGCGACGCCTCGTTCGCGCGCGTGCGGGTCGGCGTGGGGCGGCCGACGCCGGGCCACGATCCGGCCAACTATCTGCTCTCGAACTTCTCGCGCGCCGAGGCCAAGGAGCTCCCCGAGCTGGTCGGGGTCGCCGCCGACGCGATCGAGGCCATTTTGAAAGGCGGCCTCACGGCCGCGATGAACAAGTTCAACGGAAAAGGTCAGAGCGACAAGGACAGCAAGAGCTGAGAAACTGATAGGACGATCTCGCGTGAATGGTCACGCGCGGCCGTCACTCCTTGCCCGTGGCGACACGGACCAAGAATCAGCCCATAAGGAGAGAACATGAGCGCAACAGGAACGGAGCCGGCGACGCGCGCCGGCGCACCCACGCCGGCAGCGGGCGCGGTGCAGCGAAGAGGGTCGGCGCGCGATCTGGCCGGCCGCAAGCGTGAGTACGAGACCATCTACATCCTGCGTCCCGACAGCACCACCGACGTGATCGCCCAGGTGAACCAGAAGGTTCGCGGCGTCGTCGAGGCGGGCGGCGGCACGCTGCTCAAGGTGGACAACTGGGGCAAGCGGAAGCTGGCCTACGAGGTGAAGAAGCAGCTCAAGGGGATCTACCTCTTCTTCTCCTACCTCGGCACCGCCGGGCTGGTCGAAGAGGTCGAGCGCAACCTGCGCCTCACCGACTCGGTCATCCGCTACTACTCGGTCAAGATTGCGGAGAACGTCGACGGCGCGGCGCGGACCTCCGAGGTCACCGAGGAGTCGTTCGCCAAGGCGTCGACGCCGGGGCCCGACGAGGAGGCGATCGCCACCGGTCAGGCCGAGGCGCGCTCGCCGTTCGAAGATGAAGAGGGCGCATTCGACTTCGAAGAGGCCGTGTTCGGCGGCGTTGACGAACCGGGCCGCGGTGGCGGCCGGAAGGACGGGTAACCATGGCTTCCATTGATGCGACCGAAGGCAAGGGCGAGCGCGGCGGACGCGGCGGCGACGACAAGAAGCGTCCCGTCGGCCGGCGCAAGCAGTGCAAGTTCTGCGCGGACGAGGCGATCAAGATCGACTACAAGGACGCCTCGCTGCTCAAGTACTTCATCACCGACCGCGGCAAGCTGGTCCCGCGGCGTCTCACCGGCAACTGCGCCAAGCACCAGCGCGCCATCGCCACGGCGGTCAACCGGGCGCGCATGATCGCGCTCATGCCGTTCGCCGTCACGGGAGCGTGAGGTCATGCAGGTCATCCTCAGAGACGACATGGACAACCTCGGCAAGTCGGGCGAGGTGGTGAACGTCAAGCCGGGCTACGCGCGGAACTACCTTCTGCCGCGCGGTCTGGCCATCAAGGCGACGGCGAGCGACGTCACGCGCGTCGAGCACGAAAAGCGGATCATCGCGGCGCGCGCCGCCAAGCTGGCCAAGGAGGCGCAGGCCGAGGCGGACAACCTCTCGCAGGTGTCGGTCTCGATCGCGCGCGCCGTCGGCGAGGAAGACAAGCTGTTCGGCTCGGTTACCGGACGCGACATCTCCGAGGCGCTCAAGGAGAAGGGCGTGCTCGTCGACGCCAAGAAGATCCACCTCGACGAGCCGATCAAGGCGCTCGGCCTGGTGGAGGTCCCGGTCAAGCTGGGACGCGGCATCACCGCCAACATCAAGGTCTGGGTGGTCAAGAAAGAAGACTAGGAGGAAGACTAGACCAGCCTCCTCGTTTCAGCAGACGGGCGCTGCCTCACGGTGGCGCCCGTTTTTTTTTGCTTATCCACAGGCGCTCGGTCGTTCGTCGATCGGACGCCGGAGCCGGGGCGTAGAATCGCCGACCCCATGCTGGAAGTCGTCAGCTCGAACCCGGCGCCGGCGGCGCGCACCCCGCCGCACAACATCGAGGCCGAGAAGTCGGTCCTGGGCGCCATCTTCATCAAGCCGTCCGCCTTCGACGAGGTGGGGACCAACCTGGAGGTCGACGACTTCTTCCTGCCGGTCCACCGCGAGATCTTCGAGGCGATGCTGGCCATCGACAAGCGACGCCAGGCGCTCGACTTCGTGGCCGTCGCCGACGAGCTGAAGACGCGCGGGATGCTGGGGCGCCTCGAGGGGGGCGAGTCCTACCTCATGGCGCTGGCCAACGCCGTCCCCACCGCCGAGAACGTGCTGCACTACGCGCGCCTCGTGCGCGAGAAGGCGACGCTGCGCCGGCTCATCGCCGCTTGCGCCGAGGTGCAGTCGACCGCCTACGGTGACTTCGGCGAGTTCGAGTCCTTCCTCGACGAGGCGGAGACCAAGGTCTTCAAGGTCGCGCAGCAGAACCGGCGCGAGACCTACTCATCCACTGGTGAGCTGATGGACGAGGTCATGCATAACCTCGACCTGCGTACCTCCGAACGAAAGGCGGTCACCGGTGTGCCGACGGGATTCGCCAAGCTCGACGAGCTTACCGCCGGCCTGCAACGCGAGAATCTGATTATCGTGGCTGCCCGCCCTGGCGGCGGAAAAACCTCCTGGGCGGTCAACGTCGCCATGCACGCGGCCCTGCACCACAAGATCCCGGTGCTCCTCTTCTCGCTGGAGATGTCGAAGTTCGAGCTGATGGAGCGCATGCTGGCCGGCGAGGCCCGCGTCGATTCGGGAAAGATCAAACGGGGCTTCCTGGAGTACTCAGATTGGAAGAACAAGATCCACCCGGCGTCCGGACGGCTAGCGGCGGCGCCTATCCTAATCGACGACTCTTCGGCGATCTCGATCATGGAGATCAGAGCCAAATCGCGCCGGTTTAGGAGCGACCCGAAGTATTTTCCCCCGCCGCCCCCCGTGACCGACGGCCGCCCGCCACCGCCGCCGCTGGGGCTGATCGTCGTCGACTACCTGCAGCTCGCGCGTGGCGCCAGCAGTCGGCGCGACGACAACCGGCAACAGGAGATCGCCGACATCTCGCGAGGCTTGAAGGCACTAGCCAAGGATCTCAAGCTGCCGATCATCGCCATCTCGCAGCTCAACCGCGAGGTGGAGAAGCGCGAAGGAAAGCCGCGCCTCTCCGACCTGCGCGAATCCGGCAGCATCGAGCAGGACGCCGACATGGTCCTCTTCATCCACCGCGAGGACATGGCGTCCGGAGACACGCCCGACGGGGCCAACCCGACGGCGCTGGCGGAGATCATCATCGGCAAGCACCGCAACGGCGGTACCGGCGCGGTGAAAATGACCTTCATCAAGGAGTACACGAAGTTCGAGAACTACGCCGCCGACGAAGACGCCCCGTCCTGGGGCGAGTAGCGGCGGACTTCAGAGACGGCGCGCGCCGTCGACCTTGCCGAGCTCGCGGTCGAACGTGCCGAGCGGAAGATGGCCCGCTTTGCGCGCCGTCTCCAAGATGAGACAGTGGGCAAACCCCAGCGCTGGCCGCTTCTTGAAAAGAGCGAGCGCTGCGATGGCAATGTCAGCATCTTGGACAGTGACACCCGCGTGATTGAGCAGCATATCCAGCGTCTCTACCAGCTCCGCATCGTCGAATCCGTAGGTTTGTTGCAACACCCAGGCGGTCTCCGCGAGCACGAGCTGCGACGCCCAGACGCCGCTCGCGACGAACGCCCGTGCAGCGGCGGCTTGTGACGGATTGTCGCGCGCCACCAGCCGCACGAGGATGTTCGTGTCAGCGGCGTGCATATTTCTTCCGGATGTATTGCCGGATCCCCTCGTCCATCTCCTCGATGGTCCTCGGACGCGGCGGCCCCTTGGGGAACAACGCCTTGTGGATGTCGTCCCAGTCGTACTTTCCCGACTTGCGGATCACGATCTTCCCGTCCTCTTCGTTCCATTCGAGCACCGAGCCGGTAGCGAGGCCGAGCTTGCGGCGGATCTCCGCGGGAACCGAGATCTGTCCCTGGGTCGTGAGACGCGACCGCGCCAATGCCATGACACCTACATTACCACGGTAATGTCCACCCCGCTCGAATGCGTTCATCTCCTTCTTTTCGTCTCCGGCTGCATTCTGGTTGCGCGATCTGCTGCCTGCTATACTGCCTACTTGCATGCAGTACACGATTCGAAAGATCCCCAAGGAGGTCGACGCCGCGCTCCGGCGCCGGGCGCGCCAGGGGCGCAAGACGCTCAACCAGGCGGCGGTCGAGGCGCTGATCGAGGGTCTCGACCTCGATGTCGCGGGCTCGCGCCGGCGTTCGGTGCGGGATCTGCTGGGCGTCCGGGCGCGAGATCCCAAGCTCGAACAGGCCCTGGCGGCCCAGCGGCGCATCGATCCCGAGCTTTGGAAATGAAGCTCGCCCTCGACGCCAACCGCTACGACGATCTCCTGACCGGCGACGAGAAGGTGGCCGACGTCGTCGAGAGCGCCGACGAGGTTCATCTGCCGTTCGTCGTCGTCGGGGAGCTTCGCGCCGGCTTTGCGGCAGGCAATCGTGCGGTGGAAAACGAACGGCTGCTTCGGCGGTTCCTGCTCAAGGAAGGCGTCGAGATCCTGCTCGCCGACGAGCAGACCACGCATCACTACGCTGCCGTCTACGCGCAACTCCGCCGGCAGGGGACGCCGATCCCTACCAATGACATGTGGATCGCGGCGCTCACGTTGCAGCACGATCTGGTGCTCTGCACCCGCGATCGCCACTTCGATCGCCTCCCACAGATTCCGAGGGCCTGATGTCGCGGTTCGGGCGGGCGATCATTCTCGTCGCCGACGGCGTGGGCTGTGGCCAAGCGCCGGACGCGGCTGCTTACGGCGACGCGGGAGCCGACACGCTGGGGAACCTGGCTCGGGCCACGCGCGGCCTGCGGCTGCCGAACCTCGAAACGCTCGGGCTGGGACACCTGACGGAGATCGCGGGCGTAGCGGCCGTCGCGTCGCCGGGCGGGGCCTGGGGCGCCATGCGCGAAGCCTCGGCCGGCAAGGACACCATCACCGGGCACTGGGAGATGGCCGGGCTTTTGACCGAGGAGGCGATGCCGACCTTCCCGCGGGGGTTCCCGCCGTCGGTGACGGACGCTCTGCGGGCGGCGTCGGGCCGCGATCTCCTCGGCAACAAGACCGCCTCGGGGACGGTGATCATCGACGAGCTGGGCCCGCAGCACCTGGCCACGGGCGACCTCATTCTCTACACGTCGGCCGACTCGGTCCTGCAGATCGCGGCGCACGAGGAGGTCGTTCCGCTCGAGGAGCAGTACCGGATCTGCGAGGCCGCGCGCGAGATCGCCGATCGCCACCGGATCGGCCGGGTGATCGCGCGTCCGTTCGTCGGCACACCGGGCGCCTTCCGGCGGACCTACAACCGGCGCGACTACGCGCTCGTCCCGCCGGCGCCCACGCTGCTCGACGACCTCGCCGCTGCGGGGCAGACGGTGATCGGCGTCGGCAAGATCTCCGACATCTTCGCCGGCCGGGGCCTCACGCGGTCGCTGCACAGCGAAGGGAACGCCGACGGGCTGCGCCTGACCCTGGAAGCTTTACCGACGCTCGAGCGCGGCCTCTTGTTCGTCAATCTCGTCGACTTCGACATGCTCTACGGCCATCGCAACGACGTGCCGGGCTTCGCGCGCGCGCTCGGCGAGCTCGACGCCTGGCTGCCGGCATTCCAAGCGGCCCTCCAGCCCGGCGACGTTGCCTTCATCACCGCTGACCACGGCAACGACCCGACCACCCCCGGCACCGATCACACCCGCGAGCGCGTCCCGCTGCTGGCCTTCGGTCCCGGCGTCCGCCCCGCGCCGCTCGGCACCCGGGCGACGTTCGCCGACCTCGGCCAGACGATCGCCACGGCGCTGGGCATCCCTCCCATCGCCCGCGGAACGAGCTTCCTGGACGCGATCGCCGGATGAAGCCGAAGCGCGCCCCGATCCTGGCCGTTCCCAGCGTCATCGCCAAGAAACGCGACGGGCATGCGCTCACCGATGACGAGATCCAGGCGGTCATCGCCGGCGCGGTGCGCGGGACCATCCCCGACTACCAGCTCAGCGCCCTCTTGATGGCCATCGTCTGGCGCGGCCTCGGCCCGCGCGAGCTCGTCACCTGGACGCGCGCGATGATCGACTCGGGCGAGCGGCTCTCCTGGACCGGGCTCGGCGGCCGCACCATCGACAAGCATTCGACCGGCGGCGTGGGCGACAAGATCTCACTCTGCCTCGCCCCGCTGTGCGCGGCGGCCGGCCTCTACGTGCCGATGATGGCCGGCCGGGCGCTCGGCCACACCGGCGGCACGCTCGACAAGCTGGAGACCATCCCTGGCTTCCGCACCGCGCTCGAGCCGCCCGCCTTCCGCCGCGTCCTCACCCAGGCGGGCTTCGTGCTCGGCGGGCAGAGCGCGCGCCTGGCGCCCGCCGATCGGCTGCTCTATGCCCTCCGCGACGCGACGGCCACCGTCGAGTCGATTCCACTCATCGCCTCCTCGATCCTCTCCAAGAAGGTCGCCGAGGGGACCGGCGGCCTGGTCATGGACGTCAAGGTCGGCAGCGGCGCCTTTCTCCCCGCGCGGAGCCGGGCGCGCACGCTGGCCCGCGCGCTCATCGGCCTGGGCGGGCGGCTCGGTCTGCCCGTCCGGGCCGTCCTCTCGGACATGGACCAGCCGCTCGGGGCCGCCATCGGCAACGCCGTCGAGGTGCGCGAGGCGATCGAGGTGCTCCGCGGCGGCGGCCCGCCCGACGTCCGCGCGCTCACCGTGCGGCTCGGGGCAGAGATGCTGGTCCTCGGCCGCCGGGCCCGCGATCTGCGCGAGGGAACGCGCCGGATCGAGCGGGCCATCGCCAGCGGGGCCGGGCTCGAGCGCTTCTTGCGCGGCGTCCGCCTGCAGGGTGGTGACGCGCGCGCCGTCGAGGATCCCGCGCGCCTGCCCCGCGCCCGACATCAGCGGGTGCTCCGCGCGACCCGCGCCGGGGTGGTGGTCCGCGCCGACGCGGGCGCGCTCGGCCGCGCGGCGACGCTGCTGGGCGCCGGGCGACTGCGCAAAGAAGATCGCATTGCGCCCGGCGCCGGCATCGTGCTGGCAGCCAAGGTCGGCACGACCGTCTCGCGGGGCGACGCGCTCTGCACGCTGCTCTACGACGACGGCGCCCGCGCCGCCGCCGCCGAGCCGCTGGCGGCCCGGGCCTTCCAGATCGGCCCGCGCGCGCCCCGCCCGACGCCGCTGGTGCTGGAGACCCTGGGCTGACCCGGCCAGGTGGAGTAGCTTTGTCGGCGGGATGCTCTCCTCGGGACCACGGCCGATCGGGTACGAGGTGCGCGGCGCCGGTGCGCCGATCGTGCTCCTCCACCCCTTCCCCTTCGCGCGCAGCATCTGGGCGGACCTCGTCGAGCTCCTGGCCGGCCGCTATCGCGTGATCGCCGTCGACGCGCGCGGCTTCGGCGAGACGCCGCTCGGCCCGACGGGATACGCCATCGCCGACCTCGCCGACGACGTGGCCGCCCTGCTCGACCACCTCGAGGTTCCACGCGCGGCGGTGCTGGGCATGTCGATGGGGGGATACACGGCGCTCGCCTGCGCCATCCGCCATCCGCGACAGGTGGCGGCGCTGGTGCTGGCCGACACGCGCGCCGGCGCCGATCCAGCGCCGATGCGCGCGGCCCGCGACGGCGCGATCGCCCGCATCCGCGCCGCGGGCTCGGGCCCCTACCTGGACGGGAGCATGGCGCGCCTGCTCTCTCCGTCGGCGCCGGCCACGCTGGTGGCCTTCCTGCGCGCGCGCGCCGAGGACCGCGCGGCGAGCCTCGTCGCCGGGATCGAGGCGCTGCGCGATCGCCCCGACAGGACGGGCGAGCTCGATGCCATCCGCTGCCCGACGCTGGTCCTCCGTGGCGCCGACGATCAGGTGACGCCCGCCCAGGACATGCGCGAGATGGCCGGCGCCATCGCCGGCGCGACGTTCATCGAGCTCCCGGGCGCGGGCCACCTCGCCCACCTCGAAGCGCCCGGCCCCTTCGAGCGCGCGCTGACGCCGTTTCTGGCCGCCAACCTGAAGGGAGAGTCGCGATGAAGCTGGGGGCGCCGCTGTTCGAACGGGTCCAGGCAGCGGCGCGTGCCGTCTCCGAGCAGCTGGAGATCGATACCCCCACCGCGGCCGTCGTGCTCGGCTCGGGCCTGGGCGGCATCGCCGATCGGCTGAGCGAAGCACGCCGCGTCTCCTACGCCTCGCTCCCCTGCTTCCCCGAGACGACGGTGGCCGGCCACCCGGGGCGCCTGGTCGCGGGGAAGGTCAAGGGCGCCGGGGGCGACAAGACGCTCCTGCTCCTCTGCGGCCGGGTCCACGGCTACGAAGGCTATCCGCCGTCGGAGGTCGGCTTCGGCGTCCGGGTCGCCGCCGCGCTCGGCACGCGCACGCTGATCGTCACCAACGCCGCGGGCGGGGTCGACCCGGCCTTCAGCCCGGGCGAGATCGTGGCCATCTCCGATCACATCAACCTGACCGGCGCCTCGCCGCTCACCGGCACCAACGACGAGCGGCTCGGCCCGCGGTTCGTCGACATGACCGACGCCTACGATCCCAAGCTGCGGGCGCTGGCCGCGGCGGCAGCGCCCCAGGCGCTCGGGCGCCCGCTGCGCGAGGCGATCTACGCCGGGATGGCCGGCCCCGCTTACGAAACGCCGGCCGAGGTGCGCCTCTTGCGCACGCTGGGGGCCGGCCTGGTCGGGATGTCCACGGTGCACGAGGTGATCGCGGCGCGCCACGCGGGGCTCGCGGTGCTCGGGCTGTCGCTGGTGGCCAATCCCGCCGCCGGCGTCAGCTCCGGACCGCTGCGGCACGAGGACGTCACGCGCGCCGCGGCAGCGGGCGCCGAGGCGCTGGGCCGCCTGGTGGCGGCGGTGGTCGCGGGCCTGGGCGCACCGTGAGCGCGCCGGCCGAGCGGGAGGCGTTGCTGACCGCGGCGCGCGCGGTCCGGCGCCACGCGCATGCGCCCTACTCGAAGTTCACCGTCGGCGCGGCCGTGCGCGACGAGCGCGGGCGCATCCACGTCGGCTGCAACGTCGAGAACGTCTCGTACGGGCTGACGGTCTGCGCCGAGCGCAACGCCGTCGCCGCGGCGGTGGCGGCCGGCGCCAGCCGCATCCGAGCGGTGGCCGTGGCCAGCGGCGCCCGCCCGCCGGCCACGCCCTGCGGCGCCTGCCGCCAAGTGCTCGCCGAGCTGGGCGGCAGCGACACCGAGGTCCTCATCGCCGGCGCGACCGGCGCCGCCCGCCGGACGACGCTACGCGCCCTGCTGCCGCAGGCCTTCACCCTCTGAGCGCGCCCAGCCCTTACTTGACCGTTACCACCCGCACCTCGCCTTCGCGGCGGAGCACCGTCAGCCCCACGTCGTGCGGGTGGTTCTCCAGCAACAGGTCGATGCGTCCGCCGCCGACCTCGAGCCCGGTGATCCGCAGATCCCCGACGGCGGGCGGCAACACCGGGTGGATGAGCGAGACCTCGCCGCGCGCCCCGTCGATGTTGATCCCCAGCGCCGACGAGAGCAGCAGGAACACCGCGGCCGCCGCCCAGGACTGCGGCGCGCAAGCGACCGGATAGAGGGTCGGACCCTCGCCCGGCCGGCGCGAGAAGCCGCAGAAGAGCTCGGGCAACCGATGGAGGTCGACCATCTCGCTCGCGCCCAGCATCGACTCGAACAGGCGCAAGCCGAGATCGTCGAAGCCGTAGCTGGCAAATCCGGCGGCGATGAGCGCGTTGTCGTGGGGCCAGACCGAGCCGTTGTGATACGACATCGGGTTGTAGCGGGCCTCGGCGGCATCGAGCGTCCGGATCCCCCACCCCGAGAAGCTCCCCTCGCTCATGAGCGACTCCGCCACGCGCCGCGCGTGCCCCGGCTCCGCGATGCCGGTCCAGAGCGCGTGGCCGGCGTTCGAGCTCCGCACGCGGCAGGGATGCTTGGTTCCGTCGAGCGCCAGCACGTAGGTGCCGAGCGCGTCGTCCCAGAACTTCTCGTCGAACCGCGCGCGCAGAATCTGCGCCTTGCGCAGGTAGGCCTCACCGCGCGCCGCGTGCCCGAGCGCCGCGGCGATTTCGGCGGCGCCGATGAAAGCGCCGTACACGTAGCCCTGCACCTCGCAGAGGGCGATCGGTCCTTCGGCCAGCGCGCCATCGGCGTGAAATACGGAGTCGTGCGAGTCCTTCCACCCTTGCTGCACCAGCCCCTGGTCGGTGGCGCGCGCGTACTCGACGAACCCGTCGCCGTCGCTGTCCCCGTCGCGCTCGATCCAGGCCAGCGCGTGGTCGACGTGCGGCGCCAGCGCCCGCACGAACGCGACATCGCCGGTGCGGCGCAGGTAGGCCGCCGCCAGCATCACGAACAACGGCGTCGCATCGACGCTGCCGTAGTACCGGCCGAACGGCACCTCGCCGAGCGCGGCCATCTCGCCACCGCGCGCCTCGTGCAAGATCTTGCCCGGCTGGGCGTCGCGCTCGGGCGACCACTCGCGCGCCTGGTTGGCGGCCAGGTACGAGAGAACGCCGCGGGCGATCTCCGGGGCGATCCAGAGCACCTCCATCGCCGTGAGGATGCCGTCGCGGCCGAACGGCGTGCTGAACCAGGGGACGCCCGCGTAGGGATAAGGCCCGTCCGGCGTTTCCGTAATCATCATCTGCAGATCGGAGATCGACCGCGCCAGCCACTCGTCGAGGTCGTCGCTCGAGGCGTGGATGCGGCAGCGCGAGAAGGCGGCGCCGCCCAACTCGGCGGTCAGCGCGGCCAGCGCCTGGTCGTGCGTCGCGGAGACCCGCGCCTCCTCGCCGTCGCCATCGCCCACCTGGCAGGCGACGGAGGCGAACAGCGTGACGGACTGTCGGGGCCCGAGCTCGAGGTGGTAGCGCGCCTGGCGGGAAGAGAGCGACTGGGGCGCCGGCTCGAACTGGATGCGGGTACGCCGCACGACGCCGTCCAGGCCCTGATAGCCGAAGATTAACGTCGTCTCGCTGGCCACCTCGGAGAGACGCTGGCCGCGCCGCGCGCGCTTGGTCCCGCGCACCTCGAAGATGTCGGCGAAATCGGCATCGAAGTCGATGCGCAGGTCGACGGCAAACTTCTCGCGGCTGAAGCTGGAGACGCGCAGCCGCTCGTAGCAGACGCCGCGGTAGAGGAACGTGCTGCGGAAGATGTGCAGCTCGCCGCGGGCCAGGGTGAGCGAGCCGCCGACCTCCTTGAGGTCGGGGTTCGACAGATCGACGGCCAAGAGGTCGTTCTCTTTCTTCACCGTCGAGCTGAGGAGCAGAGGGCGCCGGCCCCCCACCCTCAGCTCGAGGCGGGAGAGGAACCGCGTCCCGTCGAAATACAGGCCCTGCTCGCCCAGCCCGACCGGCTGCACGTCGCCGTAGCGATCGAACACCGCGAACATCTGGCCGTGCTTGAGCACCCGCGTCCGGTCGTCCGTCCGCGAGGAGGTCGCCTGGATGTAGAACTTGTCCTGGTGCTTGAGCACCTCGTCATCGGCGTGTTCCGCGTGCTCTTGTTCGGCCACGGCGTCCCTCAACCGAGCTCGGCCCCGGCGCTGTGTGGGTGCGGGGCCTCGTCCGGGACGTCGGCGGCGGCGGGGACCAGCCCGAGCCGCCGGTGCGCGCGCCGGTGCTCGCCCGTCAGCAGGCGTTCGTAGACAGCCAGGTAGTCGTTGGCCATCCGGGGCGCCGCGAAGCGTGCCTCGAAGTAGGCGCGGCAGCGCTTGCGCGGAAGCTCGAGCGCATGCGCCGTGGCCTCGACCGCGCCGTCCACCGTGTCGACCACGTAGCCGGAGACGCCGTCCCGCATCACCTCCGGGACCGAGCCGCAACGGAAGGCCACCACCGGCGTGCCGCAGGCCATCGCCTCGATCATGACCAGGCCGAACGGCTCGGGCCAGTCGACCGGAAACAGCAGCGCGGCCGCGTTCCCCAGGAAGTCGCCCTTGTCCGACTCTCCGATCTCGCCGATGAACTCGACGCGCGGATCGGCGAACAGCGGCTTGACGTCGCGCTCGTAGTACTCGCGATCCTTGCCGTCGATCTTGGCCGCCACCTTGAGCGGCATGTCGAGCCGGCGGGCGATCTCGACCGCGCGATCGACGCGCTTCTCGGGCGAGATGCGCCCCAGGAATGCCAAGTAGCCGGCGCTCTGGGCCCGGAATCGATAGAGATCGAGCGGTAGCCCGTGATAGACGGTGCCGCACCAGTTGGCGAACGGCAGCGGCGTCCGCTGGGAGTCGGAGATCGACACCACCGGCACGTCGGCGAAGCAGCGAAACAGCGGCTGCAGATCGGCGACGTCCAGCCGGCTGTGCATCGTGGCGAGGTGCGGGATGCCGCAGCGACGGACATAGGGAAAGGATAGGTAGTCGAGGTGGAAGTGAATGACGTCGAAGTCCGGGGCGCGCTCGACCACCTGCTCCAGCATCGCCAGATGCCAGGCCAGCGGATCGCGGCAACCGTCGTCAAGCCGCAGCGCGCGCGGCGTGCAGGGAACGAGGGTCGCCCGCGTGCACGAGTCGGCGCTGGCGAACAGCGTGACGTCGTGCCCGAGATCGACCAGGGCCTCGGTCAGAAACGAGACCACCCGCTCCGTGCCGCCGTAGAGCTTGGGCGGCACACTCTCGAAAAGCGGCGAAACCTGCGCAATTCGCATCCCGTGTCCCCTCCGGGGACCAACGTAATCACGGAGGGGCGCCGCCCCCACCCCTTGCGTGGGTCGGGGCTCGTCGGTACCAGGACTCTACGGCGCGGCGCCCGGGGCGGCCTTGTCCTTCTCTTTCGGCAGCGGCTGGCCCGTGACGCGCGCCGACTCTTCGCGCGCGGTCTTCACCAACTCGGCGCGGGCCTCCATGTAGTCGCTCGAGGCCAAGAGGAAGTCCTCCAGGTCCAGCACCTTCTTCCCCTTGCGCGACTTCTTTCCGCAGAACTCCCAGGCCTGCAGGAGGCGGCTGTTGTCCTCCTCGATGAACTTCTTGGTGATCCCCTTGAACGCCTTGTCCGGCGTCCCCTTGGCGTTCGCGTCCTTGTCGACGCCGGTGACCAGGTTGCCGCAATCGGTGCGGACCTTGGTCATGAAGGTCACCGCATCCTTCTTGCAGGTGTCGGCCAGATCCTGCAGCAGCGTCTGCAGGTCCTTCTTCTTCTCGAGATCGGGGACCGCGCAGACCAAGAACTTCTCGAACGCCACCGACTGCGCTGTTGCGTCGGCGGTGAAGGCCCCCCCCACCTCTTGAATCGCGCCGTCGACGTCCTTGACCGCCCCGCGCGTCTTCAGCTTCTCCGCGTAGGTCTCGAGCCCCGTCTGCATCTTGGGGAGGGCCGCCAGGTACTTGTCGAGCGAGGGCTTGAGCACGTCGGGGAGATCGGGAATCGACGAGAGCGCCGACTCGGCGCCCTTGAGCTTGGGAATGCATTCCTCGATCAGGTGGTCCGAGTAGGTCTTCTGCTGCGTGAAGTAGGCGCTCTCGATCCGCTGCTGGATCTGATCGGCGCTGTTGAACATCCCCACGTCGATCTCGCTGGACATGGCGCAGTTCCAGAAGGCGCCCATCTCGGTCTTGTCGCGCTCGGCGAAGCGCGCGGCGCCGTCGAGGATCGCCTGGGCCTGCTTGTTCTTGGCGGCGTTGCGCTGAAACGCGAACACGCCGCCGCCCACCAGCACCACGGCGATCAGGGCGAACATGTTGCGCTTGCGCCTAGCGGCAGCGGCCCGCTCGGCCATGAGGCGCTGGTACTCGTCCATTCCAGGAGGGGGTGCTCCGAACGACATCTCGTTCTCCTCTCGTCGGTGGCGCGTCGTCGCGCCGGGTGCCGCAGAAAACCGCAGTTCGTGCGCAATTGCAAGCTCGACCGGAGCAGGATCGCGTGAGGGAGAGACGGCTTCGCCGGCTCGACCTCTTCGCGGGGGGCGCGGGACCCCTCCCAAGGGTCCCGGAGTTGAAGTCCGCTATTTACGGGCCGTCTGCTTGGCGAACACCGACCACGAGTGCAGGTAGTCGAGCGCCATCTGCAACTGGTAGTCGTCGAGGCGGCTGGCGGTGACCGGCTTGTCGCCCTGCTCGTTGCGCAGGCGCTTGTGCAGATCGCGCTCGCGCGGCAGGTCGGCCTCGTCCAGGTCCGCGGGCGGCGCGGTCGCCTCGACGACGACGTCGGGGATGATCCCCTGGCCCTGGATCGAACGGCCGTTCGGCGTGTAGTAGCGCGCCACCGTCAGCTTGAGGCCGCACGGCTTGGGCCCGCAGCCGTCGATGTCGATCACCGTCTGCACCGACCCCTTGCCGAAGGTCTGGGTGCCGAGGATGACCCCACGACCGTGGTCCTGCAGCGCGCCGGCCACGATCTCCGCCGCCGAGGCCGTGGCCCCGTCGACGAGGACGATCATGGGGAATCCCTCCCAGGTGCCGTGGCTGTGCGCCCGGGCCTCATCCATCACCTGGCCGCCCTTGCCGACCGTCTTGACGATCAGCCCGTCGGAGATGAAGCGATCGGCGACCCGGATCCCCTGATCGAGCAGCCCGCCCGGGTTGCGGCGCAGGTCGAGGATCATCCCCTTGAAGCTCTTCGACTTACCCGCCAACTGGTCGAGCAGCTCGCCCAGCGACGAGTCGGTGTTGGTCGAGAAGACGCGGATCTTGAGGTAGGCGACGCCCGGCTCGATCAGCTTCCCTTCGACGGCCTTCACCTCGTAGCGGGCGCGCTTGATGTGAAACGAAAGCTCGCGGCCATGGCGGTCGACCACCAGCGCCACCTCGCTGCCGGCCGGACCTTGCATCCGCCCGATGGCGTCGTCGAACTCCAGCGTCGCGATCTCGGCGCCGTCGACGCGCTTGATGACGTCGCCGGGCTCGATCCCCGCCTTGGCCGCCGGCGACCCCTCGATCGGCGAAACGATGACGAACTTGTTCTTGCGCTTCTCGACGTCGATGCCGATCCCGTCGATCTCCTCGTTCCCCTCGGTCTCCTTCTTCAGCTTGCCGTACTCGTCGGGGTCCATGAAGCGCGAGTGCGGATCGAGCACGTCGGTCAGTCCGCGCGCGGCGCCGTACATCAGATCGGTCTCGGCGATGTCCTCCACGTAGTGCCCTTCGATGTACGAGAGCACCTTGGTGAAGACGCCCAGCTTCTGGTACGGGTTGAAGCGACCCGCGTGCGAGAGCGGCGCGAAGACCAGCCCGGAGGAGAAGGCGGCCAGCACCAGCAGCGCCAGCACGCCCGCGCGGCGAAGGCGCGAAGGCGTCCGTTTCGCAGGCGGCCCATTCAGTGGCGGAGTCGGCTCGTTGGTCGGCGAAGCGGGTGTCGAAACGGGTGTCATCGATCGGCCTCGTAGTTTACGACCGCGTGCGGAGCAGGCGACGCCAGAATCTCCGCCGGCATCTCATTAGTAAGCGGGGCCACTGCGGTTCGGCTGGTTCCGGACGAGTCGGGTGGAAAAAAAAGTAAGTGACCATATATGTAACGTACTTGCATTTTGTGGAGGCGCAGTGGAGAATTCGTCCTCAGGTTTAGGGTTGGCGAAACCTTTG
>DASYEX010000133.1:0-17618 GCA_036498765.1 Polyangia bacterium
GTGATCGAGTAGCCACCCGCCGGGACCTTGGCAAAGAACACGCTCCCCAGCGCGTCGGTCACCAACGACTGCGTCGCCGGCGTCGTCGTGACCGTCGCGCCCGACACGGGGGCCTTGGAGTTGTCCACCACCATGACGTACAAGCTTCCGGTGGCTGGGTTGTCGCCACCGCAGGCCGGAATGGCTGCGAATAAGGCGGCGGCGCCGAGGATCGCCCAACACGCTGCCAGCCGCTGGATCAAGCGAGGACGGCCACTAACACGCGGACTCATTGTGGCGTGATGCTACTGCCCCTTTGTACCCGTCGACAAGTAACGACTGATGGCGCCGGCTGGTGGTTCGTCGACGCCGCGCCCTCCGCCAGGGATACGGAGCGCCCCCGCAATCGGACATGCCGCGCCGCAGCGCTTGGGCAAGATGAGAACTGCTTGTCGCGATGAGGAAGAGGACTCGCGAGAGCGAGAAGGGTCCCGGACTGAGAGAGCGGGCGCCCGAATGGGGGAAAAGCTGGTGGCAACTGAGAGCGTCGGTCGCGCCTTCGCGCGCGACCATGATCGCGAAGACGAGCACGTTCACCCCGATCAGGAACGGCGTCACCAGGGGCCGCGGTGTCAGCGCCGCCAACCGCGTTCGAAACTCCGCGAGCTCGGCCGCCGGCGGCTGGGCGGGTCGCTCGGCCTCTTCCGCAAGCCCGGACGTCCCCGCCTGGACGGCTGGACCGCCTCGTCCCCCTCCACGACAACACAGTATCACGGGCCGACCAAGCGGCTTCTCAACCTTGCTTGGGCGGGGACGTGTGGAGTGGTGGGATGGTGAGTCTTCGACGATCGGGTGTCAGAACCAGCCGCCGACCGCGATGCCGAAGTAGGGAATGTTCGCGTAGGGGATGTTCGACTCATCCTGACATCCCTGCGGCGCAGGCACGCACTGGCGTGCGCCCTGCCCCAAGATGTGCCCGTAGCCGGCGAAGTAGCGAAACGCGACCCTGCTCGCCGCCCAGTATTCGCCGCCGATCTCGAGATTGGACCAGAGCGTGTAGCGCCAGCTCTGTGGCGTGATGCATTCCAGCTCCTCCTCTTGGCTGCCGCACAGACTGACGCGGCTGTGCGAGTAATTTCCGCCCGAGAGCCCGAGGCCGATGACGAGCGCGTTGAGTCCGGCGCCGACCCGGTAGCGCGGCATTACCGCCCACTGGAGCACGTGCAGTTGATTGTTTTGGGCGGTGTCCTGGGATGACAGGCCGAGCCCGGCGCCGACGGCGACCTCGACGTTCGCCACGACCCGATAGAGGCCTTCGAGTCCGAAGAACCCGACCGGGGTGCCGATGCCGGCGACGGCGTAGAGCGCACCCCTGGGCTGCTGGCCTCTGGAGTCCGCGGTTTGAGCCGGCGCGGGCAGGCAGACACCGAAGGCGAGGCCGAAAGCGAGGCCGAACGTTCTCATCATGCCCAGGCTAGGCAAACAGGATGCCACAGTCTCCGCGGCGTTCGCATCGTCGGCCGTGTTGACGTAGGCTGCGCCCGTGAGCGCAGCGGCGTCGGCGCGCTTGTGGGTTGTCTCGTGCGCGATCGCGCTCGGCGGCTGCGTCCCGATCGCGCCGGCTGGGGCGAACCGCGCTGGCCCGCCGAGTGCGCCCGCGGGCCCTTTGCGCGCCCTCGATCTGGCGTGGGGCGGCTCGTTCTGCGCGCTGCGCAGCGACGGCCGCGTGCTCTGCTGGGGCCACAACCAGGGCGCGTCGCTGGGCACCGGAACGCAAGAGGCGACGAGCGTCCCCACCCTGGTGCCCGGCCTCGCGGACGTCATTCAGATCGAAGGGATTCGCTCCCAGGGCTTCTGCGCCCTGACCGCGTCACGCTCGCTCTGGTGTTGGGGATTCTCCGGTCTCCCGCCGACGCGCGTGATCGACGAGGTCGCCGACTTCGCCTTTGCCGAGATACGCGTCCCGGGGCCCTTCCCCGGTGACGCCCAAGGCGTGTGCGCCCGCCATCCGGATGGCAGCGGCACGTGCGTGGAGTTCGTCGTCGACCCGACGCATGTCGTTTGCGATACCTGGCTCGATGAGACGCGCGCGACGTGTCTCTACTCTCATCCGACCGGACATGCGGTCGGCGCTCCCTACCCGCCGGCCAGCGCCTATCCGCACCTCGATACTTATGGCGTCCTGGAGTTCGGCGGACCGCACAGCCGCGCAACGGTCCAGGTGCAGGGCCGTTCGTGTGTGCTCCGCGGCCATCAGGTTTACTGCCACGGCACCAACGAGTACGGCCAGCTCGGCGATCCGAGCAGGTCCGATGTCGCTCAGTTCTTCGCAGTCCCCGGCCTCGACGACGTCATATCGCTCGACAGCGATCAGTTGCGCTCCTGCGCCGTGCACGCCGGCGGGCAGGTGGTCTGCTGGGGCGACAACCAGGTCGAGGGTCCGTACCCTCACGATCCCGAGCTCTGCCTCTACAGCGGCAAGCCCACGCGGGGGTGCAACCGCCGGCCCACGCCGCTCGCGGTCACCGACGCGCGCCAGGTGATCTCCGTTGGATCGCCCATCATGATCCTGTCGCGCACCGGGCAGGTCCGGATCGAGTGTTCGCAGGAGCACCGCGAGACTGGGCGTTGCCACGCCGGGGAGCTCGAGCCGGTGCCGGGCCTGCCGCCGCTCGAGCGCATCGAGCACGGCACCGAGGACACCTGCGGCCTGACCGGCGACGGCCAGGTGTTTTGCTACGGGTACCGCTCCGAGCTGGGCGACGGCGTTCCACTCGTCGATCGCGCTCCCGCCCCAGTCGCGGGGGTCGCGAACGCAAAGCAGGTGCGCGTCAGCAGGTACGGCGGCGCCTGCGTGGTGCTCAACGACGGCGGCGTCAGTTGCTGGGGCAAGGACAATCCGCCGCGCGGCCTCCGCGACATCGTCCAGCTCGGCGAGAACTGCGCGCGCGCGAAAGACGGGCGGGTCTGGTGCTGGGGTACGAACCTCGACGGCGAGATGGGCCAAGGGATGCAGGGGCGACCGCACCTCTTTCGCGACGGCGGGGCTCGGGACCCCGATGTCATCGCGACCCCGATGGCGATTCCGCATCTGCGCGACGTCGTGGACCTCGCCTCCCGAGACGAGCTCACCTGCGCCGTCACGGGCTCCGGCCAGGTGTGGTGCTGGGGCTTCCTCGTGCCCGCACGGAGCAAGAACTTCACCTTCGCGCCGACCCGCATGACGGGGTTGCCCCCGATCGCCCACGTCTTTCCGTCAGCCGGTGACATGTTCGCGCTGGCCACCGACCAGACGCTCTGGCGCGTGAGGAGCTTCCACAAGGACTCGGTGGTGCCCGTGCCCGAGGCGCCCCTCGCCGTCGCGCTGCCCGTCGACGGCGATAGCCCCCAGATGCGAGGCGACGTCTACGACCACCCCGCCTGGTGCGTCTTGACTGCGAGCTCGGAGCTGCGCTGCGCGGGCCTCGATCCGCTGCGGGTCCCCGGGAGGTTTTTGCAGGTTAGCACGACCGCCTGGGGCGGCTTGAAGAAGCAGCGGGGTTGCGCGGTCCGCGACGACGGTCATCTGCTTTGCTGGGGCCCGAGCTACTGCGCCGAGACCGAGGGACCCTGCGCGCCCGAGATCTGGAGCCGGGTCTCGGACGTGCTCGATCGGGTGATCCAAGTCAGCGTGGGGAAGCTGCAGAGCTGCGCGGTGCGAAACGACGGGGCGGTATGGTGCTGGGGCAACCGCGAACTCTACCAGGGGGCCCGGTTTCACCCACCGCGGGCGGCAAAGGTGAGCCTGGGCGCCAGATAGCGGCGAGGGCCGATTGATTCGGCGGGGCCCGTGGGCAGCTTTGCCATCGGCCCTACCATGTTGCGCGTGGCTGTAGATGGGGCGGCCTCACTGTTCGAGGCCGCCGGAACCTTGGCGATGGCGCTCGGCGCGCTGCTCGCCATCGGGCTGACCTTGCGTGAGCGCGGCGGTGGCGGAGCGGCGTTCAAGAGCTTTCGCTATCGGCTGGGCCGCGCCATCATCCTGGGCCTCGAGTTCCTGGTCGCAGCGGATATCCTGCGCACGATCAGCACCCAACCGACCCTCGGCGAGGTCGCCGTCCTCGGGGGCATCGTCCTGATCCGGACGTTCCTCAGCTTCTCTCTGGAGGTCGAGCTCGAGGGCCGCTGGCCGTGGCAGGCGAAGGTCGCCGGTCGCGAGCCAAGCGAGCCCCCCCCGGCCGCCTAGTGTCGGGCTTCTAGCGTGTGGACGCGGCGGCGCTCGGTGCGGCGAACCGCGCAGCCAGCTACAGGCGTCGATGCAGGTCAAATTCTGATCCGGCTTCCGCCTGACCTCCCCGCGGCGACCGGCGGCGGAAAATCGTTACGTTGAGCGGATGGTGGACGATCCGCGCACGCTGCTGGCCACCGAGCGTACGTTGCTGGCCTGGTTGCGCACGGGGGTCTCGCTCCTCACGTTCGGCCTGTTCATCGCCAAGTTGGGCCTCTGGCTGCAGCATCAGACCGAGCTCCCCGCGTACCCGCGCACGACGGCGACCGGCTGCGGGCTGGTGATCCTCGGCGCGCTCACCGAGACCATCGGCATCGTTCGCTATCTCCGCGTGCGCCGGGCCCTGCTCGCGCATCGCCCCGTCTCCCTGGGCGCCGCGGACATCGTCGGGCTCGCCGCGGCGGTTGCGTTGCTCGGGTTCTACATGGCCTTTCGCCTGGTGATGAAGGCGCCCGGCTAGCTGTTCCCCTGGCGGTGGGCGCGGTCGCATGGCACGGCAGCCGGCGGTACTACGCGCGGGTGGTCGAGGGCGTCGTGTCGTTCGAGCAGCAGACGGCGCCCGCCTGGTCCCACGGCCGCGCTCGGTCAGCCGGCGGCGCGCGAGGAGGCCAGCGGCGCCAGCCAGCGGCGCGCGCGCCAGCACCGGATCGATCGGCGCAGCTCGAAGGCGGCCAGCAACATGCGCCGGCCCCAGGATCCCGCTTTCACTTCGACGTCGACCCGGCGTCCCGCCCGTTCGACGCCGATCACGCGCCCTCGCACCTCGGTGGCGGCGACCGGACGATCGGTCTCCAGCGCCGCGTCCCCGCACAACGTCAGCAGGCGCCCGCCGTCGGCGCCGGCGGTGATCGCCAGCAAGCGATGCGCGACGGCGCGCGATCTCGTGCTGCAGAAGAGCAGGTCGGCGACGTCCACCTCGCCCGCGGTCGCGGGCGCGACGATCAGGATCTCACCGTCTTCGATGGTGGGCGTCATGCTGTGGCCGCCGGCGCGGAACCGTACGCAGAGGCCTTCGGCGAGGAGTCCCTCGACGACGGCGCCGAACGCGCCTCGCTCGAGATTGATCCGCTCCGGCGTCGACGCCACGGATCAGTACATCGGAGTGTCCGTCGAGAAAATGAACGGATTGCACGTTACGGTCCTGCGTGACGAGCTGGCGCTTCCTCGACGGAAACCTGACACACGGGCGCGTCAGATCTCGGACTCAGATCTTGGACGCGCGCAGGGCCGGCGGCGACGACCGCCGGGAGCGTCAGTTGCCGCGCACGAACGCCGGCGCGTCACGGTCGGGAACGAAACCGAGCTCGACCGTCCGGCAGCGGCCGGCGACCTGCTCGAGGACGCCCAGCGTCGCGTCGAGGCCGGCGGCGTCGTAGAAGGGCGGAAAGCAGCAGGAGAAGAGGCGCGCCACCGCGTCGGTGACCCGCACGTCGGCCATCCGGTTGCGCGGTGCGTGCTGCAAAAAACAGATGCGGTCGAGCGGCGCGCGCCCCGGGTTGGAGATGCGGCCGTCGCCATGCCAGGGGGTGCCGTACATCCAGACCGTCCCACCTTCGGGGCGCAGCACGACGCGCTCGTCGCTCAGGACGTTGACGCCAGGCTCGCCCAGCCAAAGCCGGGCCATGGTCGTCTTCCCGGCGCCGGACTGCCCCGCGAACAGCGTGGCCCGCCCGTCGACGTCGACGACGCCGCTGCCGTGAACGGCGACGCCGCGGCCCCGCGCCAGAAGATGGACCATCAGGAGCTCGTCGAGCGGGTATTGCAGCGGGTAGAGCGGCAGCCGTCCGGCGAAGGCGTCGCGCCGCAAGATCACCTCGCCCTCCGTGAAGTCGGAGGTGAACGACGCCACCTGATACGGGCGCCTCCCCAGCAGCGTCGAGGTGAACACGAACCGCCGCCCGAGGCCGCCGCGGTAGAGGCGCCAGAGCCCCTTGCCCGAATCGAACAGCAGATCGCGCGCCTCGAGCTCCTCGGGGTCGCCCCAGCTCGCGCGGATCCGCACCTCGGGGCGCGCGCCGGCGGAAGCGAACTTGGTGGCCGCGCCCGCCGCGGCAATCGGCAGATCGGCGGCCGTCGAAGAGAGCCCGATCTCGATGCCGGCGATGTCGAGCGCGAACGCCTGGGTCATGAGCCGAAGGTCATGCAGCCGCCCAACGCCGTGCAGTCGGATTCGGCCGGGCCGGCGACGCCCATCGTCTTGCAGCTTCCGAGCACGGCCTCCTCGGGCCGAAGCGCGACCTCCAGGAGCGCCGGCTTCTCGTAAGGTTTCCGACGCGGCGCGGACTCTGCTGGCCCCTGGGGGTTCATGCCCGATCCGCCTCCTGGCTTGCGCCACACCCGTCGCACCCACCGCTGCCGCAAGACGAGCCTGCCGCGCGCCCGCCGTCGCTGCCCAGCACCCGCAGGGCGGGTCGGCGGATCGCGCCGACGGTCCCGCCACGAACGGCCTCCAGCGCGCCGAGGACGCGGTCGTGGTGCGCGCCGCCGGCGCAGAAATCGCAGGCGCCGTGCGCGGGCGGCGTGAAGCCGACGGCGTGCGCGCGCAGGTGGGCCACCTCGCAGAAGAACTCGACGGGCGTCTCCGGATCGCCGTGCTCCAGCTCGCTGGTCGCGGCGCAGACCGAGCAGAGCGCGCGGATGTGGCAGTCGGTGCACTTGGTGGGACGGGTGATCGTCTTGGCGCGCACCCGCGACAGGAACCCCTCCCACCCCTCCTTGAAGCTCCCTCGACGCAGATCGAACGTCTCTCCGTGCGAGAGCACGCAGATGCTCATCTTCCCCTCCGGATCGACGGCGAACGAATTGATCCCGCCGCCGCACTGGTAGACCTTGTCGCGCGTCGCCCCCACCGGGCGCGCGCGCTCGCGCACCAGCGCCTCCCACTGCGCCCGGCGCGCCGGATCGCCGACGTCCAGCTCGACCATCTCGGCCGGGCTGAGCCGCACCTCGAGCGGACTGTGCGAGCAGTCGATGCGGGCGTTGATCATCCCGTCGAACTTGAACTCCACCCCCAGCTCCTCGGCGAGCTCCTGCATCTGCCCGATCTCGTGGCGGTTGATGGTGACCGCCACCGTCTTGAGCCGGAGCGGCAACCCGCGCTCGATGAGGAGGCGGATCCCGCGCATGCAGCGATCGTACGAGCCCGGCACGCCGGTCAGCCGCTCGTAGGTCTCGCGCGTGCGCCCGTAGAGCGTGATCTCGATGGCGAACGGGCGCCACTCCGCCAGCGCGTCGGCGATCGCCGGGGTGAGCTGGGTGCCGTTGGTGAACAACGTGACCAGCAGGCCGGCCCGCTTGGCGTGCTGGTAGATCTCCATGAAGTCGCGGCGGGCGAAGATCTCGCCCCCGGTCAAGAGCAGCCAGAGGCACCCGGCCTCCGCCATCTCGTCGATGATCCGGCACACTTCGGCCGTCGAGAGCTCGCGCGAACGCGCGGCGGCGTCGCCGACGGGCAGGTTGTTGTAGCAGTGGGCGCAGGCGAGTGGACAGCGGTGGGTGAGCTCGATGGTCCCGTTGGTCGGCAGGCGCCCGCCCCGCGCGCGGCGGTAGATCTCGGCGCTGAAGGCGCCATAGCTCAAGGTGGTGCTCATCGCGCGTCCTCTGCCGAGGGCCCCAGGAGCCCCTTGCCCCGCAAGAGAGCGAGGAACTCCTGGACGTCCGCGGCGGCCGACGCCTCGCTGACCTCGTACTCGCGCGCCACCGCCGTGGCCAGCGCCTCAGCGGAGGTGCGCCCGTCGATCAGCTTCCAGATCGTCGCTCCCACGGCATTGAAGGTGAAGATCGATTCGAGGTCGCCCACCCCACCTCGCACGGGCACGATGATCACGTCGTCGGCGATGTTTCGGCTGACGAACCCTTCCGCCTTGCGCGGAAACGGCGGAGGTGAAGCTCCCTCGGTGCTCAACACGCAGATAGTATCAGCGGTCCATCGTCGAAGCTTGAGCCGCGTCGTGCCGGGACCGGCGTCGGATCGCCACGGCGGCCACCAGCGCCAGCCCGAGGAGGCCGCCGCCGGCCGGCGATCCGGCGCCCGAGATCCCGCACCCGCACCCACCGCCGGACCCGAGCGTCATCCCCCCCGCCCCGGCCTCCGGCCCCTCTGCCGGCCCGCCGGCCTGTCCCGACCGGCCCCCCCCGGCGCGGGCATCCGTCCGGCCATCGACGACAGCGTCGACGGCGGCATCGATGGCCGCCCCCTCCCGCCCACCCGCGCCGCCGGTCCCGGTCGGTGAGCCGCCGTCCCGGCGACCCGCATCGGTCGGACCGCCGTCGCCCGCGCCGCCGTCGGTCGCGGGCGGGGTGGGCGTCCCGAACAGCGTCGGGTCACCGAACAGCATCCAGGTCCGCTGCGCGTCCGGATCGGTGATCGCGCGCTTCGCCGCGATGGCCGCCTCGCCCAGCGACGTGCGGGTGAGACGCTTGACGAACTCCGCGTCGAGCGTCCCCTGCTGGTCGAACGAGGTGAGCGTCGACGAGGCCCACACCGCGACCGCGCCGCCCCCCGGCGCCTTGGTGAGCGTCTCGGCCAAGCTCTCGGTGTAGAGGTCCTGAAAGAACCCGTTGAGGCAGTTCATGCTCACGTAGATCGAGAGCGGCCCGTTGCTGAGCGCCGCCGCGTCGGAGCCGGAGAAGAGGCCGTCCCACACCGACACCGAACCGTGGCCCATGTAATTGACCAGGAACGGCCCGCCATCCAAGGCCCCGACCAGCGCGGCTTCCGTCGAGCCCGGCTGGCCGGCGAAGAAGTCGGTGGTGGGCAGGAGCGGCGCGACGGCCGCGGCGCTGGCCTGGCTGTCCTCCTGGAACGGCAGCCCATCGTCGTCGACGTCGGCGACGAAAAGCCCCCCGCGTGACAGCCCGGCGGCGCCGCCGTAGCCGACGAGCTTCTGCACCACCGTGGAGGCCTCCGCCGCGGTGCGGACGGAGATCCGTCCGATCCCGATGTCCTCGATCCCGTCGCCGTTCCAGTCGACGAACCAGCCGTCGGACGAGGTCTCCATCTGCTGCGTGTCGACGAGCTTGGTGGGCGCGAAGTCGAGGTCCCCCATCCCCAGGTAGTTCCGCGGATCGAACGAGGCGTCCCCCACCAGCAGCACGAAGCGCGGCGGCACCGTCCAGCTGGCCCGGACAGCCTGCAGGAAGTCGCGCACGGCGAAGGCGGTCTTGTCGCCGCCGCCGAACTCGTCGTAGACGTCCTGCAGGTCGATGAGCTGGACCGACCAGCCCTGCTGCCGCCGGGCCGCCACCAGCGGAGCCAGCGCGTCGAGAAAAAGGGCGTGCGACAGGATCACCAGCTCGCCGGCGCGCGGGTCTGTCCAGCTCGACGGGCGGCTGGGAGCCACCGAGGCAGGCGCCAGCGCCGCCGCGCCGGTGAACGCGTAGAGCGATGGCCAGGCGGTGTCCGGGGGCGTGTTCACGGTGACCGTGTAGGTCGAGCCCACCGCGCTCACGCCGGTGACCAGCTCGACGGGGTTCGACGGATCGGTCACGTCCATGACCCGAACGTCCGCCGACGAGAACCCCGCGATGGCGATCTGCGCGGCGGGCGGCGCGCTCAGGGCCAGCGCGTCGTCGCCGGCGACGTAGAGGTGCTGGTAGTCGATTTCCAGGCGAGCCACCAGCGAGATGTCGGAGGCGCCCCCCTGCCCGACCAGCGACACGTCGTTGGTCCCTTCGACGGCCGTCACCGGCGAGACCGTGCAGGTCTGGAGCGTCTGGCCGGCGAACGCGCAATTCCCGACCGGCGCACCGTCGAGGGAGATCGCCACCTGGTGATCGCCCGCCGTCACCCCCTGCAGGACCACCTGCAGCGCGGCGGGCTGGGAGGTGTCGAGGTGGACGACCTGCACCGCATCGGTGACGCCGCTCGCGCCGACCTCTGCACCGAAGAAGTTGCTCGCCTCGCCGTTCTTGAGCGCCGCGAAGTAGGTGGTCCTCTGCTCCGAGATCGCGGCGTCGGGGAAGCTGTCGGGCGCGCCCGCGCCCCCGGGGTAGACCACCAGCGGGATGCGCTTCCCCGCCCCGCCGGCCACCAGCCAGTAGGTCCG
Source organism: Polyangia bacterium (assembly GCA_036498765.1). Taxonomy (GTDB): domain Bacteria; phylum Myxococcota_A; class Polyangia; order Fen-1088; family Fen-1088; genus JADGRB01. The sequence goes on from DASYEX010000133.1 coordinate 10,294, forward strand.
CGACCCGGTCCAGAGCGTGTCCCGCGCCTGGCCGTAGAACTCGATCGCCTCCCCGGCGTCGAACACGTCGTCCCCGTTGCCGGTGACCGACATCGCCTGCTCGACGCCGTCGGTGAAGAGCTGGAGGTCGGCGGGATCGACGCCCGGCTCGAGCCCCGCCGCGATCAGAGCCGCCCGCGGCACGTGCTGCCAGCCGGGGGTGCTCACCACCAGCTCGACGGCTGGGGTGGCGGCGATCTGGAGCTGGTTCTGCAGCGCCGCGCCGCGCGCTTCGGAGGTGCCCAGCGCGGCGACCAGGCCGGCCGCGACCATGGACCATCGGGACATGCGCGCTTCTGCCTATCGGACGTCTGACGCGCGACTGAAGCTCTCCGACTTTCCCACCCGGACCGCTAAGGCCGTGTCCCGGCTCAACCGATTGGCAGATCGAGAATGAACCGGAGAGTCCTGTTCGGCGCCTGCCTGGGATTGTGGGTGGGGGCAATTGTCGCACCGGACGCCGCCCAGGCCGCTGCTTGCAGCGGCACCACGGCCTGCGGCTCGGCGACCAGCGTGACCTACAACGGCGCGGCCATGACGTTCGCCGGGGCCCAGACCAACGGGACCGTCCGCAGCGAGATCTGGTACCTCACGGCCCCGCCCAGCGGCGCGCACAACGTCGTGGTCAAGGCGCCGAACGCCACGGCGGTGACGGCGACGTCGATGTCGTTCACCGGCGTGAACCAGACCACCCCGCTCGGCAGCGCGGTGGGGAACACCGGCAACGGCGCCGCGCCCTCGGTGACCACCACCACCATGGCGGGCAATCAGGTGTTCGACGTCATGGGCGCGATCGGAACCACCGCGCCGACGGTGGCGGGCCCGACGCAGACGGTTGGCCAGACCAATACCACCGCCAACGGCCTCGACCACCTGGTGATCGGCTCCAGCACCGCGCCCGGCGCGGGCCCCACCTCCATCACCATGTCGTGGACCATCTCCAGCGCCGACTGGGCGGAGATCGCGGTGCCCATCCTCGAGTCGCCGCCCACCGCCGTGACCGTGCGGGATCTGACCGCCACGCTCCAGTCGGACGGCGTGCTCGTGCAGTGGAGCGACGGCTACGAGCCCTCGTCGCTCGGCTTCTACGTCTTTCGCGGAGACGGAAGCGGGCGCGTCCAGTTGAATCAGGAGATCATCGCCGGCGGCGCGCTCGGCGGCGGCGCGGCCTCGTTCTCCTGGCGTGATTCGGCGGCCGGCTGGAACGCCTCTAACAGCTACTGGGTCGAGGACGTGAGCGTCGACGGCGCGCCGGTCTGGTACGGCCCCGTCACGCCCGGCGCGCCGGGGGCCTCGGGCACGACTGACACGGACGGCGGTCCGACCGTCGCGCCGACCGGCACCGGCAACGCCCCCGGCGGCGGCTGGGGTGGTGGGCCGGCGGCCTCGGATGTCGCGCCGTCCGGCGGCTGCACCGTGGCGTCGCGCGATCCGCGCGCGGCGTTCGTCCAGCTGCTCCTGGTGCTCGGCCTCACCGTTGGCTTGCGCCGGCGTGGACGGCTGGCCCCGCTGGTGATCGTCTGCGTCCTCGCCGCGACCGGGCTCGGTCTTCTCACCTCACGCCAGGCCGCCGGAGCGGGCGGCGTCTCGCTCGACGCCAGCGCCACCGGGACGGGCCAAAGCGGGCTGACCTTCTCGCACACCATGGGCGCTGGCGCGAACGGCCTGCTGGTCGTCGGGGTGGTCGTCCCCATCCAGTGCGACGACCTCACCAGCGACGCCGGCAATTGCAACGTCTGCGGCACCACCTGCGCGCAGGATGTCGGCTCGGGCCTGAGCAACGGCCTGCTCGGCCTCTGGCACTTCGACGAGGGGACGGGCACCACCTCGGCCGACGCCTCCGGCAACGGCAACACCGCCACGCTGACCGGGAGCGAGGCCTGGACCGCCGGTTACGCCGGCGACGCGCTGGAAGGCAACGGTAGCTCCGCCTACGTGAGCGCCTCGGTCGGGACCTGGTTCGGGTCCAACAACACGCTGTCGGCCACCGCCTGGACCTACGTCAACGCCAACTCCAACGGCCCGGTGGTCGGGATCAGCGGCACCAACGGCTGGAACATGCCGTTCCTCAGCGTGAGGGGCTCGACGGTGTACGGCTGGCTCTGGGGCGTGCCGGGGACCGACCAGACGACCAGCCCCCTCGCGGCCACCGTCACCCTCGACGCCTGGCATTTCCTGGCCATCACCTACGATCCGAACGGCGGCGGCGCGGGCGTCGGCCAGGAGATCTTCTACGTCGACGGCGTCTCCAAGGGGACGGCGACCGGGACCTACTCGCCCTCGCTGACCACCGACACGTTCAGCACCAACATCCCGGGCGCCAAGCCGAACGGCGGCGTCATGAACAGCGTGCTCCTCGGCAAGGTCGACGAGGTCCGGGCGTACAACCGGGTGCTCTCGGCGATGGAGATCACCGCCCTCAACGGCGCGCGTTTGGCCTGCGCGTCGAGCATGTGCGCCGGCTGCAGCACGCCCGGCCAGACCGCCTGCAACGGGAGCTGCACAGTCACCTCGACGGACGTCAACAACTGCGGCAGCTGCAACCACGCCTGCAACGTGGCCGGCGGCGAGACCTGCGTGGGCGGGACCTGCACCTGCACCACCGGCACCGACTGCAACGGCACCTGCGTGACCACCAGCACCGACGCCAACAACTGCGGCAGCTGCGGTCACGCCTGCGGGATGCCGACCGGCACGGCGCTCGACAGCGGGCTCGTCGGGCACTGGGCGCTCGACGAAGGGTCAGGCACGACCTCGGCCGACGCGTCGGGCAACGGGAACACGGCCACGCTGACCAACAGCCCGAGCTGGACCAGCGGCTACTCCGGCAACGCCGTCTCCGGCGACGGATCCTCGAGCGACGTGAGCGCCAATCTGGGATCGTATTTCGGGACCAACAGCGCGCTCACGGCGAGCTGCTGGGTCTACGCCACCTCCACCACCAACGGGCCGCTCTTCGGCGTCAGCGCGATCCCAGCCGGCGCCACCTGGAACATGCCCTTCCTCAGCATCGCCGGCTCGACGGTCTACGGGTGGCTCTGGGGCGTGCCCGGGATCAACAGCGCGTCGAGCCCTCTGTCGGCGACGGTGAGCCTCAACAACTGGCACTTCCTGGCCATCACCTACACGCCCTCCGGTGCGTCGGGGACCGAAAGCTTCTACGTCGACGGCGCGCTGGCCGGAACCGCCACCGGCGCCTACCAGCCCTCGGGCGCGGTCGACACCTGGACCACCACCATCCCGGGCGCGAAGCCGAGCGCCGTCACCAACAGCTTCCTCAACGGTAAGATCGACGAGGTGCGCGCGTACAGCCGCGCGCTGAGCGCGGCCGAGATCTCCATCCTCTACAACGCCCGCCAGACCTGCAGCGCCTCGATCTGCGGCGGTTGCGGCGGCGGCGAGTCGCTGTGCACCGGCGACTGCACCAACAAGACCATCGACCCGGCCAACTGCGGAGTCTGCGGCATCAGCTGCAACAGCTCGGGCGGCGAGTCGTGCATCTCCAGCAGCTGCGGCTGCGCCAGCGGCACCGACTGCAGCGGGACCTGCGTCGACACCACCACCAACCAGAACAACTGCGGCAGCTGCGGCCATGTCTGCGGCGCCGCCACCTGCGCCTCCTGCGGGAGTGGAATGGTGGGCCTCTGGCACCTCGACGACGGATCGGGGGCGACCGCCACCGACTCGTCCGGCAACGGGAACACGGCCAGCTTGAACAGTAGCCCCAGCTGGGTCTCCGGCCAGTCGGGCACGGCGCTCACCTTCAACGGCACCAGCTACCTGACGGCGCCGATCGGGACCTGGTTCGTCAACAACAACACCCTCTCGGTCAGCGCCTGGGTGTTCGCCACCTCCACCACCAACGGGCCGATCTGGGGCGTCACTGACGTGCTGCCGGGGACCTCGTGGGACATGCCGTTCCTGAGCATCAACGGGGCGACGGTCTACGGCTGGCTCTGGCAGGTGAACGGCAACACGCCGCTGCAGGCGACGGTGTCGCTCAACACCTGGCACATGCTGACCATCACCTACGATCCCAACGGGGGCGGGAGCGGCATCGGCCAGGAGATCTTCTACGTCGACGGCGTGGTGTCCTCGTCGGGAACCGGAACCTACGTTCCGTCCTCGTCTCAGGGCGGCACCACCGACTTTCTGACCACCCAGATCCAGGGGGCCAAGCCGAGCGGCGTCAACTCGATCCTCACCGGCACCATCGACGAGCTGCGCGGCTACAACCGGGTCCTCTCCGCCGGTGAGATCACCTTGCTCTACAACGCCAAGCAAACCTGCGTCGGCTCGAGCTGCGGCGGCTGTCCGACCGGGACCACCAGCTGCGGCGGCGGCGTCTGCCAGAACACCACCTGCGGCGCCTGCGGCAGCGCCTGCTCCGGCACGCAGCGCTGCGTCTCGGGCACCTGCATGTAGCCGGACGTCCGACCTCACGCCCGCTCGCGCGACGGAAGCGGCGCAGGTAACATCTGGCGAACGTGGCCGCATGGTTGGTGAGCCTCGCGGTGGCGGCCTTGCTGGTCGGCGCGCCGGCCTGGTACCTCTCCCGCTTCGGAAGCAGGGGCCAGCGGCGCGAGATCGAAGCGTGGGAGATCACCGCCGTCTCCGCGCTGCGGGAGGCGGTGCCTGCCCGGGTCCGGGGCGTCGTCGCCGCGCGCGAGCCCCTGCTGACGTCGAAGATCGGCGGAGAGACCTGCGTCGCCTACCAGGCCGCCATCGTCGAACGGCGCGATTCGTCCGACTACAACCACGAACGGGTCTGGTTTGGGACGGACGCGTCGTCCTTCTTCGTGACGGACGAGACCGGAACTGTCGCCATCACAGGGAATCTGCAGATGCTCCTCTACATCGGCGGTGGGACGCGAGACCTTCCCGCGGTGGGGTACGACTTGCTGGCCGAGCAGAACGTTCGGCTGAACGATCCCTGGGGGCCCCGGAGGTTTCAGTTCCGGGAGCGGCTGCTCCGGGTGGGCGACCGGGTGAGCGTGGTCGGACGCCCCGCGCGCGAGCCCGGCCCTGCACCGCACTTCGCGATGAACGGGACGGAGCTCGATCCGGTGGTCGTCATGGACGACGACGAGGCCGCGCAGGCGCTCCTCACCAGGCCGCCGCCGCCGGTGGCGCCGCTCGAGGAACCGCGCGCGCACGGACCGTCGCGGCGCGCGATCGCCGGGCGGGAGACCACCTCCGTCGCGGCGCTGGCGGAGGGGGAGCCCGCCAAGATCAGAGGCGTGGCGGCCGCGCGCGAACCCCTGGTGACGTCGCCGGTCAGCGGGCGCGCCTGCATCGGCTACCGGATCACCATCGAGCGATTGGGCCACGGCGCCTCGCCGGTCGTCCGGCGCGAGGCCTGGCCCTCGTTCTTCGTCGCGGATGAGACCGGAACGGCCGCCGTGGAGGGGCCGTTCTCGATCCTCCTCGATCCGGACGACGGCGGATGGGCGGACCTGCCGCCGTCGGTGTATGCGCTGCTCGAGGAGGCCAAGGTCCCGGTCACGGGGCGCTTCGGTCACGTCGAGGAGTTTCGGTTTACCGAAACGCTGCTGGAGGTGGGTGACCGGGTCGGCGTGCTCGGGCGGCCGTCGCTCGAGGTCGACCCCGCCGGGCGCAGCGCGTTCCGCGAGCCTCCCCGGCTCTTCGTGTTGCGCGGTTCCGAGCAGGAGGCGGTCGCCGTCGTCGACGACGACGCGCCCATCGGCTGAGCCCGCTCGATGCGGTAGTCTCCCCCGATCGACAACAATGGGGACCTCGATGTCACTTTCCGATCTTGCGTCCGAAGCGTCGCGGCCTTCGTAGACGGCGCGCCCGCCGATGATCGCCACCACCGACCTGGCCAAGGAGTACGGCGCCCGCGTCCTGTTCGCGGGCGTCTCGCTGCAGCTGAACGCGGGGTCACGGTACGGCCTGGTGGGGGCCAACGGCTCGGGAAAGACGACCTTGCTGAAGGTCCTGGCCGGCGACGAGGAGGCCTCTGCGGGGACAGTGACCATCGCCAAGCGCGCGCGGGTCGGCGTGCTCCGACAGGATCGCTTCCTCGACGACGGGGCGATCATCCTGGATCTCGCGATGCGCGGGGACGCCGTCGTCTGGAGCGCGCTCGAGGAGCAGCGGCGCCTGACGTCGGTGCCGGGCGAGGTGGACGCCGGGCGGCTGGCGGATCTCGAGGACACCATCGCCGCGCACGACGGGTACACGCTGGAGGCGCGCGCCAGCGAGGTCCTGGAGGGTTTGGCGATCCCGACGCGGTTTCACCGCTCGCCGCTGTCGACGCTGTCGGGCGGATTCAAGCTGCGGGTGCTGCTGGCGCAGGTTCTGGTCGGCGGCGTCGACGTGCTCCTGCTCGACGAGCCAACCAACCACCTCGACATCCTCACCATCCGCTGGCTGGAGAAGTTCCTGGCCGGATACGCCGGCTGCGCCGTGATCATCTCGCACGATCAGCGCTTCCTCGACAACGTCACCAGCCACACCTTGGACGTCGACTACGGGACGATCACGCTCTACACCGGCCCCTATTCCCAGGCGGTCCTCGAAAAGGAGGCCACGCGCGCGAGAGAAGAGACCTCGGTCGCGCGGGCGGAGGCCGAGATCGCCCGCAAGCGCGCCTGGGTCGAGCGTTTCGGGGCCAAGAACACCAAGGCCACCCAGGCGCAGAGCCGGCTCAAGCAGATCGAGAAGATCGAGGTCGAGGAGCTGGTCGGCAGCTCGCGCCGCACGCCGCTGTTCAGCGTCACGCCGGCGCGGCCGAGCGGGCGCGAGGTGCTGGAGCTCGCGGGCGTCAGCAAGTCCTACGGAGACAAGCGCGTGCTCACGGGCGTGTCGCTGACGGTGCGGCGGGGCGAGCGCGTCGCCGTCATCGGTGCCAACGGCCTCGGCAAGTCGACGCTGCTCCGGATCATCGTCGAGCGCCTGGGCGCGGACGCGGGTCACGTGAAGTGGGGCCACGAGGCGCGCGTCGGCTACTTCCCGCAGGACCACCGCGAGGTGCTGGACGACCCGGACGCGACGCCGCTCGGCGCGCTGGAGGCCCTGTGCCCCGGCGAGAGCCCGACGTTCGTGCGCGCGCAGCTCGGGCGCGTGCTGTTCTCGGGGCCGGACGTCGACAAGCGCGTCGCGCTGCTGTCGGGCGGCGAGGCGGCGCGCCTCATCTTCGCGCTGCTGGCGGTGCAGAAGCCCAACGTCCTGGTCCTGGACGAGCCGACCAACCACCTGGACCTGGAGGCGATCCACGCCCTGGTCGACGCGCTGACCACGTACCAGGGCACGGTGGTCTTCGT
>DASYEX010000134.1:0-6804 GCA_036498765.1 Polyangia bacterium
GCAGAAGCAGCTGCTGGCGATCGCGCGCGAGTATCCCGCCCACCCGCTGGCCGACGAGGCGCTGCGCCGGACCGCGCTGCCGGGTGCGGCGAAGGCCGGGACCAAGGAAGCCACGAAAGAGGCAGCGAAGGAACCCGCCAAGGAGACCACGGCCTCGGTGGCGCCGGCCGGGAATCTGTCGGTCCCCGATCGGCTCCGGCGCGCCGACTCACTGACCAAAGATCGGCACTGGGACGAGGCCCTCGCCGAGCTGGGCGCGCTGCCGGCGACCCTTCCGGCCGACCAGGCCGCGGAGCGCGACTACCAGATCGGGATGACCAAGTTCCACATGCGGCGCGACTACGCGAAGGCGGGTGAGCTCTTGCTGGCGACCGTGCCGCACCTCTCGGGCGACAAGGCGGCGGCGGCGGCGTTTCACGGCGCCCGGGCCCTCTCGCGCGTCGACCGCGACGACGAGGCGATCGCCGGCTACCACAAGGTGATCGCCGAGTTCCCGCACTCACGCTACGCCGCCGAGGCGCAGTACCTCTCGGGCTGGCTCGACTACAACCGCGGCCGCTTCAAGGAGAGCCTACCGGGGCTCGAGGCCACGCTCGAGCACTTCGGGTCGAGCGCGTTCGCCGACGACGCCGCCTGGTGCCTGGCGTTCGCGCACTTCTTGCTCGGTGACGCCGCGGCGGCCAACGCCGCGCTCGAGCGCTACGCGCGCACGCCCGCCACGGGCATCACCGACGCCGAGCGCGGCGACCGCGTCGCCTACTGGCGGGCGCGCTTCAAGGAGAAGCTGGGGCCCAAGGAGGGAAACACGACGGCCAAGGGCGAGGCCATGGACGGATACCGCGCCCTCGCCCGCCGCGCCCCGCTGTCTTTCTACGGCCTGCTCGCGCGGGCACGCCTCAAAGAAGCGGGCCAGCCCGAGCCGCTGGCGCTGCCGGTCCGGAAGACCGCGGGCGCCGCCCCGGCCAAGGCGACGCGCGATCCGATAGTGGCGCGGGCCCTGGAGCTGGCCGACGCGGGCATGGACGCCGAGGCGGGCGCCGAGATCGAGCAGGACGAAAAAGGGGTCCTCGCCCGCGCGGGCGGCGAGAAGGCCGCGGGGTGGCTGCTGGGCCTCTACCGGCGAGCGGACGACTACAAGCGCGCCTACCGCTTCGTCGAGTCGCACGACAGCGGCGCGCTGGGCAGCGATCCGCACGCCGACGATGGCACGCGCGTCTTCTGGGAGGCGGCGTTCCCGCGCGCCTACGCGCCGCTCGTCGAGCGCTACGGGGCCGCGGCCGGCAACCCCGAGCTCTACCTCTACGCGATCATGCGCAAGGAGTCGGGGTTCGACCCCCACGACGTCTCCTACGCCGACGCGCGCGGCCTCTTGCAGATGATCCCCCCGACCAGCGCGCGCGTGGCCGAGAAGGCGGGCGAGGCCTTCTACCCGGACCTGCTCTACGACCCCGAGGTGAACATCCGCCTCGGCGCGCTTTACATCGGCGCGCTCTACAAGAAGTTCGGCGGCGAGGTGCCGCTGGCGGCGGGCGCCTACAACGCCGGCCCGCGCGCGATGGCCCGCTGGTGCACGCAACACGCGGGGCACCCCACCGACGAGTTCGTCGAGTTGGTCGCCTTCGCGCAGACGCGCGAGTACGTCAAGCGCGTCACCAGCCTCTACGCGAAGTACCGCTTCCTCTACGGCCCGACGCCCTACGAGATCCCGCTCACCCTGGACCTCAAAGTCGCCGCCGGCGGTCCTGACTACTGAGCCCCGTTTCGGCTCACGCGCCGGGCCGGCCTCGTTGTAGTCTCGCCCCGGCAGACATGAAGAAAGCCTCGGTTGTTATCGTTATCTCTTTCGCCGGCAGCGCGGGAATCGCCTGCGGCGGCGGCAGCACCATGCCGGGGTCGGTCACCCCGAAGCTGCCGGCGCCGGCCTGGGACTGGGCCAGCGTCATCGGCACCGGGCAGAGTCTCTCGGTCGGCGTGATGGGCGTGCTCGAGAGTACTGATCCCGAGAGCGTGAGGGCCGAGACCCCGATGTTCGACAACTTGAAGCTGTCGCTCGGCACGCTCGCGGTGCCGCCCATCCCCGACCCGACGGCGGCGATTGCCGGCGGTGAGCTGTCGATGCTCCCGCTCGTCGAGCCGATCCGGCCGCTGTCGTCGGGGACGGTCGAATGGCCGAACAACATCTTCGGGGGGACGCCCCACACGGCGATGGCCGACACGATCACGGCGCTCTACCAGGCCGCCGGCGGCGCCGACTACGTCACCGCGCACACCGTGGTGGGCGAATCGGGCAAGGGGATGCAGTACATCCAAAAAGGCGCCATGGACGACGGAACCGAGGGGCGGGCCTACGCGGCGTCGATGTTCGAGGTGCAGGCGATCCACGGCCTGGCCATCGCGGCGGGCAAGACCCACGGCGTGGGCGCCGTCGTCATCACCCACGGGGAGGCCGACTCGGGGAACACCGAGTACGAGGACGAGCTCTTCCAGATGCAGCAGGACTACACCGCCGACGCCCAGGCGGCGACCGGCCAGACCGAGCCGGTGCTGCTGCTGACCTCGCAGCAGAACTCGGTGCCGAACATGCCGGTGGGGATGGGATCGATCTCGACGCTGGCCGAGTGGCAGGTCGGCCTCGATCATCCCGGCCTGACGATCTGCACCGGCCCGAAGTACCAGTACCCCTACTTCTCGGACGGCATTCACCTGACGGTGCACGGCTACGATCTGCTGGGGGAGAAGTACGGCGAGGTCTACCACCACGCGGTGGTCCTCGGCGAGGCCTGGCAGCCGCTCCAGCCGGTGAGCGCCACGGCCAGCGGCAACGTCATCAGCGTGAAGTTTCACGTCCCGGTCGGGGCCCTGGCCTGGGACGACGCGGCCGTGCCGCCGCAGGGGGTGCCCGCCGCCTGGGCGAGCGGGCGCGGGTTCGAGGTGACGCTGACCAGCGCGCCCGAGACCATCGTCTCGGTGGCCATCACGGGCGCCGCGATGGACACCGTCGAGATCACCTGCGCCGACGTCATCGAAGGGGGGTACGCGAGCGTGGCCTACGCCTACACGGGCGCCACCGCCATCACCCAAACGCTCCAGCCGGACGGCTACACGTACGTCAACACCACCTACCGCTGGGGGCAGCTGCGCGATTCCGATCCGTTCGTCGGCGCGCTGACCCAGCTTCCGCAGCCCAACTACGCCGTGGCGTTCTCGGTCAAGATCCCCTACGCCTCGCCGGTGCCGGTGACGAACTAACGCAGCCGGAAGAACGTCAGCACGATCTCCAGCACGATGAGGAGGACCACCGCGGTCTCCAGCAGGACGAGGCGGCGATCGCGCGCGACGTCGAGCACCAGCTCCAGCGCCTCCTGCACGCTGCGCAGCTTCAGCTCCAGCGCCTGATAGCGGTCGACCAGATCGAACTCCGCCCGCAACTCGTCGTAGATCTTGTTCATCCCGGCGTCGTCCCAGGCCTCGTCGGGCTTGTCGAGCAGGTGGAGGATGGTGAGGACCTCGTTGCGCGTCGAGATGGCGGCGCCGATGAAGCGGTGCTGCGGCCGCGTCCGCACCGACACCGTCCCCTCCTTCTCCAGGCGCTGCGCCAGCTGGTCGGTGCGCGCGAACATCTCCTCGACGATTCGCTCGTAGTACTCCATCGCCGCGCTCTGCGCGACGGTCAGCGCCACGACGCTGGCCCGGGCGGGTGTCAGCTCGTCGAGCGTCAGCACGCCGTCGGCGACGTCGGGCGGCCGCCCGGGATCCTCGCGCACGGTCAGCTCCTCGATCACCGTCGCGGCGGTGAGGCCGGGGCGCGCGCGCCGCAGCCGCTCGAGCTCCCGGTCCCGCGTCACCGGAGACAGGTCGCGAAAGACGATGGCCCCGAAGGGATAGATGAAGACCGCGCCTGTCGCCGCCCCTGTCGCCGCCCCGTCTTCGACCCGGTAAAAGAGCTCGTGCGCGCGCCGCCGCGCCTCCGGATAGGCGGAGGCGAGGTCCTTGAGCGACAGGTTCTCGACGAACGCGGCCGCATGAAAGCCGTGGACCCGCCCGGCTGGATTCTCCGTCGACATCGCCGCGTCGGAATCTTACTCCGGGGAGCGGCGCGGGGGCTTCCCCACGACGAGCCGCGCCAGCAGCGTCCGGTGGCAGTGGTCGGGATCGCGGCAGGCCGACGAGCAGAGCAGCGTGACGGTCTCGCCCGCCGCCGCGCGCCGCGCCAGATCGCGGATCCGCCAGAGCTGCTGCGCGCCGCCCATCTCGGTAAGATAGCGAGCGGCGTAGCTCTGCCAGGCGATCGGCGCTCCGCCCTTGCCGTGGAAGTCGTCGAGCAGCGCGCGGCTGGGCCCGAGATCGGGCCACCAAGCATCCCAGGTCTCCTTCTGCTTGGAGACGCCACGGGGCCGGATCCGGCAGACCAGCAGCCGGAAACCGTCATCGGGCTCGGCCGGATCGTTCCAGCGTTTCGTCCGCACCATCGGCCCCAGCATACCGCCGGGCTCGCGGTGGAGACGCTCCGTAACCCGGCCGCGCGGCCGGCGTAGAACCCGCGCGTGGACTTCACGGCTCGTATTGTGGCCGGGCCCGCGACGGTCTATCTAATGACCTCGTGGAGAGCCGAGCCCGTGGATGCTGAGGCGGTAGAAGCCGCCGGAATCATGGCGCGCTATTGCCGTGGCGACGCGGCGGCGTTCCAGCGCCTCTACGCGCTGGCGGCGCCGCGCCTGCTGGCGTACCTCGTGGGCTTGGTGCGCGACAAGGCCGCCGCCGAGGACATCCTGCAGGTCAGTTTTCTCAAGATCCACGAAGCCCGTTCGACCTACGTGCTGGGCGCCAACCCGATCCCCTGGATGTACACGATCGCCCACCGGACGTTTCTCGACGATGCCCGCAAGCGGAAGCGGAGCCGCGTCCAGCTGACCAAGGAGGGGACGCTGCAATCGGAGCCGGCCGCCGACCTGACCGGCGCGCCTGCCGAGGCGCGGGAGGACGAGGCCGCGCGCCCCGACCCGGCCGCGGCCGCCGGCGCGCTGGCCGCCCTGGCCGAGCTCCCCGAGAACCAGCGCCAGGCGCTGCTGCTCACCAAGGTTCACGGCCGCTCGACGGCCGAGGCGGCCATGATCGCCGGGACGACGCCCGGCGCGATCAAGCAGCGGGCCCACCGCGCCTACGTCACCCTGCGCGAGATGCTGGCGCGGCCGGGCGCCGACCCGGCGGACGGAGCAGCGGGGCGCGAACCCGGGCAACGAAAGGCCACCTCGTGAACCGCGAGGACTTCGACGAGCGGATGCTGCCGCCCAACCGGCTCGACGCCCCCCCACCGTCGCCCGATCTGCTGAAGGCGATCCAGGGGATGCGGCCGGTCCGTACGCGCGCGCGGTTCGGCGCCCTGGCGCTGGTCGCGGTGGTGGGGCTCCTGCTTCCCGTCGGCGTGCTGGCCCGCGGTCTCTACCGGCCGGATCTCGGCGCGCTGCCGCTCGGCTGGGTGATCGCCGCCGCCGCGCTGTGGGCCACGGCCTTCATCGCGTCGCTGGCGACGGCCCTCGTCCCGCTGCACGGCGATGTGCTCCCGGCGCCGGGAAGCGCCTCACGCGTGGCCGGCGTCTCCTTGGCCGGGCTCGTCATCTTCACGCTGCTCGCCACCTTCCAGGTCCCGGGCGTGAGCGTGCGCCCCGAGGACCGCCACCTCACGCTGTTCCAATCGTGCGTCCACTGCGCCACCCTCGTGGTCGAAACCGCGGTTCCGTTCCTGCTCGCCGGCCTCTTCGCGCTCCGGCGTCTCGCGCCGGTGGGGCGCGCGCGGCTGGGGATGGCGCTCGGCGCGGCCGGCGGCGCGATGGGTGGCTTCGTCCTCCACTTCATCTGCCCCTACGCCGAGACCGCCCACGTCGTTCTCGGCCACGTGGGCGGAACGATCCTGGCCGCCGCCGCAGGCGCGGTGCTGCTGCCCGCCCTGCTCCGGCTGAAGAAGGACTGAATGAAGTGCTATATTCGGTCCTGTGAAGGCCGCCAACGTCCGCCCGATCACCGAGCTCAAGAATCGGACCAAGGAGCTGGTTCAGGAGGTCTCGGCGGGAGGCCAGCCGGTCGTCATCACGCAGAACGGCAAGCCTAAGGTCGTGCTGATGGACGTTGCGCAGCACGACCGACTGCAAGAGACGCTCGCCCTGTTGAAGCTGCTGGCGCACAGCGAGGACGACCTGGCGAAGACCGGACGAGCCCACGCCGGCAAAGACGTTCTGCGGAGGGCCAAGGCCGCGCTGCGAGGCGCCGCGGGACGGAAGTGACCCGACGGCGTCACGCCGTCGTCTGGACCGAGCCGGCCACGCGCGACGTCGAGCGTTTGGCAAGCTATCTGCTCAGGGAAGCACCGCTGCGGGCGGAGGAGATTGTCGAGCGCCTCGTCGCCTGTGGCGAGTCGCTGCAACTGTCGCCGGAGCGGGGAAGGAGGCCGCCCGAGCTGCGCGCGATCGGCGACCGTTCATGGCGGGAGGTCCCGGAGGCGCCCTGGCGGCTCATCTGCCGGGTGACCGAGCGGCGGATCGAGATCCACGCGGTCGTGGACGGACGCCGTGACCTCGAGGACGTATTGTTGGAGAGGATTCTCGGGAGCTGACCTCGGTCTAGCGGCGAAGGATCAGGTCCCAGACCAGCAGCTTCGCCGCCAGCGCCGCGACGGTGACGAGAAAGAGAAGGCGCACGAAGCGATCGCCGCCCTTGAGCGCGGCGTGCGCGCCCAGCCATCCGCCGAGGAGGTTGGCGACGGCGAGCGGAATCCCGACCCGGAGATCGACGAGGCCGGAGGCGAAGAAG
>DASYEX010000135.1:0-19730 GCA_036498765.1 Polyangia bacterium
TCGACGAACGGCAGCGGGGCTACGGTCATTCGGCCACTCCTTGCGTCGTCGCACGGGGTTCGGGCGCGGCGGGCGCGGGACGAAGCCCCGCGTCGCGCAGCAGGCTGAGGTCGGAGGTGACGTCGGGGTTGCCGGTCGTCAGCAGCTTCTCGCCGTAGAAGATCGAGTTGGCGCCGGCGAGAAAGCAAAGCACCTGGGCCTCGCGCGTCAGGGCCAGCCGCCCGGCCGACAGGCGCACCCGCGCCTTCGGGATGAGGATGCGCGCGGTGGCGATCATGCGGACCAGCTCCAGCGGGTCGACCGGATCGCGCTCGCCGAGCGGCGTGCCGGCCATCGGCGCCAGGGCGTTGACCGGGACGCTCTCCGGCTGCGGGTCGAGGTTGGCCAGCGTGGACAGCAGGCTGCAGCGGTCGTCGAGCGACTCGCCCATCCCGATGATGCCGCCGCAGCAGACCGTGATACCGGCCTTGCGGACCGTCTCCAGCGTCTTCAATCGATCATCATACGTGCGCGTGCTGATGATGGACTTGTAGTACGAGCGCGAGGTATCGAGATTGTGGTTGTAGGCGCTGAGTCCCGCCTCGGCCAGACGCGCCGCCTGCGACTCGGTCAGCATCCCCAGCGTGGCGCAGGCCTCCATCCCCAGCCCGCGCACACCGCGGACCATGTCCAGGACCTCGTCGAACGCTGGGCCGTCCTTGACCTCGCGCCAGGCGGCGCCCATGCAGAAGCGGGTGGCGCCGGCGGCCTTGGCCTTGGCGGCGGCCTCCAGCACCTCGGGCGTCTTCATCATCCGCTGCTTGCCGAGGCCGGTGTCGTAGCGCGACGACTGCGAGCAGTAGGAGCAGTCCTCGGGGCAGCCGCCGGTCTTGACCGAAAGCAGCGAGCAGAGCTGGACGTCGGCCGCCGGGTGGTGCTCGCGGTGGACCAGCTGGGCCCGCAGGACCAGGTCCGGAATCGGCAGGTCGTGAATCGCACGGACCTCGGCCGTCGTGTACTTCTGGGGCGACAAGGGACCGTCTTTTATCACGTTTCTGGCGCGGGGCCGGTCAATTCACCCGCCGGAGGACTATCAGGACACGCACCGTCAGCCAGCGCGCGGGCTCGCGTTCCTTGTCCAGGGCCGCTGCCGCGTCCTTGGCCGGGCTCTCGGGCTTGGCCGGGGCTCCCGGATACCAGAGGCCGTCGGGGTTCTGGCGGCCCCGGACGTACGCCTCGGCCGTACGGACGCCCGAGTTCTCCTTGCCGAGGCCCACGGCGGTGACGCCGTCCAGCGCGTCGAGCACGTCGGTCCAGAACCGCGGCTCGCCGATCTGCTCCCAGTAGGCGGGGGCCTTGCGGTCCGGGTAACGGTCGGGCTGCAGGAACCGCGTGGCGAGCAGCTCGGCCGCGCGCCGCGCCTCGCGCGAGGTGCGCCGCGACGGCGACGCGGCGAACGCGCGCAGGGCCATGCCCGTCACCAGGTGGCTCGACGGGCGGGCGGCCGAGTCGGTGCGCACGCCGCGCCAGGCCCAGCCGCCGTCGGCCTGCCGGTTGCCGAGCAAGTAGCGAAAGCCGCGCTCGATCCTCGGATCGTCGTCATACCCGGCGCGGCAGAGCACCGAGAGCGCCCAGCCGTGAAAGTGCAGCGCGACCGCCCGCGCGCGCGCCTCGGGGGTCTCGCCGAGGGCGAGATCGCCGATCCCGCCGTCCTTGTCCTGCGAGTCGAGCAGCAGGTCGGCGGCGCGGGCCACCGGCGCCTCGGTCTTGCGCAGGCCAAAGTCGGCCATGCGCTCGAGCGCGCGGACGATGGCGACGGCGCGCGCGAACTTGGGCGGCCCCAGCGTCTTTTCCGGCGGCTTGGCCGGGAAAGCCCCGTTTTTCTCCTGCTTGCGCAGGAAGGCTTTGACCTCCGGGTAGGTCAGCACCTCGTCCGCCTTGGGCGCCTCGTCGTCGTCGATGAGGTCGCGGCGCACGCGCGCCACCAGCGCCTTCGACCCCTCGCGCAGCAGGATCGGCACCGGATCGCGCCCGAGGCGCGCGCGCCAGCCCGAGGGAAACCGGGGCGGTGTCCCCGGCGGCGGCGCGGGTGTCAGGCGGTTCATCGCCCCGGAAGGGTATCGCAAAAACATGACCTGCGAAGCGCGAGAGCGAAGTTTTTTCAAGAGTTTTCAGCGTCGCGCCAGGAAACTGTTCGCTGCCCCAAGCACAGAGTTCGTTGCACGAAGGCAACTTCCAAGTAAAACTCCTACCGCCTACCTTCACGAGCGCGGATGAGCAATCCCGAACGCCCCCCGAAGCCGCAAGCTTTTTTGGCGCTCCTGAGAGAGGGGTGGACCTCTCTGCATCTGGATGCCCGCCGCCCCGGCGTGATCGTGCCGGAGGGGCTCCGTGGTGAAGCGCACTTGGTGCTTCAGTACGGCCACGACCTGCCCATCCCGATCCCCGACCTGGAGGTCGACGAGTACGGCGTGCGGGCGACGCTCTCGTTCTCGCGCAACGCGCAGCTCACGATGATCCCCTGGTCTGCGGTGTACGCGGTCGTCTCGACCGACGGCCGCGGGGTGCTCTACGAAGAGGACGTCCCCGGGGACGTGTCGGTCATGACGGCGTCCGAAGCGTCCGAGGCGCCAGCCGAAGAGCTGGCCGCCGCCGAGGGCGGGACACCCCGGGCGGCGCGGGCCCTCCGCTCGATCCCCGCGCACCCGGACGCCGACCTGGAAGAGCCCCTGGCCGTCCGCCGCCGCAAGCGCCCCCAGCTGCGGCTCGTCAAGTAAGCCCCAAGGCGCTTAGCGCTCGCTTAGCGCGGAGGGGCGTCGCTCATTCGCGGATGACGGCGTCGCCCAGGAAGCGGGCCAGCTCGTCGTGGTGCGTGCGCGCGTCCTCGTAGCCCATGCGCGCGACCTCGGCGGCGTAGAGGCCGTCGAACAGGATGTACGACAGGAGGTCGGCCTCGTCGGCGCCGCGGGCGGTGGCCAGCCGGCGCAGGAGCTGAATGCCCGCGCCGCCGCCGCTCCCCTTGAAGCGGCCCGAGCGCGCCACCTGCCCGGCGATCTCGCCGAGGTCGCCCGACGGCCGGATCATGAACTCGCCGATGGTCCGGTAGGGGGCGCCGCGCATCTTCGCCACCACCTGGTCGAACCGCGCGAGGTGCTCCGCGCTGCCGGTGGCCCGCACCGCCTCGATGACGGCGTTGAAGCGGCGCAGACGATCGAGGTCGTAGTCGATGTGGTCGAGCAAGAAGGCGTCCAGGATCTTGCCGACCAGAAAAGCGGCGCCCGGAAACGGCATCGACTCCTCGGGGATGCTGGCGGCCGGGGCGGGCTGCTGGCGGAGGCCGATGACCAGCACCTTGTCGGCGCCGAGGCGCAGCGCCGGCGACAGCGGCGTGTTCTGACGGAGGCCGCCGTCGCAGAAGAAGCGCTCGCCCACGGAGATGGCGGGGAAGAGGATGGGCAGCGCCGCGGAGGCGAGCGCGTGCTCGGCGCCCATGTTGACCGCCTGGGCGCGCACGAAGGGGTCCTTGCTCCAGGTCGAGGCCGCCGCCGGGCGCGCGCTCTGGAGAAAGACGACCGTCTTGCCCGACCCGATGTCGGTGGCGGTCACGGACAGCGACTCGAGCTTCCCCTCCCGGATGTTCGAGCCGATGTGGGTCCATGGGATCAGGCGCCGCACGACGCGTTCGAGCTGCTGCGTCTGCACGATGCCGCCGAGATGGCGCTGGCCCTCGACCTCCTCGATGTGTCCGCTGCCGAGCAGCGTGGCCGGGGCGCGCATGAACTCCTTGACGCCGAAGCTGACCATCTCCTCGAGGACGAAGCTCTCCCAGCGGTCGACCAGGATGCGCCCCTGCTTGTCGGCGATGTCGGCGGTGGCGGCGAAGAAGCAGGCGTGGATGGCGCCGACCGACGTGCCGCAGATGATGTCGAACTGGACCTGTCCGCCGAGGTCCCCGGCCAGGTCCTCGCGGATGTACCTCATCACGCCGGCCTCGTAGGCGCCCCGGGCCCCGCCGCCGGACAGCACGAGTGCCACCCGGGGTCGGTCGCCGCGCTGCCGAGGTCGCGTCGGGGCGCTCATCCGATCACTTCAGATTAAGCGAGTCACGGTGGGGCGCAAGTCTTCGATCTCCTCGACCCTCGATCCCCGCAGCTTCGCGGCCGGCGCTTGGTTGCGGTTGCCCAGGGTCCGCGATATTGACAGCGAGCCGTGAGCGACGAGGCGAAGGCGGGCCGCCGGCCTCGGATCTGGGCCTGGCTGCGCACGCGTCGTTTTTTGACCATCGCCGGCTGCATCGCGATCGCGTTCGGGCTCGCCGGGCCGATGTTCGTGACCTGCGGTCCGCGCGGGTGCCAGGCGACTCTGTTGCACCTGGGGTCGACCGACGACTGGCGGCACTTCGCCATGCTCTGGGAGGCGGCGCGGGTCGCCCTCGTCGACTTCCACCAATTTCCATCCTGGAACCCGTACCACTGCGGCGGCCTGGTCCTCTACCAACATCCGGAGTCGCCGTTCCCGGGGCCGCTTTTTCTGCTGACCTTCTTCTGGCTGCCGACGGCGGCGGCGATGAAGGTCTGGATCGTCGCCCACCTCGTCTGCGGGACGCTGGGCGCGCGGGCCCTGGTCGTCGATCGCGGCGGCAGCGCGGCCGAGCAGCTCCTGGCCGGGGCGCTGATGGCCGCCTCGGGGTTCTTCGCCGAGCACATCGGCGGCGGCCACCTGTCGTTCACGCCCTTTCTCTACCTGCCGCTCATCCTGTGGGCGTTCAGGCGCTCCTTGAAGGACATCCGCTACGCCGTCGTCGTCGCCGGGCTGTTCGCGGTCACCGTCCTCGAAGGGGGGACCTACCCGGCGCCGCTGATGGCCGTGGCGCTGGGGGCCGAGTGTCTGGCCCGGCTCGGGTCGGCCGACGATCGGCGGGCGATGGCGCGGGTGGTGCCGGTGGTGGCGGGGCTGTTCGTGCTGCTGGCCGGCGTGCGGCTCCTGCCCGAGCTGCACTATCTGCGCGAGCACCCGCGCCTCGAGCCGCTCGATGACGGGATCGGCCTCGGCGAGGTCTTCTCGTTCTGGACCACGCGCGATCACGCGCGCCGGATGGTCACCCACCGGTACGTCTGGCCCGAGTACGACACCTACGTGGGCGTCCTCCCCGTGGCGCTGATGCTGCTCGGGGCCCTGGTCGCGCTCTTCGTCCGCGATCCACGCCGGCGCGAGCGGCGGATCGATCTGGCGGTGTTCGCGACGCTGATCTGGTGCGCGCTGGGACGGGTGCGCCCGCTGTCGCTGGCGGCGCTGCTGCACGCATTGCCCGCCTTCCGCTCGCTGCGCGTCCCCTCGCGCTTCCTGGGGCCGGCGATGGTGGGGTTCGGGCTGCTGGCGACGGCGGCGCTCACGGCGGGGCGGCGCCTCGCCGAGGGGCGCGGCCCGCGCGTGGCGCTCGCCGCGCGGGCGCTCGCCCTGGTGCTGGCCCTGGGCGTCGTGCTCGACATCTGCCTCACCAACCAGCGGGTCATGCAGCAGGGCCTCGAACCGATCCTGCCCCGCGGACCAGCCAGCGCTGACTTCTTCCAGAACACCGCCGCCGACTACGGGCGCCTCGCGACCTATCCGGTGGCGGGATACGGGACGCGCGGCTGCTACGTGGCCCTCGAATGGAAGCCGGCGCCCGGGATCGCCGACGGACGCGTGCCGCAGGCGCGGCTCGAGCCGCCGACCGCGGGGACGATCAGCCAGACGCGCTGGTCGCCGAACCGGCTCGCCTTCGACGTCCAGCTCGACACCCCCGCCACCGTCGTCATCAACCAGAACTACGAGAGCGGCTGGCACGTCGACGGCGGCGAGACGGTGGGCGCCTACGTCGTCCCCGAGCGGCGGTTCTGGGACATCCGCGCAAGTCCCGAAGAGCTGCCGGCCAAAGGCGCGATTGGCCTGCTCGCCGTGCCGCTCGCGGCCGGGACGCACCACCTCGCCCTGTGGCACCGGCCGCCCTGGCTGTGGCCCGGCGCCATTCTGTCGCTGCTGGGCGTCGGGCTCTCGATCGTGATCGGGCGTCGGGCCCGTCGCTGACTGACCCGCTCGGTTCGCGGGCGGTTGAGCGAATGTAAGTGAGCCGGGGCCGCGCGAGCCGCGCCGAGCGCGGCCGAAGCTGTTATTCTGATCTCATGGGCGCCCCCTCGATCACCCTCTCGCCCGGCGGCGGGTTCCTCCTCGAGCCGACCGGTTCCGTCACCATCTTCACGCCGGAGATGCTCTCCGACGAGCAGCGCATGATGAAGGACACGGCCGACGACTTCATGATGAAAGAGGTCATGCCGCGCGTCGCCGACATCGAGGCGAAGAAGCCGGGCGTGATGCGCGACCTCTTGCAGAAGTCGGGCAGCATCGGGCTTCTCGGTCACGACATCCCCGAGGCCTACGGCGGCCTGGGCGGTGACAAGACCAGCTCCAGCCTCATCACCGAGTCGGCCAGCCGCCAGGGCTCCTACGCGGTCAGCTTCGGCGCCCACGTCGGGATCGGGACCATGCCGCTCGTCCACTTCGGCACCACCGAACAGCGGCAGAAGTACCTCCCCAAGCTGGCGTCGGGCGAGATGATCGCCGCCTACGCGCTGACCGAGCCGGGCTCGGGCTCGGACGCGCTGGCCGCCAAGACGAAGGCGGTCAAGTCGGCCGACGGCAAGAGCTGGAAGCTCACCGGCTCGAAGCTCTACATCACCAACGCCGGCTTCGCCGATCTCTTCACCGTCTTCGCCAAGATCGACGGCGAGCAGTTCACCGCCTTTCTCGTCGAGCGCGGCGCCCCGGGGCTCACGATAGGGCCCGAGGAGCACAAGCTCGGGATCCGGGGGAGCTCGACTTGCCCGCTGTTTCTCGAGGACTGTACGATTCCCGTGGATAGCGTCCTCGGGACCATCGGCCAGGGGCACAAGATCGCCTTCAACGTCCTCAACATCGGGCGCTGGAAGCTGGGGATCGGCGCGGTGGGAGGCGCCAAGTACTGCCTCGAGCTGGGCGTCAACTTCGCGCGGGAGCGCAAGCAGTTCGGCAAGCCGATCGCCGAGTTCGATCTCATCCGCAAGAAGATCGGCGAGATCGCCACCCAGACCTTCGTGGCCGAGTCGATGGCCTTCCGGACGGCGGGGCTGCTCGACACGCGGGCGCACCAGATCGACCCCGCGGACCCGCAGGCGCAGAAGAAGTCGATCGACGCCATCGAGGAGCACGCCATCGAGGCCTCGATCATCAAGGTGTTCGGATCGGAGATCCTGCACGCCACCGCCGACGAGACGCTGCAGATCTTCGGCGGCGCCGGCTACATCGAGGACTACCCGATCGAGCGGGTCAGCCGCGACGCGCGCATCAACCGGATCTTCGAGGGGACCAACGAGATCAACCGCCTGCTGGTCCCCGGGACGATGCTCAAGCGCGCGCTCACCGGGCGCCTGGCGCTCATGAAGCTGGTGGGCGAGGTCCAAGGTGAGCTGGCCGACCCGATCAAGATCGACCGCCGGCCGCTCGAGGGGCCGCTCGGGCGTGAGCAGAAGAAGTGCGACTACGCCAAGCGCGCCATCGCCTACTCTGCGTCGCTGGGTGTCCAGAAGTACATGCAGCAGATCTCCGAGAAGCAGGAGCTGCTCGGCGTGCTGGCCGACGCCATCATCCTCACCTTCGGGATGGACTCGGCGATCTCACGCACGCTGCAGCTCATCGCCGCCAAGGGCGAGACGGCGAGCCAGATCCCCCTCTACATGACCCAGCTGTTCGTGGCGCGCGCGCACGAGCAGGTGTTCGACATGCTCCGCGAGATGCTGATGTGGATGTCGCAGGACGAGGAGTGGGGGCGCGAGATCCGCGACATCAACAACTACTACAGCCTCGATCGGGTCAACACCTTCTCGCTGCGTCGCAAGATCGCCAAGCACGTCATCGAGGCCGGCGGCTACGCGCTCTGAGGCACGCCGGGCGGCCAATTCCCTGGCCGCGCCGCCGAGCTTCGAATACCCTTGGTCTTGGAGGCGGGCGGTTCATGGCGACTTATGAGCTACTGAAGAGGCCGGTTCCAGCGTCGCTCAAGCCCTCGGAGGCGATGAAGCCACCTCCCCCGCGCGCGCTTCCGCGGCTCCCTCGACAGGCCGGCCGGCCGCTGCCGGCCCCGGTGCGGGCGCGGATGGAAGAGGCCTTTGGCGCCGATTTCGGCGGCGTGCGCCTTCACACAGGTCCCGAGGCCACGCGGGCCGTTCGCGCGCACGCCGCGCGCGCCGTCACCGAGGGCGAGAACGTCGCCTTCGCCGACGGCCAGCTGGCACCGGGAACGCCGGTCGGCGCTCGGCGGCTGGCGCACGAGCTGGCCCACGTCGTCCAGCAGCGCCGGGGTGGTGCTGCCCCCTCTCCGCTGCCGGGCGGCGCGCTCGAGCGGGACGCGGCGCGCGCCGCGGACGCGGTGGCGGCGGGACAGTCGCCGCGGGTCGCGCGCGCCAGCGCGCCCGGCCCGGCGCGCGAGATGGTCACCAAGAACCTGAGCGCGCTGTCGATGCAGGAGCTGCAAGACGAGCTGGCGCGGGTCCAGAGGTGGCTCGCCGAGCACAGCATCGTCGAGCTCGACTACGCGCCGACCGAGCAATACCTGCGCGAGATCCAGGCCGAGCTCGACCGCCGCACGACCAGCGCGCCTGGTCCCGTGTCGTACCTCGACGCCTTCGCGGCCTACCAGAAGGCGCATCCGGACAAGGTGGCCTTCACCCTTCCCACCTTCGGAACCGGGCCGTCCGGTTCCAGTCGGCACCACGAAGGGACCGACTGGGCCAAGGTGGCCGACCAGCTCGCGCACGACGACAACCCGCTCGGCATCCCCGATCCGCCCAGGACGGCGTTCGAGGCCAAGATGCGGCGCGAGGGGGCTCGCCGGGGGTTCCTTCCGATCTGGCAGACGGGCTTCGCCCGGCCGATCGGCTACCGCGAGACCGATGTCGGCGTCACGCACTACTACGACCTCGACGGGAACGAGGTGGGGATGACCGAGATCCCCATCGAATCCGACCTCATCTCGCCGACCGACTTCATTCCGTTCGAGGCGGTTGGCTCGCTGGCCGCCGGCGGCGTCCGCACCGTCGGTCGCGCGCTCCTCAGCACCGCGCTCAAGTACGGCGCCAAGGAGACGGCGGTCGAGGGCTCGGAGATCCTGGGCCGTCTCGGCGCCGAGGAGGCGCTGAAGGCGGGCGCCCAGAAGGCGGGTGGCGAGGGAGGCAACGTGGCCTCGGAGGCGCTCGAGCACCTCCGGCCGCCCACCGCCGCCGGCGCGGTGAAGGGACCGGCGCCGCCCGATCTCGCCAAGCTCGAGCAATATGCCGACGAGGCCTGGCGCGTTATCGGCGGAAAAGGGCCCCGCCCGGGTGTGGCGATCAAAGAGTTGGACCCGGGTGTGGCCGGTCGTTACATATCCGAGACCCGCACGATCGAGGTCGCGAATCTCGCCGCCCGGGAGGCAGACTTCATCAACACGGTCTGGCACGAAGCTTCGCACGGGCGTTTCCGCGACGTCCTCGTGTTCATGAACGAGCATCTCGGCCACTCGCTGCCGCGGACCCTGCTCCGGCCTCTGGACGAGGTCGTCGCCTACGCCACCGGCGGCTTCGGCCAGGCGCTCAAGTCCCCCGGTTTCGTCGATCGCCTCCTCGGCCTGGCGGCGACGTTCCGCGCGCCCTTCGCGGCCCGCCTATCGATGGCCAGCGCCGCGGAGAAGGCCCTCTGGGTCCCACACGCGATCGCTTACCTCGCCGCGCTGGCGTACACCGCCTTCCGGGTGGCGGCGGCCGCCCTCGATACCGGAGATCGCCCGCGTGAAAGCACCGGCCCCGCAGCTGCGCCTGATCGCTGAGATCAACCGGGTCGCGCGGCTCGCGCTCGCCCTCCAGGAGCCCTTCACCGAGGCGGCGGCGTGGACGGCTTTCACGACGGCCCCGCTCACCGAGCGCGACCGGCCAGGATTCCTCGAACGAATCTTCGTCCCGCGCCAGGTTCCGATCCACCCACGTCCCTACGGCGACCTCTTTCGCCTGCCGCGGTACCCGTTCTTTTCGACCCGGCCTGTTCCCTTCACCGCCATCTCCCTTCGCAACGGAGAGGTCGCGGCGGCATTCCATGCAATCGAGCCCGAGCGACCACCGATCGCCCTACGCGTGGCAGCCGACAAAGTCTTCGAGGCGAACGGATGGCGCTTTCCGGAGGACATCGTCAACCCGGTGGCCTACCAGGCGATCTTCGAGCTCGCCTATGGGGGCAATCCGAATCGCCGTGGGATTGTCCTCCCGGAACGGTCGGCGCGTTCCCCCTTCCCGCGCGGCGAGGTGGGCGAGCTCGCCCTGCGCACGACGCCGGAGGCCGTTAGCTACGAATCCGTCGCGCTACGTTGGACGCCGCGTACGTTGGCGTTTCACTCGAGCTGCTACGGAATCATTTGAGTCAGTGCGCGCGCTCGGTCCCGCGACCGGCGGCCCCGGTCGCGGGCAAGGCGGGTGGCCCTTGGTCGGGTGCTGCGCGCGCTACTTGCGGCGGAGCGCCGCGAGGATCAGCAGGATCACCAGCAAGAGGACGATCAGGATCCACCAGCGGTGGTGCCCGGCCTCACCGCCGCCGCCGGGGGTGAGGGCCTCGATCGAGGTGAGGACGTCGACGTGCCCCTCGTGGCCGACGGAGATGCGGTAGAAGTTGTGGGCGATCTCGTTCACCGTCGCGCCGTTCGCTCCGGCGAAGGTGTGCGTCCAGCCGTCGAGGTCTCCGTCGTGCGAGACGAACAGCGTGAACGACGGCTGCGGCGAGAGCAGCTTGGCCGTCCCGCTCTTGGTCTTCACGGTGGTGCCGCTGTCGTTCCAGACGTAGGCGGTGTAAGTCGGCATCACCTTGGCCACGTCCGAATAGCGGAGCTTGCCGGTCGCCACGGCCTCCTGCAGGGCGCGCGCTTGCTCCAGCGTCACGCGGCCCGGCACCAGCGTGGTGGCCAGCGCGCCCAGACGCTCCTTAACGGCGGCGGAGAGCGCGCGGTCCGGGGCCTGGCCTTTGCCCGGGTCGTTTCCCTGCCCCTGCCCCGTCGTCTGTCCGTTCTCGGGCGGCGCCTCGACCTTGGCGGGCATGTTGTTGGTCTGGATGTAGACGTAAACGTCGCGCGGCGTGAGGCTGCCGATGTCGATGCGCGCCAGGTTCTCCAGCCGGGAGGCGTGCTGGAAGTCGAAGTTGTTCCAGGCGCTCGACGTCGAGAACGGGACGGTCACCGACGGCGCGGTCAGGTCGGCGATGATGCACTGGTGCGGGAACTTGAACCCGCCGTCGGGCGTGCAGCCCGTCGCGTGTCCGTAGGCGCACTGCTGGTTGGCGGTCAGCGTCCAGGTGCACTTCAGATCGAACTGGCCGTTCATCCCCACTGACGGCGAGATCGGGCCGGTTGCGGTGGCGCAGCTGGGATCGGGAACCGGATCCCACTGAGGGCTGTCCCCCAGCGAAGAGCCCCAGTCGGCGATCCGCAGGCGGGCCTGGACGGCGTTGCCCTGGTAGCTGGTGGCGGTGGCGTTGGTCGGCTTCACGTGGAAGGTGTTGGTGCTGTTCGGGTCGATGAGCGTCCCGGAGCCCAGCGCGTTTTGGACCGTGATGTCCTCGGCCTGGAGGTCGACCCCCGGCGCGCAGGTGGCGGAGCCGGTGTCGTCGATGCTGGTCCAGGCCGCAGACCCGCCGCTGCCCAGCGGCGGCGGGAAGTTGAGCGGTAGCGCCGTCGGATCGAAGGTGGCCGCGCCGAGCGGGAACTTGAGGAGGTCCGTCGTCGCCGTGCCGCCGTGGTCCGCGTCCAGCTCGAACCACATGGCGAACTGGTCGCCGATGTCGACGCCGCCGGTGGCTGCGGTGGTGGGGATGCGCGCGCGGATGATCCACTCGTCGCAGGTTACCGGCAGACTGGCCGTGTCGCAGAAGGCGTCCAGGCGAGCCTGCGAGGAGATCGTGGCCGGGACGGTGATGCTGGTCCAGCCGCCCGTGCCGGTCTGGGTCCAGGCGTTGGCGCTCATCACGTTCGCCCCGACGGTACCGGCGGTCGTGTTCGTGAGAGCGTCGCGCGTGAACTGGAAGACCGTCCCGACGGTGGTGGTGGGATTGTAGAAGCCGACCCAAACCTGATCGCCTGCCGAGGCGCCGCCGCCGTCGCCGGTCACGTGCCAGCGGAGCACGAGCGCCTTGCTGCTGCCCGTGGTGTCGAGGAGCGCGTTGAAGCTCTCTGGGCCGGCGCTGTAACCGTAGGAGTGGATCCAGCGTGGATCGTCGTAAGGCGCGCTGCCGCCCCACCAGTCGGGGAGCCCGGGCTGGAACGGCACGCCGCCGCCGCCCACCGGAAAGCAGGTCGGCCCCACCGCGCCGGCGGAGCGCGGCGCCAGGATGGTCAGGAGACCGGTCAGCAGACCGGTCAGGAGGCCCATCGCCGAGGTCAGCCGGCGCGTCTTCTGTCGCCACGCGACTCCACGTTTCATCCTCACCCTCCTTACGGTCTGGTTGTTGGGAGCCGCCGGATTATCGACGGCGCTCACTGGCTGGCAAAATTTGTCGGCGAAGAGGCGCCTACTGGGTGATGAGCAGGTAGTAGTTGGAGGCGGGCACGCCCGTCTGCTGCAGCACGCCCGAGAGCGTGGTGGGGAGCGCGCCGAACCCGATCGAGACGTACTTCGCCGTGACCGTCGGGCCGGTGGCGGGCGCCTGCCTGACGGTGGTCGACTGATCGAACAGCGCCATGATCCAGTACGTTCCCGCGGTGGTGATGGTGAGGGATTGGCCGGCCGCCGCGGTCGCCGGGTAGACGTCGGTGCCGGCCAGCACGGCCTTCGACTGCGCCGAGGCGACCAGCTGGTACGGGCTCCCGCTCTGGTCGGTGTAGAGGCCCATGCTCACCTGGGATCCGGCGGAGGGGACCAGCAGGCCGAACGATCGGATCGTGGTGCCGGCGGTCAGCGTGATCGACTGACCCAGCAGAGTCTGACGGCCGCCGGTGGCGCCCAGATCGGTAGGGTAGCCCACCGGGCTCGCCGGCGCGCAGGCGATGGTGCTGTGCCAGCAGTACTGGCCGCTCCCGCAGGTGGCGGTCTGGCCGGTGATGCAGCCCTGGGTGCTGGCGCTGCAAGTCAGCAACGTCGTGTCGCCGGCGCAGCTTGCGCCGGCGGTGCTGCCGCAGCCGCCGGTCGGCGCCGGGCAGACGCAGCCGAAGCTGGCGCCCGACGCTCCACACACGAGGCCCGACGCCGCGCAGTTGGTGTCCGCTTCGTGCAGGCAGCTCTGGGTGTCGGCGGTGCAAGCGATGAGCGTGGTGGTCCCCTGGCAGTAGGTCTCGGCCTGGGGGCAGTTCATCGGCGCCGTCGGGCACTGACAGGCGCCGTTCGGAAAGCTGGTGTTGGCGCAGGTCAACCCGGTCGCGCACCCCTTGGACGACGACTGGATACAGCCGTTCACCGTCGCGCAGGTGATGAGCTTGCCGGAGGAGTCGCAGTAGGCTCCGGCCCCCGCTTGGCAGGCGGCCACCGTGGGGCAAGCGCAGGTGCCGGTGGCGGGCGCGCAGACCTGCGGCGAGGAGCAGGTCGTCATCCCCGTCACCACCAGGCACCCGTTGACCATTCCGCAGGTGATCTCGGTGGCGCCGTCGGAGGAGCAGGAATTGCCCGCGCCGGCGGCGCAGGCGGCCGGGACCTGGGGGCAGACGCAGCTGGCGCCGGGCAAGCTCCCCGAGCAGGTGGTCGGCGACGTACAGGTGGTGAGGCTCAGCGAGGCGAGGCAGCCGTTGCCGTCGAGGCCGCACTTCTCGAGCTTGCCGCCGCTGCAGAGCGTCCCCGCGCTCCCGCACTCGGCCGGCGGCGACGAACACGACCCACAGGTGGCCGAGCCTGCGGTCCCCGTGCAAGGCTGCGCGCAGGTCGTCGTGCCGCTCTCGACCAGACAGTTGGCGGCGTCGAGCGCGCAGGTGATCACCGCCTTGCTGTTGCCGGAATCGCAGAAGGTTCCCGCTCCGCTGCAGCCCGCCGGCTTCGCCGGACACTGGCAGACCGCGTTGGGGAACGCGCCGCCGCACGGCTCGCTGCTGGCGCAGGTGGTGGTCGCGCTCGCGTAGACGCAGCTCTGGGCGTCGACGGCGCAGGTCACCAGCGAGCCGTTGACGCAGGTCTTGCCGGCGCCCGTGCAGTTGCCGGGGGCCGCCGGACATTTGCAGGCCGCGTTCGGGGCGCTGCCCTGGCAGGTTTGCCGGCCGGAGCAGGGCATGTCGGTGCTCCAGGTCAGGCAGCCCCCGACGGAGACGCAGGTCTCGAGTCCGGTGGCGCCGCACTTCTGGTCGCCCGTGGCGCAGGCGTTGCGGCACCCGCCGTCCGTCGTGCCGCCGTCGCGCGCGCCCGTGGACTCCCCACCCTGACTGCCGCCCTGGCCGGCGCCTCCGACCGTGCCCGCGCGGCCGCCGCTCCCACCGATGCCCGCGTGACCGCCGGCGCCGCCGTTCCCCGCGTGACCCGCCGCTCCCATTGTCCCGCCGCCAGCCTGGCCGGCGACGCCGGGCCCGCCCCCGCCGCCACCGGCGCCCGTCTCTTCGAGCGGGCTGCCGTCGACGCCCGGCTGGTAGCAAAGGCCGTCGCTGCAGAAGAACCCGCTGGGGCAATCGGCGTTGGTGCTGCAGCCGATCTTTCCGTTCGGAAAGATCGGGTCGAAGCAGCCGGCCGTCGAGATCGCGAAGGCCGCGCCGGCCGCCACCCAGACGGCAGCGATGTCGAAGCGGGCGCGCATCAGAAAGACATCCGCATCCCGGCCCCCAGGCCCTCGGGACCGAGCGAGACCGACGCGGCCGGGGCCCGATCCGCGTGCCCGCTCTCAGCGCTCAGGTAATAGAGGATTCCGCTCGCGAGCAGCGCGGCGGCTCCCACCGAGTACCCGACGATCTCCAGCGTCTGGGCGCGCTCGCCGCTGTCGAACTTGCTCTGTGAATAGGTCCCGGTCTTGGCCTCGTTGGTGACCTCGGTGGAGAGCGAGCTCGCCCGCAGCCCCATGGCCACGCCGGCGCCGACGGCCACCACACCGACGCCGCCGGTCACCAGGGCCAGGACCTTCAGGCGGTGAGCGCGCTCCGGTGAGCCGGAGTCCGCGGCGGGGGCCTGCACGACCACCACCGGGGCCGGAGCGGGCGCGGTGACAACCGGCGTGACCGCGGGCGCCGCGTGCTGCTCCGATTCCAGCTGCGCGATGTGGCTCTCGAGCTGCGCTCGCTCGTCCGCCGACGCGGTGGTCACCTTGCGCAGGTACTCGCGGAACCGCGTCACCGCCTCCGCGGACCGCCCGTTCTGCTCGAAGCAGCGACCTTGATTGTAGACGTACGTCGGATCGCCGGTCTCCGCGTAGAGATCGGCGAGGAGCTCGATCCCCTTGTCCGCGTGACCGCCCAGGCAGGCCTTCTTCGCCTCGAGCTCGCGCGCATCGCGCTCTTGCGCGCGCACCGGACCCGCGGTCGCGACGGCCAGCAGGCAGCCGAGCCCGAGGCCAACCTTTCGCCTCACCACTTCTCCACCGCCTTGGGACGCGCCGGCGCCGGGGTCGTCCCCGGTGGCGCGGGAGCGCTCGCGGGCGCAGGCGCCGCGCTGGCGGTCTTCTTCGTGGCGTGCGGTTCGTGCTTGTGGGCGTGCGTCTTGAGGTGCTCGCTGCTCTCGTCGGTCGCGAACCGGACGGCCGGTGCCTCGGGCGTCACCGGTTTGGCCGGCGCGACGGCCGGCGGAGGCGTCACCGGCGCGGGGGCCGGCGCCACGACCGGCGGGCTGGCCGGCGCTTGCACGACGGCCGCCGCGGGCGCAGGCGAGGCGCTGGCCGCCGCGCCGCTCGGGGCGGTCGACACAGCCGGCGTGCGCCTTCCCCCCCAGGCGATCACTGCGATGGCCGCAGCGAGCGCCACGCCGCCGCCCACCAGGACGGGCGGGCGGCGCCAGAGCCGCGCCGGTCCCTGCACGATCTCGTCAGCGTCTCCATCGTTGTGCCCCGGCGTGACCTCGCCGCTCGACGCGCCCAGCGTCGTCACCCGTCCGCTCCCGGAGGTGACGGCGGCGGCCGGCCCGCCCGGCGTGTCGAACCCCGAGACGAACCCTTTGGGTGGCGCGCCAATCGACTTGCGCAGGGCCGCGTCCATCTCGGCCATCGACGGCCAGCGATCGTCCGCCAGCTTGGCCAGCGCCTTGAGGATGACGGCCTCGAGCGCCGCGGGGATGTCGGGGTTCTTGCTGCGCGGCGGGGGGACCGGCTTGGTGACGTGCATCAGCACCACGTCGCCCCAGCCCGCGCTCATGAACGGCGGCGCGCCCGTGAGCATCTCGTAGACGATGATCCCCAGCGCGTAGACGTCGGTGCGGTGATCGATCTCCTCCGTGATGCCGCGGCATTGTTCGGGCGACATGTAGGGCGGAGTCCCCATGACCGACCCCGACTGTGTCTTGGCGCCGCTGCCCGACAGCTCGCCGCGCAGCTTGGCGATCCCGAAGTCGAGCACCTTGACCCGCGTCCCGAACGGCTTGCCGTCGTCCGGAACCAGAAACAGGTTGTCGGGCTTGAGGTCGCGGTGAACGATCCCCTTGCCGTGCGCCGCGTGGAGCGCCGCCGCCGTCTGAGTGGCGGCGTCGACCGCTTCGGCCACCGGCATCCGGACCTGGCGTTCGATTCGCTTCGCCAGGCTCTCGCCGTCGAGGAACTCCATCATCAGGTAGGGAATTCCGGAAGGCAGCACGCCGACGTCGATGATGTCGATGATGTTCGGGTGGTGGATGGCGTTGGCGGCGCGCGCCTCGTTCATGAAGCGCTCGACGAGGCCTTGGTCCTCGGCCAGCTCACGGCGCAGCACCTTGATGGCCGCCTTGCGCCCCATGAACGGGTGCTCCGCCAGGTAGACGGCCCCCATGCCGCCCTCACCCAGGATCGACCGCACCTCGTAGTTGTTGATCCGCTCGCCGATCACAGCCGCCCCGCTTCATGAGACGCGCGATCGTGCCTTGCGTCAAGTTGCCGGCGTTGTCGCACCACCGTGGGGCTAAACGCCCGAAACCGAGGATCTTCCCGGTCGGGACCCTGGGAGGGTCCCGCGCCCTCCGCGAGGAGGTCGAGCCGGCGAAGCCGTCTCGACCTCACGCAATCTGTTCGGGACCCTGGGGCCCTTACCCCGCCGCGCGGCCTAACCGGCTTTCTGGCCGAGGCGCGCGGAGGGCATGGTGGGCTGAAACAGCTCGATGGGATTTCCTGACGGATCCTCGAGCAGGATCTGCTTGCCGCCCACGCCGACGACGATGTCGTTGCGAAAGGTCGCGCCCGATTGCCGCAGGCGCGCGACCAATGCCTCGAGATCGTCGACCTCGAGCGCGAAGCGGTTCCATCCTCCCGGCTGCTGGGCGCGACCGTCGGGCATCGGTTGTCCGCCGCCGCCGCTCGGATTGGGGGCGCTGAGCACCAGCCGGAGATCGCCGCGCGTGAGCATGGCGAAGGCGGGCGCCGGGTGCATTACCACCTCGAATCCGAGCTGCTCGCGATAGAACTTCAACGCTGCGTCGACATCCGTCACGATGTAACGAACTTGAACCGTCGCCATCTCCGCCTCCTTCCGGGACATCCGATCCGTAGTTACCAATGACGGCGCGGTCAAGCACCTCAAGCCGGTGCTCGGCCACGCGAGCGCTGAGCGCGCGGAAAGAAACGCGCTGGTGGTCGTTAAAGACGCGCGCGGCATGGGTCATTGAGGAGAGGGCAAATGGCAGACGTGGCGGTGAAGCTCGAGGCTGACGGCGAAGAGAAGAACGGAACCTTCACGCCGTCGGTCGGCACGCAGGTCGACGTCGACTTCGACCCGCTCGAGACCTCGGTCAAGGTCGACTACTCGCGCCCCGACGCGCTGTCGATCAGCCTGTCGGGCGACCTGGCGCTCAAGACCCACGGCCTGTCGCTCGGGCTCGAGGGCGACGCCGCGACGGATGGATCTCGCTCCGTGTCGGGCAGGCTCACCTGGGAGATCGACAAGAATGTCTCGGCCAACGCCCAGATCACCTACGGGACCGGCGGCACGTCGGGCACCGCGACGCTGACGATCCGCTTCTGAGCGCCGGGCCCAGCGCAGGAGAGCGAGCCGCGCGCTCGCTTGAAAGGGCCGGAGGCGCTTGGCATAGTTCCGGGAACGGTCGGGTGATCGGCTGCTCGTGGCGTTGAAAGAGATCCCCTAGGTGACCACGGCGCTGCGACTGACGACGCGACGGGTGGGCGTGGCCAGCGTGGCGATGGCCGGGCAGACCTTCGAGTTCGACCTGCGCGTTGTGGAAGCGTCCGACGGCTCCTATCGGTGGCTGACGGATACGCTGTCGGAGCCGCTGCCCAGCCTGGCGGCCGCCGTCGGGGAGGCGGAGACGGCGATGTCCGACGGCGGCGACGTCACCGCGGTCGTCCGGTGGCGCGAGGACCCGCCGCGGCTCGCGTCCGGCGAGCACGCCTGCCCTATCTGTCACGCACCTGCGCTCGATTCGGCGCGCTACCCGGAGCGGATCTGCCCGGCGTGTGTCCTCGAGGCGACCGACACGCAGGGCCGCCCGCTGGCGTTCGCCAACAGCTCGGTAGGGGGCGGGTTCGAGGCGCGGTACGTCGATGGCGGCGCGCCCTATGCGCCCCACGAGTGCTTCGTGCGCGGGGTGAGGTGCCGCGCCGAGGAGGCGCACCTCGCCGGCATCGTGGTGCGGCCGGTCGCCGCCTGATCGATCGAATCGCCGCGGGGATGGCGTAGCCGGCGTGGTGCGCGTCCCGGGCGGCGTCGCGTAGCTCGCTTGGCTACGGGATCCGCTTCCAGCTCGGCTTGAACGCGGCCGAGTACTGCGGCGGGCCGTCGGAGATGACGTAGTCGACGCGGCGGTTGCGCGGCTCGTCGACGTTGTCGGCGGTCTTCACCTCCAGCGACGTCTCGCCGAACCCCTCGAACGAGATCGGCAGCTTGACGCCGCGCTTGCGGAACCAGCTGGCGATCGAGCGCGCCCGATCCTGCGACAGCTTCAGGTTGTGCGCCGACGTCCCCACCGTGTCGGTGTGCCCGGCGATGTAGAGGGTGATCCCCGGGTGCATGCGGCCGTGCGCGGCGTCCTTGGCCAGCACCTCCTGGAGCTTGGTGTACGCCGCCTCGAGCTTGGGCGTCTCGGGTTCGTCGATGTCCGCCGACCCGGTGCGGAAGTTGACGTCCTCGTGCGGGATGGGGACGAACCAGGGGGCGATCTCCACGCCGACCCATGCCCCCTGGACGTCGTAGGCGTGCACCTCGATCCGCGCGACGGCCGCGTCGCTGGCCGGGGTCCAGGTGACGATCAGCGGCGCGCCGGCCGGGCGGCCGGTGAAGTCCTGCTCCTCGTCGGCGATCACCGCCTCGGAGTCGGCGTAGACCTCGATCTTCACCTTGCCGGCCGGGTGCGACATCTTCACCTCCAGCCGGTGCTGCTTGAGGTCGACCTTGCTCTTGTCGACCTGCACCTTCAGCGGTGCGGTCGCGGCCATCGCGCGCGGGGCCATCATCAGGACGGCGACAACCACGCTCACCGCGGCGAGTCCGGACCTACCCACGGCCGGATGGTATCACTTTGCGCGGCGGATGCGGCAGAGCTGGACCTCCCAGCTTGCCGAGGTCGGCTGGCGTCGGCGTGGTAGCGTTTCCGATATGAAATCCCGTTCGACGCCCGCCTTCCTGCTCGCCGTGCTCGGTT
>DASYEX010000136.1:0-11449 GCA_036498765.1 Polyangia bacterium
CGCTGCACGAAGCGGCGGGCGAGGAGAACGGCACCCGCGTGCGGGCGTTTCTGGCCGGCCCCGAGGAGGTCTCGACCACGGCGCGCTCGACGTTCCTGTTCGTGGGCGGGCGCTTCGTGCGGGACCGGTCGCTGCTGCACGCGCTGGCGCTCGGGTACGGCCCGCTCCTGGAGAAGGGGCGCTACCCGCTGGCCGCGCTGTTCCTCGATCTCCCCGGGCAGGAGGTCGACGTCAATGTCCACCCGCAAAAGCTGGAGGTCCGCTTCGCGCGGGCGCAGGAGGTCTACGCCGCGGTCCGCCACGTGGTCGGCGCCGCGATCGCACGCGCGCCTTGGCTGCGCCCCGCCGAGGCCGTCCGAACGTTCACCGAACCACCTTATTTTACGGGGGACGGCTCGCTGCCGCTCGCGTCCCCCGGGCCCCCTCGCTTCGCGCGGCAGAGCCGCGCTTCGCTCGCCCAGGAGACGCTGCCGTTGCGGGCACGCGACGCGGCCGACGACGGCGGGGCCGAGGCGTCCCTGGCCGGGACGGCGCCGCAGTTCTTCGGGGAGCTGAACTACGTCGGGCAGCTCTTGCGGACCTACCTCGTGTGCGAGGCGGCCGACGCGCTGGTCCTCATCGATCAGCACGCCGCGCACGAGCGGGTGGTCTATGGGCGGCTCAAGGCCGCGCACGCCACCCGACAGATCCCCCGCCAGCGGCTGCTGTTTCCCGTGCCCATCGATGTCGGCGAGACGGCCGCCGCGGCCGCGACCAGCGAGGTGCTGGAAGGGCTCGGCTTCGAGGTGGCGGCCCACGGGCCCGGCGTGGTCATGCTGCACGCGATCCCGGAGCCGCTGAAGACGGCCGACCCCAAGCCCCTCCTGCGTGAGGTGCTGGCGGAGCTGGCGGAGGGGACGCCGCTCTCCGGCGGGGATCTGGAGCGCGTCGATCACCTGCTGGCGACGGTCGCCTGCCACAGCGTGGTGCGCGCCGGCGATCCGGTCGGGCGTCCCGCCGCGCTGGCGCTGCTGGCCCAACTCGACGAGGTCGATCTCCGCTCGCACTGCCCGCACGGGCGTCCGGTCATGCTGCGGATGCCGCTCGGGGAGATCGAGAGGCGCTTCGGCCGTGTCTGAGGCGGAGCGGGTCCACGTCGTCCGGATGGTGGCCGTGCTCGGGCCGACGGCGTCGGGGAAGAGCGCCCTCGGCCTGGCCCTGGCGGAGCGCCTCCACGGCGAGATCGTCACCTGCGATTCGCAGCAGGTCTACCTCGGGATGGACATCGGCACCGCCAAGCCGACCCGCGAGGAGCGGCACCGCGTCCCGCACCACGGCCTCGATCTTTGCCACCCCGACGACTCGTTCCACGCCGGGCGCTGGGCGACGCTGGCGCGCGCCGCCATCAAGAGCATCGCCGCGCGCGGCCGGCTGCCCATCGTCGTCGGCGGCACGGGCCTCTACTACCGGGCGCTGACGGCCGGCCTGTTCGAGGCCCCCCCGCCCGATCCGGCGGTCCGGGCCCGCCACCGCGAGAGCTACGCGCGCGACGGGAACGGGCCGCTCCGCACGCGCCTCCTCGAGGTCGATCCCGAGGCAGCCGCCGCGATCGGTCCGCACGACTTCATTCGCACCAGCCGGGCGCTGGAGATCTACGAGCAGACGGGCATCGCCATCACCACCCTGCGCCGGCGGGCGGCCGTGCCGCGGGATCTCGCGCCGACCACGCTGGTGCTCGATCCGCCGCTCGCCGAGCTGAAGCCCCGGATTGAGGCGCGCGTCGCGGAGATGCTGGCGGCCGGGTTCCTCGACGAGGTGCGCGCGCTGCGCGCGGCCGGCTACGGCCCGGAGCTGAAGTCGATGCAGGCGCTCGGCTACCGACAGCTTGGTGCCGTGCTCGACGGGACGGCGACGCTGGCCGACGCCGCCGCCGAGACGGCGCGCGCCACGCTGGCCTACGCCCGGCGACAGCGGACCTGGTTCAAGAAGGAGCCGGCCGTCGCCCGTCTGCCGGCCGCGCCGCCCCTCGAGGCCGCGCTGGCCGTCGTCGCCGCCGGTTATCCGTCGGCGGGTCATCCGTCCGCGGGCCTTCCGCAGGAGACGGCCGGGTGAGCAGCGCCGACTGCGTGTTCTGCGAGATCGTCGCGGGAACGCGCGCGGCGGCCATCGTGGCCCGTGACGACGCCGCGGTCGCCTTCCTGGACGCGCGCCCCGTGTTCAAGGGGCACGTGCTGGTCGTGCCCCGCGCGCACGTCCCGACGCTGAGCGATCTGCCGGCCGGGGCGCTGGCCCCCTACTTCGCCGCCGTCCAGCGCCTGGCGCGCGCCGTCGAGGTCGGGCTCGGCGCCGACGGAACCTTCGTGGCAATGAACAACAAGGTGTCGCAGAGCGTCGCTCACCTGCACACCCACGTCGTCCCGCGCCGTCGCAAGGACGGCCTGCGCGGATTCTTCTGGCCGCGCGTCCCCTACGCCGGCGACGCCGAGCGCGACGAGTTCGCCGCCAAGATCCGCGCGGCGGTCGGGGAGTAGGCATGCCGGAGCTTCCCGAGGTCGAGGTCGCTGCCCGCAACCTGCGCCGCTGGGGCGTAGGCAAGACCGTCCGCGCGGTGAAGACCGATCCGCGCGCGGCCCGTCTGTTCCGCCCGGGGACCGCCCGGGCGCCGCTGACGCTCGCGGGGGCGCGGCTGCGAGAGATCCGGCGGGTGGGAAAGAATCTGCTCGTCACGTTGGTCCGTGGCCGAGAGCCCGTCGGCGTCTGGTCGCACCTCGGGATGACCGGGAAGTGGCTGCGCCGCGCGGGAGCGGGCGCGTCCCCGCCGGCCACGCGCGTCGAGCTCGACCTCGCGGGCGGCGCACGGCTCTGCTACGTCGATCGTCGAATGTTCGGGCGGTTCCGGGTCGTGGCGGGCGCGCGCTTCGAGACCTTGCCCGAGCTCGCCGCGCTCGGCCCCGATCCGCTGGCCGACGGGATCGACCCCGCCGCCTTCGCCGCCCGCCTCGCGCGGCTCAAGCTGCCGATCAAGGTCGCGCTCCTCGACCAGACGCTGCTCGCCGGCGTGGGGAACATCCAGGCCAGCGAGTCGCTGTTCCGCGCTCGGATCGACCCCCGGCGGCCGGCGCGCTCGCTGTCGGCCGCCGAGGTCCGCCGGTTGGCCACCGCCGTTCGCCGGTCGATCGACTTCACTTTGCGGACGTTCGCCAGGGCGGGCGCCGACGGGGGCAGCACGGACGTCGGATACGTCGAAGAGCGCCAGGCCCCCAATCCCTTCCTGGTCTACGGCCGCGCCGGCGTCCGCTGCCCAGGCGGTAAGCGCGACCGGACGGGCACCATCGTCCGCATCGTCCAGGCGGGGCGCGCGACGTTCTTCTGCCCGAAGTGCCAGTCGTAGAAACCGCCCCCGGATCGGCTAGAGTTCCGCGCATGACGATCGGGCGGCCGGCGCGTGGCGCGGCGTTGGCGCTGACTGCGCTGGCGCTCGGTTGCGGCGGCGGGGGCGGCCCCGCGGCGCCGGCCGGGCACGTCATCGAGATCGACATCGACGACCACGGCCTGGCCGGTCTCTGGATGGCCAACGCCCCCAACATCAAGGGGCTCATCGCCCGCGGCACGCTGGCGTTCACACGTGTGGTCGTCCCCACCCACAGCAACCAGAACAACGTCGCGCTCCTCACCGGCCAGTACCCGGACGGCAACGACGTGCCCGCCAATGACTGGCTGTCGCGCACCGGCGGGTTCGTGTCGCCGATCTCCGTCGGCGGTGAGCTCTCGGTGGGCGACTACGCGCTGTGGGACAAGAATCCCCTGCGCGTGCGCGGCGACAGCGTCTACACCGCCACCCACAAGGCCGGCGGGCGGTCGGCCTACGTGGGCGAGCTGCCGCCGTTCGAGGCGGGCGCCGACGACGTCCACCTCTCGACCGTCGGGACCGTGTTCGAGACGCCGCTCGGCGCGCTGACCCTCGACGAGACGACGGCCAAGAACCTCCTCACGATGTCGTTCGACTACCCGCAGAGCGTGGCCGACAGCTACAGCTACGACGGGCCGCCGGAGAGCGGTGAGACCCAGACGCAGTTCACGCTGCGCGACGCCGCCGAGTACATCCGCAACCACGGGCTGCCGAGCTTCATGTTCGTCTGGGACTTCATCGCGCTCGACGACGACCCGACCAGCATGTACGGCGCCGACGGCCCCCAGATCGCGCAGATCATCGAGGACTACGACGGCGGCCTCGGCGAGCTGCTCGCCGCGCTGGACGCCAAGGGGCTGACCGCCAGCACCAACATCCTCTTCACCCTCGACCACGGCAAGGTCGACACCCACAACCAGGTGGCGCTCGGCACGCACGGCGGCGCCATGGCCGACGGTCAGCTGGCGGCCTTGGTGACGGCCCAGGGCGCGGCGATGGGGCTCGACACCACCAGCTACGCGCTGCTCAACGAGGACGGCGACGCACAGATCTACGCCGTCGTCGACGGGGCCGGCACCGCGAGCGGGGCGGCTGCGCAGGCCGACGTGACCCACAAGCTGCTGACGCTCGTCCAGTCGGGCGCCATCACCGGGCTCGACACGACGCGCACGCTGACCGCTGACGGCGCGCTCGGAACCCGCAGCTTCCACGACTTCCGGGCCGCCAGCCCCAACCAGCCCGACATCGTCGTCTTCCCGCAGGACGACTGGACGCTGAACCAGGTCGACACGACCAACACGGCGCCGGGACCTTTCCAAGAGCACACGACATACCCCTACGGCCGCCACGGCGGCTTCTCGGCCGACGAGCTTTACGTGCCGCTCATCATGGCCGGGCCGGCGTTCAAGAGCGGGGTCATGCTCCCGCACCCCGTGTTGCACCCGGATGTGGCGCCCACGGCGCTGGCGACGCTGGCAACGTCGGATAGCAAGGTGGCGCTCGCGACCGCCGCGCGCGGCCCCATCCAGGCGGCGCTGGTTGGCGATCCGGGCGAGACGATCGCGGTGCCGGCCGATCCGACCACCGCCCGCGACGTGGTCCTCACGGGGAGCGGGTTCGAGGGGACTCCGGCGGTGCCTGCGGCGGCGAGCGTGGTCAACGTCGTCATCTTGGACGTGGCCGGTCTCTACGAGGATGAGCTCTTCGGCGACAAGACCACCGCGAGCGCCGCGGCGGGCTTCGGCGCGCTGGCGGCCCAGGGGACCCGCTTCGAGGACTGCTGGACCGAGAGCCGTGACTGGCCGGTGACGGAGTACCAGATGCTGGCCGGCGGCTATCCGGTCGCGCCATTCGTCGCCGCCGCCGAAGACGACCCGACGATCAGCTTCCCGCCGGGCCAGGGGCTCCTGCAGATGCCGCCGGCGCCGAACCGCGTCGCCGATCCCGACGGTTACGCCGCCTGGCGCGCGCCAGCGGTGTTCGCGGGCGGCAGCCTGTTCGATGCGGCGACGGCTCGGGGCCTGGCGACGGCGTTCATCGGCACCGACGACTTCCACCTCCTCCACGTGAATCCCCCGGCGACGACCGCGGCCGCCGCGGCGACCGGCGGACTCGGCGCGCAGCTCGCCTCGCTGGCGGCGGCGAGTCCCGGCGGGCTCCTGGCCGTGGTCGCGATCGGCGGCGCGCGGACCGCCGACCGACACAGCTCGGCGGCCGGCAAGGAGCTCCAGGCCCTGGGTGACGCGGTGACGGAGGCGGCCCAGGGAATCCCGAACGCGCTGGTGATCATCACCAGCCGCGGCGGGACCACCATCGACGATCCCGGCTCGGACTTCTACGGCCCCGGGTCGTCGCGCCACGTGCCGCTCATCCTGATCGGGCCGGGCGTGTGGGCCGGCGTCGTCAGCGGCCAGCCGGCGACGCCCGCCGATCTGGCCGCCACCGTGCTCTACGCGCTGGGCGCCGGCACGACCACCGACGTCGCGCTCGGAACCTACGCGACGGGCACGGCGGTGGGCGGGGTGCCGCAGCCGCTCCCGGCTGCCGCGACGCAGGGACACGCGCTCTTGCGCGCTTTTCTCGATTAGAGGAATAAATAGCGATGGCCGAGCCTGCAACAGCCCCCCCGATCCGCGTCAGCGACGGACCGACGCTCGACTTCGAGCGCCCGGTGGTCGAGCTGGAACGAAAGATCGAAGAGCTCATCCGCGTCAGCGGCGGCGCGTCCGAGCTGCGCCCGCAGATCGCCCTGCTCGAGCGCCGCGCCCGCGAGCTGCAGCAGAAGATCTTCGCCGAGCTTTCGCCCTGGCAGAAAGTCCAGCTGTCGCGCCACCCCACGCGCCCCTACACGCTCGACTACCTCGAACGCCTGGTCCCCGACTTCGTCGAGCTGCACGGCGACCGCCGCTTCGCCGACGATCCGGCGGTGGTCGGCGGCTTCGGCACCTTCGACGGCATGCCGGTGCTGGTGGTGGGCCACCAGAAGGGGCGCAGCACCAAGGAGAAGGTGCGCCGCAACTTCGGCCAGCCCAAGCCCGAGGGCTACCGCAAGGCCATGCGCCTCATGGATCTGGCCGCCCGGATGAAGCGGCCGGTCCTCTGCCTCATCGACACCCAGGGCGCCTACCCGGGCGTCGATGCCGAAGAGCGCGGCCAGGCCGAGGCGATCGCCAAGAACCTCGAGGTGATGGCCGGCCTGCCGGTGCCGATCGTCTGCGCGGTCATCGGCGAAGGGGGCTCGGGCGGCGCGCTGGCGCTGGGGGTCGGCAACCGGATCCTGATGCTGGAGTACGCCACCTACTCGGTCATCTCGCCCGAGGGGTGCGCGTCGATCCTCTGGCGCGACGACAACCGCAAGCCGGACGCGGCGGCGGCGATGAAGATGACCGCCACCGATCTGCAGCGGCTGGGGATCGTCGACGAGGTGGTCCCCGAGGCGCCGGGCGGCGCCCACCGCGACCACAATCTGACGGCGCGGAACCTGGGCGAGGCGCTGCGACGCCACCTCGGCGAGCTGCTGCCGATGGACCCGGAAGGGCTGCGCGCCGATCGCTACGCCAAGTTCCGCCACATGGGCGCCTTCGTCGAGTCGGGCGACAAGAAGACCGCGCCGACACCGTGACCGCCGAGGCCGCGCTCCGCGCCGAGGCGCTGCGGGTGAACGCCCGCTACGTCGAGGAGGTGGTGATCGGCTGGGGGCTCTGTCCCTGGGCCGCACAGGCCTGGCGCGACGGCGCCGTCGCCCGCCGCGTGCTGCCGGAGCCGGTGCCGGTGCTCGACGCCGTGCTGGCCTTCATCGACGAGATCGCGCCCGAGCCCGCGACCGCCATCGGTCTGCTCATCTTTCCGCGGGTCGCGCTCGACGAAGCGGCCTGGGGCGCGTTTGCCGAGCGGGTGCGCCGGGCCGACCGCGCCCGCCGGCCGCCAGGGACCGTGGCGCCATTCCTGCTGGCGGCGTTTCACCCGGCCGTCGACTCGGACGCCGGCGCCGCCCGAGCCGCCCGCCCCGCCGCGCTGGTCTCCTACCTGCGCCGCGCGCCCGACCCGATGCTGCAGCTCGTTCGGGCCAGCCTCGTCGAACGCCTCTCGGAGAGCGGACGGGACGTCTCGGGCGAGATCGCGCGCGCCAACTTCGCGGCGGTGGGCACCCGAACGCCCGCCGCGCTCGACGCCGTCGTTCGCGACATCCGGCGCGATCGCGACGCCGCCTACGCGCGCCTCTGAGGTCCGCCCGATCGGGTAGAGTCGCGCCATGGACTTCTACTACGGGACCCTCTCCGGCAACTCGGCGCGGAGCGCGTTTGCGCTCGCCGAGGCCGGCGTCGCCTACACGCCCCACCCCATCGCCTCGCCGAACGGCGAGAACCGCCAAGCCCCGTACCTGGCGCTCAACCCGCTGGGGAAGGTCCCGGCGCTCGTCGACGGCGACGTTCGGCGCTGGGAATCGAACGCCATCAACTGGTACGTGGCCGAGAAACATCCCCAAGCGGCGCTCCTACCGGCCTCGCTCGCCGGCCGCGCCTCCGTCCAACGCTGGCTGATGTTCCAGGCCGGCCACGTGACACCCGCTTGCGCCGCGCTCTTTCGCAAGACGAACCAGCGCGTGCGCGCCGTCTGGAAGACGGACGCCACGGACGAAGCGGTCGAGGCGGCGCGCCGCGAGCTCGGGCGGTATCTCCCCGTCCTCGAGCAGGCGCTCGCCGGACGCGACTGGCTGGAGGGGGCGTTCTCGCTGGCCGACATCGCCTACGCGCCCCACTTGGCCATGATCGCCGAGGGGGACGCCGGCTACGACTTCGCCGCCACGCCTCACGTCCGTGCCTGGCTCGCGCGCATGTGGGCCCGCCCCGGCTGGAAGCGCGCGGCGGAGACGGCGCTCTCGGGAGGCGTCTGAGATGACCGACGCGCGCGGATCCATCCTGATCGTCGGCGGGGCCGGCTACATCGGCAGCCAGACCGCCAAGCTGGTGGCGGCGGCCGGACACCGCCCGGTGGTGTTCGACAACCTCGTCTACGGCCACCGCTGGGCCGTGAAGTGGGGGCCCCTGGTCGAAGCGGACCTCGCCGATCCGGCCGCCATCCGTCGGGCGCTCGAGGAGCACGCCGTCAAGGCGGTGATCCACTTCGCCGCCTACGCCTACGTCGGGGAGTCGATGACCGATCCGGGGAAGTACTTCCGCAACAACGTCGCCGGAACCATCAACCTGCTCGACGCCATGGTGGCGACGGGCGTGCGCGACGTCGTCTTCTCTTCGACCTGCGCGACCTACGGGGAGCCCGAGCAGGTCCCCATCAACGAGGACCACCCGCAGCGGCCCGTGAACCCCTACGGCGAGTCGAAGCTGATGGTCGAGCGGATGCTGCGCTGGTACGGGCAGGGGCACGGGCTCCGCTACGCGGCGCTGCGCTACTTCAATGCCGCGGGAGCCGATCCGGGAGGTGAGCTCGGCGAGGAGCACGCCCCGGAGACGCACCTCATCCCCCTGGCGATTGCCGCTGCTCACGGACAGGGCGGGCCGCTCTCGATCTTCGGGACCGACTACCCGACGCCGGACGGGACCGCCGTCCGCGACTACATCCATGTCGCCGATCTGGCCGAGGCGCACATCCGGGCGCTGGCGGTGCTCGACAACGGCGCGCCCGAGCTGCGCCTCAACCTCGGAACCGGCCGCGGCAGCTCCGTGCGCGAGGTGATCCGGGCGGTCGAGCGCGCGAGCGGCCGCACCGTGCCGGTGCGCGAGGTCGGGCGCCGTGCCGGTGATCCGCCCGTCCTGGTGGCGGATGCGCGTCGCGCCGGCGAGCTCCTCGGCTGGAAGCCCCGTTACGCCGCGCTGGACGAGATCGTCACGCACGCCGTTCGCTGGCACGGCCGAGCCCACTGAGCCCAGAGCGGACCGGCCGAGCTCGAGCTCATGCAGAAATCCGCCCGGGCCGGACAAAAATTAGTCGCACGCGCAATCGGGCGAAGCCTTATTGAGTAGGCTGCATGGAAGCGCCGTCGTTCCGATGAGCCACGATCCCAGTTCCACGAAGCCAGACGATGCCGCCGCCCGCGTCCTTGCAGGAGGCGGCGAAGCCGGGGCGATCGCGCGCGCCGTCGACTGGTCGGCGACTCCCCTCGGACCTGTCGCGGGCTGGCCGCAAGCGTTGCGATCGACCGCCGCGCTGCTGCTCCACAACGACTCCGGGATGTTGCTCTGGTGGGGAGCGGACCAGATCCAGATCTACAACGACGCCTACCGGCCGATGCTGGGGAACAAGCACCCGCGCGCGATGGGCCAGCCTTTCCGCGAATGCTGGGCCGAGGTGTTCCACATCGTCGGTCCGATGGCCGAGCGCCCGTTGCGCGGCGGCCCGGCCTCGACCAGCGACG
This sequence comes from Polyangia bacterium, assembly GCA_036498765.1. Taxonomy (GTDB): domain Bacteria; phylum Myxococcota_A; class Polyangia; order Fen-1088; family Fen-1088; genus JADGRB01. Next base: position 9,762 of record DASYEX010000136.1, read on the forward strand.
ACCTGCCGCTGCTCATCAACCGCAAGGTCCATCGCGAGGAGACCCACTTCCGCCTCGCCTACAGCCCGGTGCCCGACGAGACGGTCCATCCCACCGGGGTGGGTGGTGTGCTGGCGACGGTGACCGAGATAACCGAGGAGGTGTACGGCGCCCGCCAGCTCCGCACGCTGCGCGACCTCGGGACGCGCGCCGCCGCCGAGGGACAGACGACGGAGCAGGCCTGTCAGGTGGCGGCCGCGACGCTGGCCGAGAACGCCTGGGACGTCCCCTTCGCCCTCCTCTATCTCCTCGATGACGACGGTCAGTGCGCGCAGCTGGCCGCCGGCGCCCGGTTCGACGGGGAGGCGCTGCTGGTTCAGACGGGCAGCACCATCAACCTCGAAGCCGGCTCCGAGGCCCCGCCCTGGCATTGGCCGCTCACGGAGGCGATCCGCGAACGGCGGATCGTGACCGTCGATGATCTGTCGTCGTGCCCCTTCGAGCTGCCGCAGAGCCCCTGGTCGGACCGCCCGCGCTGCGCGCTCATCCTGCCGCTGGCGTCACCCGAGCGCCCGAGGCCCTACGGCGCGCTCGTTTGCGGCGTCAGCCCGCACCGCGTGCTGGACGCCGGGTACCGCGCCTTCTTCGAGCTCTGCGCCGGACAGGTGGTGACGGCGCTGCGCAACGCGCGCGCGCTCGAGGACGAGCGCCGGCGCGCCCGTGCGCTGGCCGAGCTCGACCGTGCCAAGACGGCGTTCTTTTCAAACGTGAGCCACGAATTCCGCACGCCGCTCACGCTCATGCTGGGACCGCTGCAAGACGCGCTGGCCTCGGGCGGCGCGGCCTTGGCGGGGGACGACCTGCACGCCGTCCACCGCAACACGCTGCGCCTCCTCAAGTTGGTGAACGCGCTTCTCGAGTTCTCGCGCGCCGAGGCCGGGCGGGCCCAGGCCTCGTTCCAGCCGACGGATCTCGGGGCGTTCACCCGCGATCTCGCCAGCGCGTTCAACTCGACGATCGAGCGCGCCGCGCTTCGCTTCGAGGTCGACTGTCCGCCCCTCCCCGAGCCCGTGCGCGTCGATCGCGACATGTGGGAGCGCATCGTGCTGAACCTGCTCTCCAACGCCTTCAAGTTCACGCTCCGGGGCACCATCCGGGTCACGCAACGGATGGCCGGCCGCGATCTCGTGCTGGAGGTCAGCGACACGGGCGTGGGCATCCCCGAGGCGGAGCTGCCGCGGTTGTTCGAACGCTTCCACCGGATCGCGGGCGGCGAGGCCCGCACGCACGAGGGGTCGGGGATCGGGCTGGCGCTGGTGCGCGACACCGTTGCGCTGCACGGAGGCACGGTCGAGGTCGCGAGCACCCTCGGTGTGGGAACGACCTTCGCCGTCCGATTGCCGCTGGGGCCGGCGCCCGGGGCGGACGAGCGACTCGACACGGCGGACGTCGCCGCCTCTCCGCGCGGGGCCGAGCCGTTCGTCCTGGAGGCGGCGCGCTGGCTGCCGGCCGAAGCGGCGGGCGAATCGGGAGCCGAGGGCGACGGCCTCGGACCGAACGACGGGGCGCGGATTCTCGTCGCCGACGACAACGCCGACATGCGCGACTACCTGGTGCGGCTCTTGCGCCCGCACTGGCGCGTCGAGACCGTGGCGGATGGCGCCGCCGCGCTGGCCCGGGTTCGACAAGCGCGGCCCGATCTGATCTTG
>DASYEX010000137.1:0-9672 GCA_036498765.1 Polyangia bacterium
CTGGGCAGGCCGACCAAGCTGTCGGTCGTGGTGGGGACGAACGGACACGCGGCCGCCGTTCGTTCGGAGGTGGGACAGCAAACCGCCGCCGCCGCCGCCGATCGGCTGGCGCGCGAGGCCGAGGCCCGGCAACATCCCCTCATCCGCAGCGCGCAGGACGTCTTTGGCGCCGCGCTCAAGGAGATCAAGACCTGATGTCGATCCCAGACCTCAAGGGGTTGCTCGAGACGGCCCAGCGGATCCAGACCGAGGTGGCGCGGGTGCGCGAGGAGCTGGCCCGCAAGACCGTCGTCGGCGAGACCGGCGGCGGGCTCTGCCGCTGCACCGCAAATGGCAAGGGCGAGATCCTGTCGATCGTCATCGATGAGGCGATCGTGGGCGACAAGAAGATGGTCGAGGACCTGACGGTCGGCGCCGTCAACCTGGCGCTCCAGCGGGCCCGCGAGCTGGCCGAGGCCGACCTGGCCCAGGTGACCGGCGGGCTCCCCGTGCCGCCCGGGATGTTCGGGGGCTAGGGTGTTCCCCTCACCGATCGCTCGGCTCGTCCAGCAGCTCGCCAAGCTGCCGGGGGTGGGGGAGAGGACCGCCGCGAGGCTGGCTTTCCATATTTTGCGCGCCTCGCCAGAAGACGCGGCGGCCCTGGCGGCCGCCATCGGCGAGGTCCGCCAGAAGATCCGGTTCTGCTCGGTCTGTTGCGACCTCACGGAGGCGGATCCCTGCGCGATTTGCCGGGACGCCCGCCGCGACGGCGCGACCGTCTGCGTGGTGGCGCAGCCGCAGGACCTCATCGCCATCGAGCGGGCGGGCGGGTACCGTGGCCGCTACCACGTCCTGCATGGCCTGCTGTCGCCGCTGGATGGGGTGGGGCCCGACGATCTGCGGGTGGCTGAGCTGGTCCGGCGGTGCGGTGACGGGACGGTCCGCGAGGCAATCCTGGCGACAAGCCCCAGCGTGGAGGGGGAGGCGACCGCGGTTTACCTGGCCAAGCTCCTGCGCCCGCTGGGCCTGCGGACCACCCGAATCGCGACCGGCGTCCCGATGGGCGGCGAGCTCGAGTATGCGGACCAGGCGACGCTCTCCCGGGCCATCGACGGCCGGCGCGAGATGTAGGACGCGCACGTAGGGAGCGCGGCCGTTTCATCGACGGCGCAAGCTGCGGTACAATGCTTGAAACCCCGTATCGCGAATGATATTCGTGAGCATTCCGGAAGACTGGCGAGGAGCGCGATGAGTGGCCCCGATGTGATGTTCCCCGAAGAGCAGCAGCAGATGTCCCTCGTCTGCGCGCGGCTCGCTCGGGACGCCAACGCGAAAGCTGTATTGCTCATCGGCCGCGACGGCCAGCCGATCGCCGACGCCGGCGACACCGACGAGCTGGACGTGACCTCGCTGTCGTCGCTGACGGCTGGCAACGTCGCCGCGACCGGCGGTATCTCCAAGATCCTCCGCGAGAAGGACTTCTTCAGCCAGTTCCACGAGGGCGAGAAGACCCACGTCCACATCACGCTGGTGGGGGGGCGGGCCATCCTGCTCGTCCTGTTCGACGAGCGGTCGTCGCTCGGTCTGGTCCGCCTGCGGGTGCGAAAGTCTTCCGACGAGATGGTGCGCTTGTTCGATCAGGTGGCGAAGAAGGCGGCTTCCAAGAGCCAGCCGTCGATCCTCACCGAGATCACCGACAGCGACATCGACAACCTGTTCAATGACTAATTCGGAACCCTGGGAGGGTTCCGAACCTCCAGCGACGAGCTCCGGCGGCAAAGCCGCCTGCGCTCACGCGAGCGACTTTCCGATCACCCTGGCACGACCGAGAGGTGATCTTTGAGCTTCATCAATTACTCGTCGCGCGAGATCAATTGCAAGCTCGTGTACTACGGGCCGGGTCTGTGCGGGAAGACCACCAACCTGCACTACATCTACGCGAAGACCAGCCCCGACGCGAAGGGGAAGATGATCTCGCTCGCGACCGAGACCGAGCGGACGCTGTTCTTCGACTTTTTGCCGCTGTCGCTGGGTGAGATCCGCGGCTTCAAGACCCGCTTCCACCTCTACACGGTTCCGGGGCAGGTCTTTTACGACGCCAGCCGCAAGCTGATCTTGAAGGGCGTCGACGGCGTGGTCTTCGTGGCCGACTCGCAGATCGAGCGCATGGAGGCGAACATCGAGTCGCTCGACAACCTGCGGCTCAATCTGACCGACCAGGGCTACAACCTCGACAAGCTCCCGTACGTCGTCCAGTACAACAAGCGCGACCTGCCCAACGCGGCGCCGATCGACCAGCTGCGCGAGGTCCTGAACCCGACCAAGGCCCCCGAGTTCGAGGCCTGCGCGACCAGCGGCGCCGGCGTGTTCGACACGCTCAAGGCCGTGGCCAAGTCCGTCCTGACCGAGCTGCGGCGCGGGCAGTAGCGCGTCCGGGTTGGCGGGAGCGCCAACCGGGTTGACGGCCCCGCTGGGCAACCCGCGGTTTCTCGGGCGTGAGGGCGTGCACGGAAATTGCTCCGATTGCCCGCGGCACATGGTTGGATTGCGCCGGCGTGGATGGTGGTCCCTGGGGATCGTGGCGGGCCTCGCGGCCTGTTCGTCGCCGCTCCCTTCGCAGGTTTGCGCCACCTCCCTGACGTACACGACCACCTACACCACAGCGGTCAAACGGGAGCTCGATCTGGTCTTCGTGATCGACGACAGCGCGGCGATGGCCGGCTGGCAGGCGCAGCTGGCCTCGCAGCTGCCGCTCCTGGGCGCGCTGGGGGCCTGCGAGGAGTGCCCGTCCCCGAGGGACGTTCACATCGGTGTCGTATCGTCTGACCTGGGTGTGGGCGCGGCATTGAATGCCGCGATTCCCGGCTGTTCAGGGCAGGGCGATGGCGGCCAGTTCCGCTATCAGCCCGAAGGGATGTGCACCGACACGACGCTCGATCCTGGGGCGACCTTCATCTCCAACACGGGAGACGATTGGAACTTCAGCACGCCGGGCGACGCTGCCGGCAGCGGTGTCGGAAAGGTGTTTGAGTGCATTGCTCAGCTCGGCGACGGCGGCTGTGGGTTCGGGCAGCCACTGGCGGCGCTCGATCGCGCGCTGGGCGCGGACGGCCAGCCCCCGCCGGCCGCGAACGCCGGGTTTCTCCGTCCCGACGCCACTCTGGGTATCGTCTTCATCTCGAGCGAGGACGATTGTTCCGTGCGCGCCGACTCGACGTTGTTTTCCGCCTCTTCGGCCACCGGGCCGCTCACGCACTACCGATGCAACCAAGCCGGCCACGTTTGCCAGGCTCCGAACGGAGACTCGATCGCTCCGTTCATCGCCCCCCCGCCAGGTGTCATGACCGCCGACGGCGTCCCTACGGTCTCCCTCGAGAACTGCCAGTCCAACGAGGCGGGCGAGCTGACCCCGGTCTCGAAATTTGTCGCCGACATCAAGGCGCTCAAGCCTGATCCCGACAACCAGATCCTCGTCTCGGCCATCGTCGGTCCGCCTTCACCCTACGCGGTCGAGTGGGTGGCCTCCGCGGCGTCGGGCGGCGCCGCGTGGCCCAGGGTCGCCCCCTCGTGCGGAACCGAGGACGCCGACGGGAACGGCGCCTTCGGCGAGCCGGGCGTGCGGCTCACACAGTTCGCCACGTCGTTCCCGGACAGCGTCGTCAGCTCCATCTGCGACCCGAGCTACACGGAGGCGTTCGTCGCGCTGGATGAGAGCGTCGCCTCCGATTTCGGGCCCCCTCCTTGCCTGCCGGCCAACATCGAGACCCGGACCGACAGCGCGGGGAACACCTACCCCGACTGCGTGGTGACCGAGCACCTGACGGTGGCCGGCAGTGCCCAGGACATCTCCATTCCGCCGTGCCTGGGCCCGCCGGGCGACACGGCCTGCTGGCAGCTCGCGCCGGGAGCTCAGGGCTGTTCGGGCCCGGGCCAGCAGGTCATCGTCCAGAACGAGCCGGTCGGACCCGATCCCGCGCAGTACTCGGCGTCGATCAGGGTCTCGTGTCAGCTCCCGCCGCCCGGCGACGGCGGCGCCTGTCCCGACTGAGCTTACGCCTTGCGCAGGCAGACCGTCGCCAACAGCCCGGCGATGGCCGCCTGGCCGAGGAGCCAGGTGCGCTCGAGCGCGTCGGGGATGAAGCGGAGGTCGACAGTGTGGGCGATCGCTGCGAAGAGCAGGGCGCCCGCCACGCCGAAGCCGAAGCCAGCCAGCGCCGGGCGCATCCGGCGCACGCCGTAAAACAGCAGCGTGAGGAGCATGGGCGCGGCCGCGCTGTAGACCAGCGTCGCGGTCAGCGACCCGCACGCCAGATCCGTGTAGCCGGTCGAGAGCACGCCGGCGACCGCGTGGGCATGGGTCCAGGACGCCGGGACCAGCCAGGTCAGATCGAGGCCCGAGCCGCCGACGACGAAGGCAGCCAGCGCGCCCAGTCCCAGCTTGCCGACGGCGATCCCACGCCGCCGCGTGAGCGCCAGGCCCAGGAGACCGGCCGCCAGGCCGAGGCCCAGCTCTTCGCCGTTGCGGCCGCCGCGTGCCTTGCGCAGCGCCGCCGCCGCGTCGACGATACCGGCACCGTAGTGGTCGTCGATCCGTGCGCCCGCGGCTGCATCACGTCCGCCGGGCTTGCGGGCGGTGGAGAGGAGAATCTGCTCGACGGCGTCCGGCTTCTTGACGCCGGCCCCGACGACCAGCGCGGCCACACCCGCCACGTGCGGCGAGGCCATCGAGGTCCCCATGAAGTAGAGGTAGTCGGTGCGGCTGGTGTCGCCGGGGACGATGGTGTGCTGCAGGACGCCCCCTTGGGCGTCGCCGCGCGTGTTGCCGCCCGGCGCCGCGATGTCGATCTCCGGGCCCCAGTTCGAATAGAAGGTGGTCGCCTCATCCGGACCGGTCGCCGCCACGGCGATGACGCCTGGATAGCGCGCCGGGTAGCTGACCTTGCCGCGGCCATCGTTCCCGGCCGCCGCGACGACGACCACGCCCTTGCCGTGGGCGTACTTCACCGCGCTGGCCAGCGTGCCGGCGGCCATGGGACCGCCCAGGCTCATGTTGATGACGTTGGCCCCGTGGTCGGCCGCCCAGCGAATCGCCTGAGCGATGCCGCCCAGCGACCCCGAGCCGCGCGCAGACAGCACCTTGAGCGGCATGATCGACGCGCCGTAGGCGACGCCCGCGACGCCGATCCCGTTGTTGGTCGACTCGGCGATGGTGCCGGCCACGTGCGTCCCGTGGCCGTGGTCGTCGTTCGCGTTGGCGTTGTTGGCGACGAAGTTGTAGCCGGCGACGAACTTGGTGTCGCGGAGGTCTCCGACCTTGGTGACGCCCGTGTCGATGACGGCGACGATGGCTCCTTTACCGTTCCCCTGCTTCCAGGCGTTCGGCATCCCGATCTGGCGGAGGTGCCACTGGTACTTGAAGCAGGTGTCGTTGGGGAAGCTCTTGCCGTCGGTCGCCTTGGCGTTGCACTCGGTCTCGAGCGAGGCGATCGAGGCCGCCTCGGTGGCCTCGGCGTTCGCTTCCTGGACCTCCTCATCGGGGAAAATCGTCGCCGTGGCGTCGTAGTCGACGCTCTCGACGTCAGGGTTTCGCGCCAGGTTGGCGCGCGCGGCGGCGGCCGCCTCGGCCGTCGGGAAGTCGATGGTGTAGAGGCCGTCGACCTTGGAGTAGTCACTGAAGGGGATCTCCTCGTAGCCGGTGGCGCGGAGCGCCTCGGGCGAGATCCCGTCCCGGAAGTCGACCAGGAGGCGGGTCGGGTTGACTCCGGCCTCCTGCTCGTCCGTGACAGCGGGCTTGTCGGTCAGGTGGGGAGGCGAGGTCCCGTTCCAGAGCAGCCCGGCGCCCCCCAGCGCCGCGGCGAACAGACCCCAAGGCACCCACGCAGAGGTAGAGAAACGATGCAGGCTCGACTTCCGCATAGTTGCATTATACGGCCGGGCCGCGGACTTAGCAGGCCCGGTCGGTCAATTAAATGTGGGAAGTCGTGATACATTGGGGCCCCTCCGCCGCGGTGTCTCGGGTTCTGCCGCCTCCGCCCATACCGTCTTGGGAAAATCCCCCCTCACGCTCCGCCTCGTCGCCCTGCTCGCCGGCCTCGTGCTGCTGGCCGCCGCCGCGCCCGCGCGCGCGCAGGACGACTCGGCCGCGGTCGAGAAGATCACCAAGCTCAACAAGAAGGCGGTCGACGAGTTCGAGAACCTGAACTTTGACCAGGCGCGCAAGATCCTGAAGGACGCGCTGGACGCCTGCTCGCGCGCCGGGTTGGAGAGCAGCCAGGTCGCCGCCCGCACCCACGTCCATCTGGGTGTCGTGCTGTTCGCCGGATTCAAGCAGAAGGACGACGCGCTGGCGGAGTTCAAGAAGGCGCTCGAGATGGCGCCCGACGTGAAGCTCGACAAGCTGCTGGCCACGCCGGAGATCCAGGAGGTCTTCGACCAGGCCGTCTCGGAGCAGAAGAGCCAAGGGGGCGGCGGCGAGAAGGCCGCGCCGGCCGCCGACGCGATCACGCACGAGCCGGTCACCCGCGCCGCGCAGGGCAAGGCGATCCAGATCAACATGACCCTCGATTCGTCGGTCAAGGCGAAGAAGGTCATGCTCTCGTTCAGCGCCGACGGGTCGGAGGACTTCGGCGAGCGCGAGATGCACGAGGAGTCGCCCGGCAACTGGATGGGCGAGATCCCCGCCTCGGCGACCCAGGGGGCCAAGGTCTCGTACTACATCGAGGTCGACGGGGACGACGACCAAGTGCTCGCCAAGAAGGGGACCGCCGCGGATCCGATGGTGGTCGAGCTGCGCGGGCCGGGTGGCGCCGCGCTGGGACCCAAGAAGAAGAAGGTCGCTGCGCTACCTAAGGAGAAGCAGGAGCCGGAAGGCCCGACCTGGTATGTCGGGCTCGGCATCGGCAGCGGGTTCGGCTGGACCACCGGAACCGGCGAGATCAACCCCGCCGACAAGGTCAAGCCGGCCGGCTTCGCGCCCGCCAAGCTCGGTCAGGTCTCGCCGGAGGTCGGCTACTTCGTCTCGCCCGACCTCCTGCTCTCGCTGCAGGTTCGCTTTCAGCTGGTCAGTGGCACGACGGCTTTCACGGGGTCAGGCGCGGGCTCGGCGCCGTCGACCGCGATAGCCGCGTTCGCCCGCGCCCGCTGGCTGTTCGACGCCGGCGACGACGTGCACCCGTTCGTGGGCGGCCTGCTCGGTGGCGGGACGATTCGCCACGTCGCCGCCTTCAACTCGGTGCCCACCTGCGGGAGCACCCACACGCAGACCTGCGTCGACAGCATGAAGGCCGGGCCGGTCTTCCTGGGCGGCACGGGTGGCGTCATTTACAAAGTGACGCCGACCTTCGGCCTGACGGGCGAGACCAACCTGGCGCTCGGCTTCACCAACTTCACGTTCAACGTCGACATCAACGTCGGCGTCGCGCTGGAGTTTTAGTAGAACAGGAACCCTGGGAGGGTTCCTGCAATCTCCCGCGGAAGAGCTCCGGCGGGCAAAGCCCGCCCTCGCTCACGCGATCGGGCTCATCAACCCGCTTTGGCGATCTCGGTCGCGAACAGGCGGGCGAGGGCGTAGATCGAGAGCTGCGGGTTGACGCCCAGGCTGGTGGGGAAGACGGAGCCGTCGGCGATCCAGAGGTTCTCGAACTGATGGTGGCGGCCGCGCGAATCGACGACCGAACGTGACGGGTCTTCGCCCATCGCCGCGCCCCCCATCTGGTGCGCGGAGAACAGGGTGTGGCGGTTGGGGCCAAAGGGCGCGGCGGCGATGGCGGGGAGGTCGGCCTCGCTGCGGAGGACGAGCGGCGTCTCATGCAGCGTCATCACCTCGCGCGCGCCGGCCGCGAGCTGGAGGCGGGCCATGTCCGTCAGCGCGGCGACGGCCGCCTCGCGCAGCGGCGCCGACAGCGGGTAGCTGAGCTTGATGCGCCCGTCGCCGTTGGTCTCGACCGTCCCGCCCTGGTCGTCGTGGTGCCCGTCGATGAGGAGCGCGATCGTCGCCTGCGCGTAGGAGAGGCGCTCGACGACCTTGCGGTGCGTGTCGCCGAACCCCGGAAAGGCCAGCGCCGCCAGCATCGGGTGGATCGGCGCGGTCTCGAAGAAGTAGCCGACGCGCTCGCCGCGATCGGCGAAGCGGTGGACCGCCACCGACTGCGGCGGTCCGTAGAACCCCTCGATCGGCTGGTCGTAGAAGGCGATGAGCGGCACCGTCGGATGCAGGAAGGTGCGCCGCCCGACCTGCCCGCTGCCGGTGCCCGCCTTCGAACGCAGCAGCAGCGCCGGCGTGTTGATGGCGCCGCCAGCCAGAATGACCCCGCGGCGAGCGTAGGCGACGAAGCGGCCGCGCGGCCGATCGCTCGCCCGATCGAGCACGTCGGCGACCACGGCGCGCGCGCGGTCGCGGTCGGTCTCGATGAGCCGGACGCGGCAGTCCGCGTAGACGTTGGCGCCCGCGGCCACCGCGTCGGCCAGGAAGGTGGTGCGTGACGAGCGCTTGGCGTCGAGCGGGCAGCCCATCCCGCAGTAGCCGAGCCGCGCGCACCCCTTGACGCTGCGGTGGATGAGCTCCGGTTGCCAGCCCAGCTTGGCCGCCCCCTCCTGCAGCTTGCGGTTGTTGTTGTTGACGTCGTCGGGGTCGCCCTTGCCGACGTCGATGCGCTTCTCGACCGCCTCGAAGTGCGGCGCCAGCGTCGCCGCGTCGAGGCCGCGCACGCCGTGCTTGGCTGCCCACAGCGCCAGCGTCCGCTCGGGCGTGCGGAACGACGAGGTCCAGTTCACCGTCGTGCCGCCGCCGACGTTGCGCCCCTGCAGGATCAGGATCGAGAGATCGTCGGTGGCCCGGTTGCCGTGCTCCTGATAGAGCGCCGGGTAGGCCCACGACTCCTGCATGTTGAAGTCGCGGCGCGTGTAGTGGCCCCCCTCCTCGAGCACCGCCACCTTGGCCCCGGCCGCGGCCAGGACGGCGGCGGCCGTGCTGCCGCCCGCGCCGCTGCCGACGACCACGAAGTCGACCTCGGTCGACGGCAGGTCGGCGATCTCGCTGCCGGCGAGGATGCGCCCGACGCTCACGGCGTCCCGCCCGGAAGCTGCGGGACCACGGGTGGACCAGGGTAGCCGATGAGTGGGTAAACCTCGGGTGACGAATAGTAGGCGGCGTCGGCCAGCCGCTTCAGCGCCTGGTAGCCGCTGCGCAGGACGGCGAAGCGCGAGCGGCGCCAGGCCTCGAGGCGCGCGTCCTGCTCGGCGGGCGCCGCGCGCGTGAACGGCCGGGGCGAGCCGGCCACGAGGAGGCCGACGAACCCGCTCTCGCACAGGCGCAGGAGGCGGCGAAAGTCGCGGCCCACGTCGGGGTGCGCGGTGGCCATCAGCGCGTCGATCTTGCCGGCGCAGTCGAGGGTCTCGGCCCGCGGCCAGCGCGCGTCGGCGCCGTCGCCGGGGACGATCCGCGCCGCCACCGCGGCAAACACGGCGTGCTCGTTGGCGGACAGCAGCTTGAGCGGCGCGCGGGGCGGGCTGCCGCGGCGGGTGGTCCGGAAGACGAACGGCAGCGAGCCGGCGCAGACCAACAGCGCGCCCCCGAACAGGCCGCGGCGCAGAAACCGGCGGCGGTCGAGCACGACGGGCTCGTCGGAAGGGGGCACGCCCAAAGACTAGCGCGATATCGCGTGAGCGTAGGCGAGCTTTAAACCACCCCGCGCG
>DASYEX010000138.1:0-1928 GCA_036498765.1 Polyangia bacterium
GCATGGTCGCCGCCCACCCGCTGGCCGGCCTTGACGCCGGTTATGGCTTCGCCGTGCCGCTGCTGGCCGGCGAACACGTCACCGACGACGCCGGGACGGGCTTTGTCCACACCGCCCCCGGCCACGGCCAGGACGACTACGAGGTCTGGCTGAAGTCCGGCCGCTCCCGCGCCGACATCCCCGACACCGTCGACCCCGACGGAGCCTACTACGACCATGTCCCCCTGTTCGGCGGGCTGAAGGTCATGGAGACCGAGGGCAAGAAGGCCGGCAAGTTCGGCCCCGCGAACAGCGAAGTGATGAACCGGCTGATCGAGGCCGGGAACCTCCTGGCGCGCGGGCGGGTGGAGCACTCATACCCCCACTCCTGGCGCTCCAAGGCGCCGGTGATCTTCCGCAACACGCCGCAATGGTTCATCGGCATGGACCGCAAGCTGGAGAGCGGCCGGACCCTGCGCGAGACAGCGCTCGCCGCCATCGACGCCACCGCCTTCTATCCGCGCACCGGCCAGACCCGCATCCGCTCGATGGTCGAGGGCCGGCCCGACTGGCTGATCTCGCGCCAGCGCGCCTGGGGCACGCCGCTCGCCATGTTCGTCGACAGGCGCACCGGCGAGCCGTTGCGGGACGAGGCGGTCAACCAGCGCATCCTGACCGCCATCGCGGCCGAGGGCGCCGACGCCTGGTTCACCCACGACCCGCGCGAGTTCCTCGGCAACGAGCGCGACATCGAGGACTACGAGAAGATCGAGGACATCCTCGACGTCTGGTTCGACAGCGGATCGACCCATGCCTTCGTGCTGGAAGGCCGTGACGACGCCAAATCGCCCGCCGACCTCTACCTGGAGGGCTCCGACCAGGCGCGCGGCTGGTTCCAGTCGTCGCTTTTGGAAAGCTGCGGCACGCGCGGCCGCGCGCCCTACGAAGGCGTCCTGACCCACGGCTTCGTGCTCGACGAGCACGGGGAGAAGATGTCGAAGTCCAAGGGCAACACCGTCGAGCCCCAGTCGGTGACCAAGGATTCGGGCGCGGAGATCCTGCGCCTGTGGGTGGCGCTGAGCGACTACGCGGAGGACCTGCGGATCGGCAAGACGATCCTGCAGACCACCATCGACAGCTATCGCAAGCTGCGGAACACCTTGCGCTACATGCTGGGCGCGCTCGACGGCTTCACCGACGCCGAGCGGGTCGGCTACGACCAGATGCCGCCGCTGGAACGCTACGTCCTGCACCGGCTGTGGCAGCTCGATACCCAGGTACGCGAGGCCTACGAGAAGCACCGTTACGACGAGGTGTGGCGCCCGGTGACCGAGTTCGCGGCGCAGGAGCTTTCGGCGCTCTACTTCGACGTCCGCAAGGACGCGCTCTACTGCGACGCGCCCTCGTCGATCCGCCGCCGCGCCTGCCGCACCGTGATGGACCTCGCCTTCGAGCGGCTGACCGTGTGGCTGGGGCCGATCGCGGTCTTCACCACCGAAGAGGCCTGGGCCACCCGCTTCCCCGACGCCGGGGCCAATGCGCTGCGCATCTTCCCGCAGACCCCGGCCGAGTGGCGTAACGACGCGGAGGCCGAGCGCTGGGGCAAGATCGAGACCGTGCTCGCCGTGGTCACCGGCGCGCTGGAGGTCGAGCGGCGCGAGAAGCGGATCGGATCGGCGCTTGAAGCCGCGCCCGAGGTGACGCTGGCCGATTCGGCGCTGAAGGCGGCGTTCGACGGGGTCGACCCAGCCGAGGTGTTCCGCACCAGCCAGGCCGAGCTTTCCGTCGGCGGCGATGCTGAGGGCTTCATGCTCGACGACGCCCCGGGCATCTCGGTGCGGCCGTTCCGCGCCGAGGGCAACAAGTGCGCCCGCTGCTGGCGCGTGCTGCCGGAGGTCGCGGTCGACCTTTGCAACCGCTGCACCTCCGCCGTCGCGGAGATCGACGCC
>DASYEX010000139.1:0-14343 GCA_036498765.1 Polyangia bacterium
ACCGCGCGATCCGGCGCGCCCGGGCCGCGATCAAAGCGGCCGGCTCCAACCGAGGCCGCCGCCGAGCCCGCCGGGCGCGAGCCACAGCGAGAGCCGCGAGACGGGCCGGAGCCCGTGCCGATCGAACGCGCTCATCACGACGCCGAGGAACGAGCTCCCCAGGGAGGCCCCCAGGAGGATCTTCATCGGGATCCGCGCGCGGTTTCCGGTGTGCTGGTTGAAGGCGTCGCTCGCCTCCATGGCCACCACGGTGGCCGTCGAGAGCAGCGTCGTCGCGCCGCCGTAGATCGCCGCGCGCGTCCACGACCCCTCGAGCCCGTGCGCGACCCAGGGGGCCAGGGCGAGCCCCGACACCGTCACGATCATCCCCGCCTCCTGCAGGCGGGGCGAGCGATCGTTGACCATCAGCGCGCCTCCGACGACGAGCGGCACGAGCGCCGTGGCCGTCCCCATGGCCACGCCGACGGCCGGCGGATCTTCAGGCGGCGGCTCCGGCGCCGGCGGAGGAAGCTCCGCCGTCAGAAGGACGGCCAGGATCGATGCCGATGCCCACATTGCCCAGCGCCGATCCTCTTATCACAGGCGGCCGGGCGCTACTCCGGGTACTGGTAAAACTGCCTCGCCCGGGTGTGGGTGGGGGCGCGTCGTCCGGGCGGCGGGCTGTCATCCTCGACGATGTAAGCGCGGAACGAGACGATGCGATCCTGCGGTCGGCCGGTGCGCTGGGGATAGCGGAGGACCCACTCCTGGAAGGCCTGCTGGTAGTCGGGGATGAAGGGGACCTTCAGCGCCCACTCGACGAAGAGCGGGCTCTGATTGAGATGCGGCGGGATGAATTTGCCTGGGAACGGATGGCCGGGGCTGGCCAGCTCGTTGAACGGATCGACGTGGCGCCCCTCGGCGGTGACGGCGTCGATGGAGACGTTCATGTCGGTGCGGGGCGCCTCGGGCGCGAACATGTACCAGCGCTCGTAGAGCATCAGGTACGCCTCTGCCCGCTCGAACCAGAGGGGGCCTCGCCACCGGCTGTTGCCGGCCACCAGCCGCTCCGCCGCCAGCGCGACGAGGGCGAGGAGGATGAGGCGCCGGACCAGGACCGCGGCGCGACGGGCCCGCACGACGATCGGCGCGCGCGTCGCGGCCGGGTCGGGCCGGGGGGTCAGGGCGGCCATGGCGTCCAGCAGCGCCGCGCTGGCCTGGACCGCGCCGGCCAGCGGCGGCCAGACGCGCAGACGGCTCCAGCGGGCCATCCACCAGCGTTCGAAGGCCGCGGCGTCCTCGCCCCGCAGCAGGAACGGCAGGCAGGCGAGCATCGCCGGCGTGAACATCTCGAGGTCGATGCAGAGGACGAAGCCGAGGTGCAGGCTGGCCGCCAGCAGCAACGCCGCCCGCCGGGTGGCCCGGAGCGCGATCGGCGAGGCGAGCAGCACCGGGAGCGTCCACTCGAGCGCCATCGTCCCCCAGCTGAGGGCCTTCGAGAGGCCGGGCGTCATCCAGCCGCGCAGCCAGACCCCGAACGACGTCGCGATGGTGTCCTGGTGGAGCACGTAGTGGACGGCCGAACCGTCTCGCCAGGTGACGCCGTTCTTGTGGATCGCGTTCAGCAGATAGATGAAGAAGAGCTGGGCCAGCAACACGGCCAAGGCGGGGGCCACCACCTCGGTGGCTCCGTCCGTGGCCGCGCCGCGACGCCGGTCCAGCGCGGCGTCGATCGACCAGCGCCGCCCCACCGGCAGGAAGATCGACCACAGCGCGAGCTCGCAGAGCACGATGTCGCCGCCGTTGAAGAACGAGCGCGCGTTGAGGCTGAGGACGGCGAGGTAGCTCAGCACCTGCGCCGCCCGGGTGCGGTACCCGACCAGGAGCGCGACGAACACGAGCCCGCAGAGGACGAACACCGTCGCCGCCATGGCCGGCGTCGAGGCCACGAAGAGCAACGAGAACACCGGCCACTGCTCGGGGCGCCAGAGCAGGGTGTGGTTCGGCAGCAGCCCGTCGTTGGTATAGAAATCGCGCAGGACGAGGGCCCGCATGAGCAAGTTGGCGAGCAGCACCGACGCCAACCCCATGCGGCCGAGCGCGAGGCTTCGGAGGTCGGCGACGAGATAGGCCTGGCGAAGGCGGTCCGGGAGCCGCATCCGAGCGGACGCTATCACCCCATGCCGCAAATGGCAGGTCGCTGCGCGACCCCCGCCAAGAGGCCGGGCGGTTCAGCCGTTCAGCGGTTCAGCGGTTCAGCCGTCTTGCGGGGCCACCTCGGCGAAGCAGCGGCGCATCACCTCGGCGACGATCCGGTCGCAGCGAGCGCCCAGGAAGCCGAACGCGGCCTGCATGACGCTGCCGACCTGCCGCTGGACGTCCTTCTCCAACATCTCGCGCGCCCGATGCAGCCGCTGCCGGACCGCCGACTCGCCCATCCCCAGCACCTCGGCCGTCTCGGCGGTGTCCAGCGCGTCGACCATCCGCAGCACCAGCACCTGCCGGTAGTCGTCGGGGAGGCGATCGATGGCCGCCTCGACGACCGCGACGATCTCGTTGTTGCCGACCTGCTGCTCGGGCGTGCGGACCGGCTCGCGCTCGGCCAGGCCCGTCGCGGCCTCGTTCTCCGCCGGCAGGTCGTCGAGCGCGATCAGGCGTCCGCGCCGTCGCAGTCGCGCGCGGGCCTCGTTGATTCCGATCCGGAGCAGCCAGGTCCCGAACTGGGCACGCCCTTCGAACTGGCCGATGTGCCTGAGCGCGGCGAAATAGGTGTCCTGCATGGCGTCCTCGACCTCTTCGCCAGTCCGCAGCACCGAGCGGACCGCGCGGTAGAGCCGCTGGTTGTGGCGCCGGACCAGAAGCTCGAACGCCGACAGGTCGCCGTCCTTGACGCGCTCGACCAGTTGCTCGTCCGCCGGGCGCGGCTGGTCGTCCGTGTCATTGGCCCCAACCTCGAGGTTGCCCTGCATGATCTTCATGATGATTGCCTCGCCCCTGGTGGCTACAAGGATTTGAGATACTGAACCAGATCGGCCGACTGATCGGCGGTCAGCCCGAGGGATTTCTTGGTGTTGTAGAGGGCGACCACGTCGTCGAGCGTCGCGGTGCTGCCGTTGTGGAAGTAGGGCGCGTGCTGCCAGACGCCGGCCAGCGGGGCCGTCCGGTACTTCTTGGTCGCGCTCCGCGAAGCATAGCTCGGCGCGCCGTTCGGCTCGGGCTCGCTGACCACTTCGCTCGGATCGTGGAGCGTGCTGTTGGCATCCGTGAAGAGGGCGCCCGAATGGCAGCTTGCGCAGTTCCCTTGCCCCTCGAACACCGTCTTTCCGCGGGCGGCCGCGGCGGGGTCGAAGCTTCCGGCCGCGGCCGGCGGCGCGGTCAGCGTCAGCTGGTAGGTCTGCAGGTCGGGCAGCTTGTCGCTGACCAGATCGTCGGTGCCGTTGGTGACGTCGACGCCGGTGCGCGCGTCGGAGAACGTGCCGTGCCCACCCATCTGCGTGACGGCGACGTAGCGGTTCCAGTACTCGATGTCGCTGCCGTCACCGGTGACGGTGATGGCGTGAATCCCGTTCAGGCCGTAGGCGGGCGGGATGACCGTGGGCCCGTTCAACCCGTCCTGGTTGTAGCGGGGGTCGTACTTGCCCGGGCCCCACGAGTTGTAGACGGCCTTCTGATCGGCGGTGAGCGCCGGGGAGAGCGCGATGATGGCGCCCGGGTTGAGATCCAAGTTGGGCTGGCCGTCGAGCCGCGCGCCGATTCCCTTGGCGAAGGAATTGTCGACGTTGGAGTGGCAGAGCGCGCAGGTGATCCCCACGCGGGTCAGCGTGTCGGTCCCGTCGGCGGCGGTCGTCACCGTCCCCTGAACGCCCACCACGGCGTTCAACTTGAGCAGCGTGATGGTCGTCGCCGGCTTGGTCAGATCGACGGTGCCGTCCTGGATCCCCTGGACGACGGCGGCAGGCAGCGCGGTCGCGTCGACCTTGAGGCCGACCGCCAGCGCGGTCATCGGGTCGACGGCGCTGGCGATCACCGTATTCATCTGCAGCGTGTCGGTCCACAGCGTCTCGTCGCCAAACGTGTCGAAGCGGAAAGTCTGCTGGCCGGCGGCCACGCGGGCCGGATCCTTCGTCGGGTCCGACGAGCTCGAGCCGCACGAAATGGCGGTCACTGCGCCGAGCACCAGGCCCAGGTGGGCAACACTACGAATCGTCATGATCAGCGCCTCCTCGAATGTCCATCAGCGTCGGGTTCGATCGTCTCCCTGGCTCGGATGGAGCGGGCGCGCCCGTTGTGACAAAAAACATTTCTCGTAACGGATGCCGGCCTGGAGCATCGTGGTGCTCACTGGCGGCGCTGACCCTGCCGCCGGACGCCGGACGTCGGGATCAGTCGATCGCGGAGTGATCCGTCAGCCACTGCTGGGCATCGGCGAAGTCGCGGGCCTCGGACGGCGTCCGGGTGGCGGAGGCGTACTCCCGACACGCCTGTTCGACGAGCTTCCGGGCCCGCCCGCGGTCGCCGCCAACGTCGAACAGCGCCCGGCCGAGCGCGAAATGGACCTCGGCGCGACGCGCAGGCACCTTTTCCAGCGCGTCGCGGATGCGGGCCGCGCGCTCGAGCGCCACGAGCGCCTCCACCGGGTGACCGACGCCGAGCTCGCTGAGGCCGAGTGCGTAGAGGGGATAGGCGATCCGCAGCTCGTTGGGATCGGTCTCGCGCTCGAAGACCGCCAGCGCTTGCGCCGCCATCTGGCGCGCTTCTGCGAAGCGCCCGACCCTGCACAGAGCCTCGCTGTAGTTGAACACGAGAATGGCGGACGCCGGGTGCTCCTTGCCGAGACCTTGCGTAACGATCTCGACGGCGCGCGCCGAGGCCTCGAGGCCGCCAGCATAGTCGCCGGTGGCAAAGAGCCGAAGCGCGAGATTGCCCAGGCTGACCCCCACGTCGGAGGCCTCGGGGCCAAGCGCGCGTTCTTTGGCGGCGATGGCTCGCCGATCGTCCTCGATCGCTTCCGCGAATCGGCCGCGACGCTCCAGCGTGTTGGCGCGATTGTTGAAATACCATCCCCAAAGTTGGTCGTGCCCCTCGATTCGCTTGAGCAGCGTTTCGCAGTGGCGGCACCAGACGTCGGAGACGTCGAAACGATCCTGGGAGTACCCGGTGAGCGAGATCATGTAGGTCGCTGCCTGCGCGGCGAGTTCGTCGTGCCGCGCGAGCTCGGCGGTCCAGACCGCATCCTCGACGGCGAGGAGCGACGCCTCGACCAACCCCCGTTCATAGAGGAGCGTCCCCTGCACCAGCAGCGCCTCGGCCAAGAGCGGCGCGTAGCCAACCTCGCGCGCCTCTTCGACGAGAGGCTCCGCGAGTTCGAGGCCCGCTTTGATCCTTCCGACGCGGAAGAGGGCGCGGAGATCGACGAGCCGCGGGCGCAGACCGTCGACCGCGGCCCGCATGGGCCCATCGTTGGGGGGGCGCAGGACGGCGCGCAGAAGCTCGATCTGCTGGCAGCGCTCGAGCGTTCCCAGCGAGGTGGCCGCGCTGATCGCGTTCTCGACCACCTCCGAGCTCGCCGTCCGGAACAGTCCGCAGAGCGCCTTCAGATCGTCGAGCCCTTCGAAGAGATAGGCCATCCGCAGGTCGAGGACCTCGGCGGATTGCTCGCCGCGAACGTGCGTCGCCTCCAGAACCTCCACGTAGAGCTCGGACCAGCGCTTGGCGTAGGCGTCCAGGATGGTGCTGGCCCCCGAAAACGCCGCCGCTGCGAACGGTTTTCCGGTGGCGGCGAATGCTTCCCGAATGGCCGCCTTGACGGGCGTCTCGCCGGCGCGCCCTTCGACGGGCGCCTCCCAAACATCGGCCAGCTTGGCGGCGGCGCCCTCGGCGAACCCGGTGTTCACCACCTTGGGCCGCCGATCCAGCTCCTTCATCAGCGCTGCCATCGAGGGAAATCTGTCCGCGGGGTCGGGCCGGAGGCCGCGCTCGAGCGCCGCACGTGCCCAGACCGGGACTGGCCGCGCGGGGGTCGGTTCCGAGAGCCGCCCCGACACCACGTTGGCGGCGAGCTCGACGAAGCTGCGCCCCTTGAAGGGCCGGTCACCGTAGAGCGCCTCGAAGAGCGCTACGCAGAAGCTGAACTGGTCTGACCGCGCGTCAGCGGGCCGGCCGTCGAACTGCTCCGGCGACATGTACGCGGGCGTTCCGAGCACGGCGCCGGTCTGCGTGAGGGTGTGGTCGAGCGGTGAGGAGGAGGGCGCCGCCGCCGGGCGCACGCCATCAGGAGCCAGATCCCGGGTCGCGTCGAGGGCCTCGGCGTCGGCGACTGCCATCAGGGGAGTCGCGGGGGCGGGTTTCGTGCTTCGTTCGAGAGACGCCACCTGGCCCGGCGTCGCCAGGCGCGCGAGCCCGAAGTCCATGACCCGCACTTGCCCGCCGAGGGCCACCATCACGTTGTCGGGCTTGAAGTCCCGATGGACCAGATCCTTGTCGTGCGCCGCCGCGAGGCCGCGCCCCGCCGCTAGGAAGGTCTCGAGGATCTCGGGCCACCGGCGATCCTGGGCCAGCAGCCAGTGCGTCAGCGTGTGCCCCTCGACAAACTCCATCGCCACGAACACCCGGTCGTGCACGGTGCCCGCGTCGTAGACGACGACCACGTTGGGATGCGAGATCTTGGCGGTCGCTTGCGCCTCGCGCATGAGGCGCGCGCGGCTGTCAGCGCTGTCTCCCGAGCGGTCCGCGCGTACGAGCTTGATGGCGATCTTTCGATCGAGCTCCGGATCATAGGCGCCGTACACCTCGCCCATCGCGCCGCGGCCGACCAGGCCGAGCACGACGAACCGACCGATCGTCTCACCTCTGGTGAGGGCGGGTTCGGGTCCGCGCGAAGCAGGTAGCGTGTCCGCAACGAGCACAGGTGCTGACCTTCGATCGGACCCTTCGCCGTGCGACTGAAACCAGCCGACCGACGAGGTCGCGGTGCTGCCGCTCGGACAACACTCTGGGGTCGCGAGTCCACGAACCGTTGTCCCGAGCGCAACAAATGGGTCTGGTGGCCTAGAGATAAAAGGCGAGTCGAATCGAAGTGTTAAGTTCTATTTGTGAAATACATGGAAGATGGCATACCATTTGTAGTTGATAAGTATCTGATGGAGGCGACCAGCATGAGGCGACCCAGCGTCAGGTACGGGCTCACGTTTCTATTGACCGCGATCGGCCCGGCGGCGGCCGGCTGTGGCACCAACGAGGATGCACCCGCAAATGCGAGTGCGCAGTCGAGCGATGCGCTGGCCGGCGTGAACGGCCTGGCCGGCATCAACGGTCTCGCCGGCGTGAACGGCCTGGCCGGTATCAACGGTCTCGCGGGTGTGAACGGATTGGCCGCCGTCAACGGCCTCGCTGGCATCAATGGCCTCGCGTCCACCAGCGGCCTCATGACGACGGCCGCCGGCCGCAGGACGGTCAGCTACCTCATCAAGTGCGCGCTACCGGCCGGCGACAGTCTCGTCAAGCAGGACCAGAACGGCGTGAGCTACACCTTCGCGGGTGGGATCGGCCTCTGCCCCGCTTGGAAGACCGGCGGCGTCTACGGCAATGCCCAGTGCATGGAGGCCCTCTCGGCCTGCTTGATGGCGCACGTGAACACGGCGGGCGTCCATGTGCCGCTCTGGCTCGACTCGCCGGACCCCGCCATCGGCTGGGGCGTCGATCGCGTGAACTACCCGATGCAGGAGGGGACGTTCTTCGGTGACATCTTGGACACCGGCTCGCTCGCCAACCTCGGCATGCCGGGGGTGACCGCGCCGGTTGGGTACTACTGCGACGGTGCCGGTTTCCCGGCGGGGGCCGCCGGTATCGTTGCTGGACGCCTCGGCGCCAACCAGACGAACGCGCCGTACCAGAATCCGTTTGGCGCCGGAACGCTCTGCCAGAACACGAGCGTCGCCGTCGGGCAGTTCAGCTTTGGCGTGGGGGGGAGTTGCCCCGCCGGTTCGAACAACAGCCCCAGCGCCGGCTGCCCCGACGGCTTCAAGTCGCTCACCACGCCGAGCAACGGCGGCAGGTGGCAGCACGGCATCACTGTGTGGCGCAACCCCACGTACACCCCGAATTTCGACCCTGGCTACGTCTACACGATGTCGCCGCTCGGCGCCCCGGCGTTGGTCCTGGACGCTGAAGCCGGTCTCCTGGCCGACTACGGTCAGATGCCGCTGCTGGACAGCTCGAAGTTCCTCCTCACGGCCCACGGCGCCAATTGGTTGGTTCAGATGAGGACCGACCCCACCAAGTGTGCCGACGCGGGCGCGGCCGCCAACGGGTCCTCGGTGCGCCTCTTCGCGTGCAGCGGAGCCTCCTCGCAGGACTGGATCTTCACCCCGCAGCCGACCAAGGACGGCGCCTTCCTGATCCAGACCGCCGCCTCCGGTCGATGCCTCCACGTCAAGAACGGCATGACCACCGCGGGCGACGGGATGGAGATTTATGACTGCAACGCGACCAGCGTTTTCCAGCGGTTCTCGGTGCAGGCGGTATTGACGGTGAACTGAGCGCAGGCAGCGCTGCCCTCGGCGGCTACAGGGGGGCCGCCGAGGGCGTTCGGTAGTCGGAGAACGCGAACGCGCCCAGCTGAGTGAGGCCCATGAAGGCCAGGAACAGGCGGGCGGGCATCGGCGTCGCGGCGAGGAGGGCGGCCGCGGCCAGGATGCCCAGACCCTCGCCGAGCTCGACGAAGGCGTGGGTTCGGAAGGGGAGCAGCTTGAACGTTCCTTGTGGGTAGTTCGTGAGCCGCGTGAGCGTGAAGTGCAGGGCGGCGCCGGCGATGGCGGCGGCGCGCGCCCCATCGCCCAGACGCAACAGCAGGATTCCGAGGAGGTAGGTGACGGCGACCAGATCGTCGAGCCAGCCGTGCAGCCGGGCGCCGATCAGCGGGTAGAGCACCGCGCCGCTACTTCTGCAGCGTCGAGTTCGTCACGGTGATGCTCTTGGCGTTGACGCCGATCGCCGACCCCACGTCCTGCACGCTCCCCGTCGACACGGTGGTCCACGACCCGCCGGTGTTGCCCATCATCGTCGTGTCGGTGATGGTCAGAACGCCCGTCATGTTGTCGCTGGTGAAGAAGAGCCCGCCGCCGAAGGCGTTGGTTCCGGCCGTGTTGTCCAGCACCGCGTCGCCGCACAGCATGATGTTGAAGTTGTTGCCGTCGCCGTAGAGAGCCCCGCCGTTGCCGCCCGACCCGATCTCGTTCTGACCGGCGTTCATCGCCTTGCACATGCTGGGGTCGTCGTTGTTGGCGTCGTGGCCGGTGGCGGTGTTGTTCTGGAACAGGCTGTTGTAGACGTCGAGCTCGGCGAACAGAGCCCCGACGGCGCCGGCGTTGGATCCGCTGTTGTTGGTGAAGGTGCTCCCCACGATGACCGCCCCGTGTTTGCTTCCTTCGATGTAGATGGCGCCGCCGCCCGTGTCGGGGCCGAGCGGGGCCGCCTGGTTGCCGTCGAACAGGCAGCCGATGACGGTCAGGTTGCCGTCGTTCACGTGGATGGCGCCGCCCTGGCCGTCGTCGTAGCCCTGCGAGCAAGGCGCGGGAGCGGTCGGGATGGGCATGGTGGGCATCGTCTTCCCGTTGACCAGGGCCAGTCGTTGTAAGGTCACGCGCGTCTCGCTTGCCTGAAAGCTGGCGCCGTTCAAGAGGAAGATCTCCACCGCGTGACCGCCGTCGAGCGTGATCTTGTTGCCGCCGTCGATGACCGTGTTCTTGCTGGTCGAGAGGTTCAGCGTGGCGGTGATGGGGATGGTCACCGGATCACTGCCACAGTTGAAGGTGATGGCCCCGGCCTTGCCGACGGCGGTGTTGAGCGCGCTGAAGGTGCAACTCGCGGCGGTGCCGTCTCCCACGACGGTCGGGTTGGAGACGTCGGCCAGCTGTCCGCTCGAGGGGACGCCCGCCGTGCAGGAGCCGTTCGGGTTCCCGGTGGTGCCCAGGTTGCCACCGTCGACCGGCGGGGGGAGGGTGGCGCCGCCCGCACCCTGGCCGCCGCTGCCTTTGCTGTCGCCCGGCGAGCTCGACCCACAGCCGGCGGCGACGATCCCCAACAGAGTCAAAGCCAACGAAGCGCGCATGCGAACCTCCCTCGATGAGTCGGGTCTGACGAGACCCCTCGGCATGGTACCCCGTTCGGCGACTATTCAAAAGGCGGCCACGGCCAGGACGGCGACCCGCCGCTCGACCCCGTCGTACGCGTAGCCGGGGAGATGACTCTCACGGTTGATCTGATCGAGCACCAGCGCCAGCCGGAGCGGCCCGCCCAGCACGCGGGTGCTCGCCGCCGCGCGCAGCCAGAGCCGCTCGTCGTGCAGAGAGAAGTTGTCGGTGAGCTCCGCCTGGTAGCGGTCGTCGCGGTTGAACGACCAGTAGCCGCCGACGCGCGCCCGCACGAAGACCCCGATCGGGCCGTCGTCCAGGGAGACCGTCGCGGCGCCGGTCACGCTCTGGGCGTAGTAGTACCCGCCGTGCTTGAGCTCGGTCTTGATCGTCGCGTCCGCCAGCGCCGCCGCCGCCGCCGGATAGGCCAGCGAGCTCACCATCGAGAACCCGTACTGGACGTTGAAGGCGGCCCGGGTGGTGAGGCTGCCGCAGCGGTCGGTGTACTCCAGCATCGGTCCGCCGAGGCCGGCGGTCACCACCCGATCCCATTCGGTCGGCAACAGGCGGCCGTCGTAGTCGAAGGTGCTCCCGAGCCCGAGCATCATTCCCCATCCGTCGGGCGGGCGCGGCGCGTGCTCGTCGGGCAGCGCGTAGCTCCGGAAGTAGCGCCCCCACCAGACGCCGTTCGCGTGAAGCTCCAGGCCGCGGGTCCCGTCGTGCGAGAACATCCCGTCGAACGCGAGCTCGGTCCAGTCGCCCGGCCGAATGGAGGTGAGCCCGGTCCCCGGTTTTTGATAGCGGCGGTGGTCGACGATGGCGGCGGCGAGCCCGATCTCCAGGGAGGTGACCAGCGAGCCGCCGTCGAACGAGCTGTAGGTCTGTCCCAGCTCGAACGTCAGGCGGTGCGACACACGCGTCGGCAGCCCGAAGGCGTCGGTCGGCTGACCGGTGACGCCGCGGCAGACCGGCGCCTGGTTCAGCGTCGCCACGGGCGAGAAGAGCAGCGCGCCCAGGCAGTTCCCGACCCCCGGCGTGCCCGCCGCGAAGGTCCGGCCGAGCCGATAGGCGGCCTCGCCGATGACCGCGCCGCCCGCCGGGGTGAAGATCAGATCGTTGGTCGACGGCTTCTCGTCCCATTCGGAGAAGTACTCCCAGGCGGTCGAGGCCAGAAACGACGTGACGAACGAGGCCAGCGGCGAGAGGCCGTTGCCGCGCGCGACCTGGTAGTAGATGGTGCCGGCGATCGGGTGCGAGAGGCCGTTGGTTGTGAAGAGATCGTCGTCGAAGACGACCTGGCGCATGCTGAAGAGCTTCGAGTGCCAGTCGGTCCAGGTGAAGTGCAGGTCCCAGGAGCTGTAGGACGGGTGGCGCCAGTACCAGGCGGTCCCCAGTCCCAGAAGGACGACCTCCTCGATGGCCGTCCGCAGGTAGGGATGGGCCAGACGCGGTTGAGTCTCGTCGGTGAACCGCGCGTCGTCGGAGCCCTCGGCGAGCGCGGCTGGGTCCGACGAGAGCGGGGCCAGGGGGGCCAGCGGAACCACGGGCGCGGCCTCCACCGTCAATAGCGCGAGGAGGGCGCCGCCGGCGATCACAGCCGTTCAAGCTGAGAACACTTGAGCGCCCAGCAACGCGCGGGAGCTGGAGCGCGCATCGAATGCGAGGCCCGCTTACGTGGCCGACGAGAAACTACTTCTGCCGAGCTTGCGGAAGCGCGTTCGAGGTCGAACAATGTTGCGCCGTCCGTCGAGCCGGGGTTCAGCTCGGGCGGTGAAAGTCGGATGTCGGAAGGAAGTCAGCTCACCCGCCGCGCGGCGCTCAAGTTGGGGCTCGGCGTGGGGGCGATGGCCGTCGGGCTCGACGCCTGCGGCTCCGCCACCGACCGCTGTCCGGCGGGCCCCGTTCCGGCGCTGGCCGCCCCCGCCGGCACGACCGCCGCGGCCGCCCAAAGGGTGCTGGCGGGGATCGACACCATCGTCGTCGTGATGATGGAGAACCGCTCGTTCGACCACCTCTGCGGGAGCCTGTCGACCGACGCCGACTATCCCGCCGCGCGCACCATCGACGGCCTCACGGGGACCGAGAGCAACCTCGACGCCAGTGGGCTGCCGGTGGCGGTCAACCTGGCGCCGGCGGAGACCTCCCACCTCGATCCCAAGCACGACTGGGCGTCGTCGCACCGGGCGTTCAACGGCGGTCGCAACGACGGCTTCGTGCTGGTCAATCCGGACCCGAACCAGATCGAGGTCATGAGCTATCACCAGCGCGCGACCGCGCCGTTTCTGTACGGCCTCTGCGATCAGTACGCCGTTTGCGACCGGTGGTTCTCGTCGGTCATGGGACCGACCTGGCCCAACCGCTACTACCTGCACGCGGCGACCGCGGCCGGTCACAAGACCAACCTGCCGATGGGGCTCAACCCGCCGCCGACCGTCTGGCAGCGCCTCGCCGAGCGCTGCGTCTCGAGCGGCTACTACTACGCGGGGAACATCCCCTGGTACAGCGTTACCTTCCCGGCCAACAGTTTTTCGGGCAACGACGCCGTCTCCCCCCAGACGGTCGATCACTTCTTCACCGACGCGGCCAACGGAACGCTGCCGGCGTTCTCGATCATCGACCCCGACTTCGGCGTCAACGACGGCCATCCCCCCTATGACTTCGGCCTCGCCGAGGCGTTCCTCAGCAGCATTCACCGCGCGCTGGCCCAGAGCGCCCACTGGCCGCGCGCCCTGCTGGTCATCGTGTTCGACGAGCACGGCGGCTACTTCGACCACGTGCCGCCGCCGGTGGTTCCGGATCCGAACCCCGACTTTCGCCAGATCGGCTTCCGGGTCCCGGCGGTGGTGGTCGGGCCGCAGGTGAGATCGAGCGCGGTCATCTCCACCCCCTACGACCACGTCTCCATCCTGGCCACGCTGGCCACGCGCTTCGGCATCGCCAGCCTGGGACCGCGGATGGACGCCGCCAGCGATCTCGCGGCCTGCCTCGATCCCGATCGCGCCGAGGTCGTGACGTCGGCCCTGACCCACCCGCCGGCCGTCGAGCTCTCCGCCGCGGTCATCCGGAGCGCGCCGCATCGGCTCACCAGCCAACCGGAGATGGAGGCGTTGGCTCGCGCCGGGGGCGTGCCGGCCCATCACGTCGATCCGCGCAGCGCCGAGGAGCGGCTGCGGGCCTGGCTCCGCCACGCCCAGGAGCTGGAAGCCGTGCGGGTCCTCGCATGACGGCGGTGCTCGCGCTGTCCCTCCTGGCCTCGGTCCCGGCCGCCGACCTCGACGGCGCGCCGGCCCTCGCGCGCGAGGCGGAGCCGGTGCCGGCCGAGAGCGCGCCGGCCCTCAATCGGTTCGAGCTCAAGCTGCAGCCGTTCCTCGGCCTCACCGGCAACAGCTGGGGCGGGTTCGGCGAGGCGCGCTTCGAGCACGACTTCCGCTTTCCGCTCACGCTGGGCCTGGAGCTCGCGCCTGCGGCGCTGGTGGGCAGCGCCGACGGGACGGGGGCGCTCGCCGAGGCGCGCGTCACGGCGGCCTTCTCCACCCGCTACCTGGCCGTCGGCCTGGGCCTGGGCGGCCAGCTGCAGCGCTTCGGGCGCAACGGCCTGTCGGTGGCGCCGACCCTGCGGCTCGGGCGGCGGGACGGCCTCAGCCTGCAGGTCGAGTACGCCTACAACGTGGCGGCCAACCAGTACACCGGGCAGCGTACCATCGGCTTTTCGAACATCGTCGGGACGTTGCGGATTCCTCTCGGCGATCGGCTGGCCCTGCAGATCGACGGCGGCTTGAACCTGCAGTCCTGGGCCTACGCGACCGTCGGGCTCCGGCATCGCCTGCTCGGCGACGGCGGTCCCGGCACCTGGTTCGTCAGCGCGGGCCTGGGCGCGGCCTGGATCAGCCAGAGCTCCGGCTGCAACTACGATCTGGCGATCCCCTGCGGCCCCTCGGCGATGTCCTTCGGACCGACGGTCAGCTTCGGCCTCGAACGCAGGTTCTGAGCCCGTTCGCTGCGCGTGGTGTCGACCAGCGCGCGGTAGCCGAGCCCCCCGAGCGCACCGCCGAGCAGCGGCGCGAACCAAAACAGCCAGAGCTGGCGCACCGCCCACGCCCCTGCGTAGATCGCCACCCCCGTGCTGCGCGCCGGATTCACCGAGGTGTTGGTCACCGGAATGCTGATGAGGTGGATCAGCGTCAGCGCGAGCCCGATGACGATCGGCGCGAAACCGGCGATCGACCGCGCCGGA
>DASYEX010000140.1:0-5321 GCA_036498765.1 Polyangia bacterium
ATCCGAAGGGCGGCAACTCGAACGTCACGACGGACTACGACGTCATGTTGAACGCGCTCGCGAACGACTACCCGGAGGCGCTCGTCGCGTCGCTCGACGGCGACCCCAAGCCGCTCGCCGAGCAAAAAGCCGAGCTCGACAAGCGGACGAAGAAGATCGGCGACTGGCTCGCCGAATTGAAGAAGAAGTAAGGGCGAGGCCGCGCGCGAAGCGCGCCGTTAGATGTGCCCTATGGGGAGGCTGACTCGGCCTCGGCCGCCGGGGCGGGCTTCTTCGCGGCGTGCGCGTCGAGCGTGGTCTCGAGGAACTCCTTGGCGGCGTCGGTCCAGACGTCGCCGTAGGTCTGCGCATAGAGCAGCGCCTCTTCGATCGAGCCGGGTCGCGCGCCGGCCACGTTCTCGACGCGGCGGCGGATGCGGCCCAGCAGGGTCTTGCCGTAGTTGGGGTTGGCGTCGAGCGCGATCGCCAGCGCCGCGCGCGCCTTGGCCTCGTCGCCGGCGACGAAGCGCGCCAGGGCCAGCCCCAGCTCGGTGCGCCCCTTGCCCTCTTCGAGCTTGGTCGCCGGCTCGAGCAGCGCTGCCGCGTCGGCCGCGCGCTCCAGCTTCATGAGCGCCTTGGCCGCGATGAGGCGCGCCTCGACGCCCACGCTCCCCTCGTCGATGCCGTGCACCCGCGCCAGATCCTTCACCGAGTCCTCGTAGCGCTCCTCGTCGTAGGCCAGGCAGCCGAGCGCGTGCGCGGCGCGGATGAACGGCTGCGCCGCCGGCTTGCTGAAGGCGTCCTTGACGCCGTCTGCCTTCATCTTCTCGGCGCCAGCCTCACCCGAGGCGAGCACGATCCCCAGCTCCTCCTTGGCGCCCTCCGCGTTGCCGGCCGACAGGCGGGCCATCCCGATGCCCACGTGCGCGTCCTCCAGCTTGGCGTCGATCTCCAGCGCGGCGCGGAACTCCTTCTCGGCGGCGCCCGGACGGCGCTGCTCGAACAGACGCCACCCCTCGGTCACCCGCGCCTGCGCGTCGGGCGTCTCGGGCGCGGGCGCCACGGCCTGCTCGTCGGCCCCGAGGTGGCACTTCTTGTACTTCTTCCCCGAGCCGCACGGGCAGGCGTCGTTGCGCCCGGTGGCGGCGAGGCGCGCGCGCGCCTCCGCGGGATCGGTCTTCAGCTCGGCCGCCTTCGCCTCCGGCTTCGCGCCAGCCTTCGCCGCGGCCTGGCCGGTGGTCTTCTTCTGCTCGGGGGTCTTGGTCTGTTTGGTCGCCATTTTCGTGGTTCCCTAGTTGCTGGGGACGGGACCATACCCTAAAAATATCGGCAGGGATCATGCAGCCGCTGGCGGGACGAACGATCGCGCTTCCCGAGGCGCGCGAGCTGGATCGCCTCGCCGAGCTGGTCGAGCACGCGGGGGGGACGGCGCTCCGCTGCCCGCTCATCACCATCCGCGACGCGCCCGATCAACGCCCCATCGAGGCTTGGCTGCGGGCGCTCGCCGCCGGCGAGCTCGACGACGTCGTCTTCCTGACCGGCGAGGGATTGCGCCGCCTGCTCGCGGCCGCCGAGCGGCTCTCCATCACCGCCGAGGTGGTCGCGGCGCTGGGGCGCGTCCGCAAGATGACGCGCGGGCCGAAGCCGGCGCGCGCCCTCCACGAGATCGGCCTCTCCTCGGATCTGGCCGCGCCCGTGCCGACCTCGGCCGGCGTCATCGAGGCGCTCGGCGCGCTCGACCTCCGCGGCCACCGGGTCGGCGTGCAACTCTACGGCGAGGAGCCCAACCGCCCACTCGTCGAGGCGCTGGAGCGGTCGGGCGCCACCGTGCGAACCGTGGCGCCCTACGTCTACGCCTCCGCGAGCGATGGCGCCGCCGTGCTGGCGCTCATCGAGGCGCTCGACGCCGGCCGCGTCGACGCCATCGCCTTCACCAGCGCCTCGCAGGTCGATCGTCTGTTCGAGGTGGCCACCGCAGCGGGCGCAGCAACGCGCCTGACCGCGGCGCTCGCCCGCGCACGGGTGGCCGCCATCGGGCCCATCGTCGTCGACGCGCTGGCGAGGCACGGCGCGCGGATCGACATCGTCCCCGCGAAGGGCTTCGTGATGCGCCGCCTGGTGAACGCGCTCGCCGAAGCGCTCGGCCCGAAGCGCTGACCCGCCGCGAGCTACCTCGCTGCTGATCGCCCATTGATTCGAGCTCGCCCGGCGCAACACGACGGCTTCATTCCGTCGGAGAACGGATCTTGAACCGCTGGCGCGCGGAGGGGCTGGGCCGAGATCTCTCGGGCGCTCGGCGGCCGCGGATCGGAAGTCGCCGACCTGCTGCGAGACTGGGGCATCGAATTCGTTCCCGCGACCCAAGCCAGCGCTGCGCTGGCCGGCGCCATGTTCGCGGCCTACCTGGCGCGCCGGCGGCCGTCAGGTCCCCGGAATGTCGTTCCCGACTTCTTGATCGGTGGGCACGCGAGCGTTCTGGCCGACCGGTTGCTGGCCCGGGATCGCGGCTACTACCGCGACTACTTCAACCGGCTCGTGCTGGTCGAGCCCTGACCGGCGCTAGACGGCCAGCAGCTTCTTGAGCTCGCCGCGCGCGTGCAGGTCGCGCACGATGTCGGCGCCGCCGACCAGCTTGCCGTCGACGTAGAGCTGCGGGAACGTGGGCCAGCTCGAGTATTCCTTGAGCCCTTCGCGCAGCTCCTGATCGGCGAGGATGTTGAAGGACTCGAAGGGGACGCCCACCTCCTTGAGCACGCCGACCACCGCGGCCGAGAAGCCGCACTGGGGCATGGATGGGTTTCCCTTCATGAAGAGCATCACGCGGCCCTTGGCGATGGTGTCGGTGATGCGTTGCTTGAGCGGTTCGGTCACGGTTGGCTCCTTGGATTGACGCTATTTGCGTCGGTACTCTTCGGGCGTCTCGGTGGTCAGCCCCAGGGCATGGATGGGGCCGCGCATGGCGTCGCCCAGCGCCGCGTAGACCAGCCGGTGCCGGTCGATGAGGCCCTTGTCGGCGAACGTCGACGACACGACCGTGGCGGCAAAGTGATCGCCACCGCCGGTGGTGTCGACGACGCGTACCTCGGCGTCGGGGAGCGCGGTGCGGATGCGAGCGCTGATGTCGTCGGGCGTCATGGTTGCTACCGCGGTCTATATAGCATGCGGCGCTATACTGGCCCCCTCGATGTCTGCCCGGGAAGGCCGCACTTTGACGCTGGGGACGCGCGTGACCGTGGTGGTCACGCTGCTGGTGGCGGCCGTCCTGGCCGGCTCCGGCTACGCGGCGCTCAAGGTGCGACGCGCGAACCTGGAGGCCGACCTCGATCGCGAGGCGCACGAGATGGCGACCGCGCTGCGCGCCGGCATCGAGCCGCTCGATCCCGGCACCGCCGCCGATACGCTGCTCGCCCGCGCGCGCGCCGCGCGCCAGCACGACGAGCTGTTCCAGCTGGAGGTGCTGTCGATCGGCAGCGAGCAACGCACCGACGACGACGCCTGGCTGCTGCTCATGCGCGCGGCCGACATCCAGGACGCGCCGGTCGGGCGGCTGTTCGATTCGTCGTCGGGGCCGCGCTCGTACGCGATGGCGGTGCCGCTGTTCGACGACGCGGCGCTGGAGCTGCCCCCGCGCCACCCCGCCCGCCACCCGACGGCGATCATGGGGATGCGCCGCGACGCCGGCTACATCGACGCCGAGGTGGCCGCCACCGCGCGCCGCATCTACCCGCTGTTCTTGCTGGTGGTGATCGGCGTGGCCATTGGCGTCCGGCTGGCGATCGAGCAGATCGTCGTCCGCCCCTTGCGGCGTCTGCTCGAGGGGATCGACGCCGTGGGCAAGGGCGATCTTTCGCGCGTCATCCTCGCCGAGCGCGAAGATCAAATCGGCACCATCGCCGGGCGGTTCAACGCCATGACCGGGTCGTTGCGCGAGGCGCGCGAGGAGACGGAGCGCGCGGCAGCGGCGCGCCTCGGCCTCGAGGCCCGCCTGCGGCAATCGGAGAAGCTGGCCACCATCGGCCAGATGGCCGCCGAGATCGCGCACGAGCTCGGGACGCCTCTCAACGTGATCGGCGGCCGCGCCCGCGCCATGGCCCGGAAGGCGCAAAAGGTGGCGGAGAGCGCGCCGGCCGACCGCGCGCCCGATCCTGGCGAGGTGGTCAAGAACGCCACCATCATCGGCGACGAGGTCTCGCGCATCACCAAGATCATCCGCCAGGTGCTCGACTTCTCGCGCCCGCGCGGACCAACCGTGACGCGCGTGCACCTCGGGTCCGTGGTCGCCGAGGCGCTGGAGTTCCTGCGCGAGCCGATCCACCGGCAGGGGATCGCGGTCGACGTGCAAACGATGCCGGCGCCCCCCGAGGTCCCCGGCGATCCCGATCAGATCCAGCAGGTCTGCCTCAACCTCATCATGAACGCCATCCACGCCATGCCGAGCGGCGGCAAGCTGCGCGTGGCCACCACCCGGATGGTGCGGCGCAAGGGGGGCCTCGATCTGGCGCCGCCGGCGGAATACGCGGCGCTGATCATCGCCGACAGCGGCCCCGGCATCCCCGCCGCCGATCGGGAGAAGATCTTCGAGCCGTTCTTCACCACCAAGGATGAGGGACAAGGGACCGGGCTCGGCCTAGCGGTCAGCCACGGCATCGTCAAGGACCACGACGGCTGGATCGAGGTCGAGAGCCCACCGGCGGGCGGCGCCGAGTTCCGCGTGTATCTACCTTGTGCGACGACGACCGCCGAGGAGAGCCCCGCATCCGACCTTGCCGAAATGAGATCGATCGGCAAGGATTGAAGTGAGCCTCCGCGTATCGCATGGCTGAACCCGCGACCACCGCCTCATCTCGCGTTGAAGGAGCTGGGCTCAGCCCAGCGGAGTCGCCGCGGGAGGGTCCCGGAACCCCCCCAGGGGGCCCGGGCAAGGAGAAAGAGCCGCTCGCGACGCGCGGGGCGGGGCGGGCGACCATCCTGATCGTCGAGGACGACACCGCCATGCGCACCTTCCTGCGCGAGGTGCTGGAAGAGGACGGGTATGCGGTCGAGGTGGCCGCCGGCGGGCGGTCGGGGGTCGAGCGCGTGCGCCAGGGGGGGATCGACCTGGTCGTCTCCGACGTCAAGATGCCCGACCTCGACGGCCTCGACATGCTGCGTGAGATCAAGGCGGTCAGCCCCTCGCCGCACGTCATCACCATCACGGCGTTCGGCTCGATCGACACCGCCATCCGCGCCGTGAAGCTGGGGGCGTTCGACTACATCACGAAGCCGTTCGAGGTCGACCAGCTCATCCTCTCGGTCGGCAAGGCGCTGGCCGAGCGGGCGCTGCGCTCGGAGGTCGCGCGGCT
>DASYEX010000141.1:0-18288 GCA_036498765.1 Polyangia bacterium
GATCTGTCGCTCCCTCTCCCGCCACCACCGCGCCGCCGTTCGCGCGCGCCGACGCCTCCAGCGTCCGCACCACCGTCGTCCCCACCGCCACCACCCGGCGCCCCTCCGCGCGGGCCCGGGCGATCGCCTCGGCGGCCTCGGACGAGATCCGGAAGTGCTCGGCGTCCATCCGATGCGCTTGCGGGTCGGCTACCTCGACCGGTCGGAACGTCCCGGGCCCGACGTGCAGGGTCACGCGCGCGATGTCATGCCCTGCCTCACGCGCCGCCGCCAGGAGCTCGGGCGTGAAGTGCAACCCGGCCGTCGGCGCCGCCACCGCGCCGGGCTCGTGCGCGAACACGGTCTGGTAGCGCGCGCGATCGTCGATCGCGGCGCCGACCACGCCGGCGCCCACCCCGCGCTTGCGGGCCGCCTCGATGTACGGCGGCAGCGGCACCTCCCCGATCTGCTCGAGCGCCGCCAGCAGCGACGGGCCCGGTCCGCTCACCCTCAGCAGCGCACGGCCGCCGTCGCGCCGGTCGGCGATCTCCACCCGCACGCCGGCGCCGACCTCGAAGGTTCGGGGCGCGCGCTCCGATCCAAGCCCGCGGGTCAACGCCTCCCACGTCTCCCCGAACCCCTGCGGCCCGGCTTCGCCGGACACGCGACGCGTCAGCAAAAACTCGAAGGCTCCGCCCGACGGCTTTCGCCCACGGATGCGCGCAGGGAAGACCCGGGTGTCGTTGAGCACCAGCAGAGCGCGCCGCGGCAGATGGGCCAAAAGGTCCCCAAACCGCGCGTGCTTGCGCGGGCCCCCCGCCCGATCCAAGACCAGCAGGCGAGCGTCGTCGCGCTTGGCCGCCGGCGTCGCCGCGATGCATTCTGGCGGCAACACATAGTCAAAATCAGCGGTGTCCAATCGGCTTCCGAGTCCCTGTGCAATGCACTTTACAAAAGTTCTCTTCTTCGTAATACGATAGAACCTTCAGTTCCACACATGACCATCCTCAAGGCACAATTTCCGACAGGAACCGCGTTCCTTGAGAGATACCTGCCCGACCTCGCGAACGGCGGCATCTTCTTCCCGACCCGGCGCCTGCTGGCGATCGGCGAACAAGTCGCCGTCGCGGTGCGCCTGGGACGGCGCCGCAGCCCCACGCTGATCCGCGGCAAGGTCGTCTGGCGCCGGCCCGGCAAGCACAGCACCAAGATCAAGGCCGGCATCGGCATCGAATTTCTGGACACCGAAGCGCAGTCTCGCGACTACCTGGTGGGGGTCGCGCGCGGCGACGCCGACGAGCAGGTCTCTCGCCGCCATCAGCGCCTCCCCGTCGAGCTGCCCGTCATGTGGCAAGTCCAGGGCGTGCTGCAGGACAAGACCGGCATCCTGCGCGACATCGGCCGCGGCGGCGCCTTCGTGAAGACCGAGGAGCCCCTGCCCGCCGAGAGCGACGTCGTCCTGATGGTCTCGCCCCCCGGCGCGGAGGTGGCCATGCCGCTTTCGGCGCGCGTCTGCTGGAAGGGCCACACCGGCGGCCAGAACGGCTTCGGCGTCGAGTGGAAGTCCCGCGATGCTGGCGGCAACCGTCGCATCAAAGAGCTCGTCCGCCGCCTCGAAGCCCAGGGCGTACCCGCCCGGTTCGCTTAAGCGCCTTGCCCGCGCGGTGATCGGCTCGGCCGTCCCCGCCTCGCGCCCCGGCTCTGCCGAATCCGCGTGTCCGACGAGCGCTACCAAGCGGCGATTCATGCAGTTCGAGCGGCGGCCTTCTTGCCGCGCGGTAGCCTGAGCTCAGCGCCGCCAGACCGGGCGCTACGGACGTTCGCCGCCGTTTCGTGCGGGCTCGAACGCCGCGGCTCGCACCGCTGCAACCGCCGCACGATTGCGCTCGTCGGACGCGCGGATTCGGCGCGGCTAGATGACAGAGTCGCTAGATCAAATCCAGCGCGTAGAGGCTGCCGCTGTTGGCGAGGACGTAGAGGCGCTGGGTCTTGTCGTCGAGCGTGGGTGCGGCGCAGACGCCGTGGCCGGGGTTGAAGATCTCGAGCAGGCTGCCGGAGGCGCGGTCGACGACGAAGAGGCCGGCGCGGCTGCCGGAGAAGATGAGGTAGCGGCCGACGACCAGCGGGCGGGTCAGGTCACCGGCCTCGGTCAGGCCCTGGCGCCAGAGGACGTGCCCCTCCAGGTCGGCGCTGTGCAGGCCCTGGCGTGGGGCCGCGAAGAAGAGGCGGTTGTCGGCGACGCTGACGTCCCCCACCCCTTCGACGGGGAGGCGCCACTTGATGGCGCCGTCGCGGAGGTCGACGGCACACAGGCCGCCGGAGTACGAGGCGACGTAGGCGAGGTTGCCGAGGATCGCCGGCGTGGTGTCGATGTCCACGAACTGCTCGGAGGCGGTGGCCAGCGACTTGGCCCACAGAACCTCGCCGGACGCAGCCGAGAGCGCGACGAAGTAGCCGTCGGCGAACCCGGCCAGGAGCGCGTTGCCGTGCAGGCGCGGCCCGGCGTAGCCGTGGATGGTGAAGCCCTCTGGCATCTCGCGCTCGTACTGCCAGCGCCATTTGCCGGTCGCGGGGTCGAGCGCCACCAGGTGGTCGCTGGCGCTGGCGGCGTAGACCAGGTCGGGGCCAACCTCGGGCGCGCGCTCGAACTCCCCCTTGCCGTGGTAGGTCCAGCGGATCTTCCCGGAGCCCGGGTCGATCGCGTAGAGGCCGCCGTCGTCGGCGCCGACGTAGACCTGGCCGCGCGCGGCGTCGAACTTGGCGGTGCTGTCGACGCCGCCCGAGACGCCGGTTACCCAGTCGACGTGCCCCGTGTCGGGGACCACGCCGGCGATGTTGCCGGCGCGCGAGCCGACGACCAGGTGGCCGCCCGCCAGCACGCCGGTGGCGCACTCCTCCGGCTCGGGCTCGAACAGGCCGTGGTCGTGCAGCGTCGTCCGCCAGGCGAGCTGGATGACACCCGCCGGGTGCGGCGGCGGCTCGGTAGTGCCGGCGGGGCGCGCCGTGACGGAGGCGCAGCCCGCCAGCGCGACGAGCGCGGCGAGCACCGAAAATCCTCGCGCGTGGACGTAGCCGGGCTTTGCCCGGCCCGGGGTCCCCGCGCGGGTCCGCCCGCGTGGGGTGGAGTGGAGCCCTTCGCGGGGGGGCGGGGGGACCCTTTGAGGGTCCCCGGGTAAAAACGTCCGGGTCACTTCATCTCGAGCGCGGCGAGGCGATTGGTGATCTCCTCGCGCAACGAGGTGGTGGGATTCTTGTCCAGCACCTCGTGATAGATCCGCTTGGCGTCCGCCGGGTTGCTTTTGAGCTCGGCGATCCGGGCCTGGTGGAAGAGCGCCCGGTCCTTGTAGAAGCCGTCCATGCCGCCCGCGTCGTCGCCCAGCTTGGCGAACGCGGCCTGGGCCTCTGCCAGCTTCCCCTCGTGCTCGTAGCCGTAGCCGAGCCCCTCGTCGGCCAGGAAGCGCAGGCGCTTGTCCAGGGAGTCGGCCAGCAGCGCCTGGTAGGTGGGGATGGCCTCTCCCGCCCGATCCAGGCTGAGGAGCAGGCTCCCGCGCACCAGCATCGCCTCGGCGTGCAGCGGGCCCCGCGAGGAGGGCGAGAAGGCGGCGTCCAGCTCCTTGAGCGCCGCTTCGAGCTGCGCCTTCTGGGTCGGAAGGTGCGGCAGCCCGTCCTCGGTGGAGGGCGGCGTTCCCCCGGGGGGCGCGACGTCGACCGCGGCGATGCGCTGCACGCGGTCCAGGGCCTCCATCGCGCGCACCGCGCGGCGCTCCGAGAACTGGGTCATCGCCACCGACCCGGCGATGACCGTGGCCAGGGCGGTCAGGGAGATGATGAGGGCCCGGCTGTGCGAGGAGACGTAGGCGCCCGCCGCGTGGGACACACGCGTCCAGAAGTCCACGAACTGGTCGGGCTGCTTGAGCTCTTTCTTGCTGAGTCTTCGCTTGGGCACCGCAGGGGGGAGATAACAGAGCCTTCTCGGCTGGTCAAATGGACAGTCGGGGGGCCGCGCCCGAATGGGGCATCGCATGTATAGTCCTCCGGCGTGAAGCCGGGGGTCGCTGCCTTCTTGGCGCTCGGGATCGGCGTGGTCGCCGCCACACCGGCGCGTGCCGCGGGGGCGAACGAGCTGCAGACCGCCCTACGCCTGGGGATCGGCCGGCTCAACGTCGGCGACGACCCCTGGGCGCCGACGGTCGGGGTGGACGTCGAGTACGGCCTCGACGACGCCTGGGCGCTGCGCGGGTCGGTCGAGGGGTACAGCCACGCTGTGTCGGCTGACAAGGCGAGCGGCGCTTCCGCAGGGACGGAGCGCCTGGGCGCCGCGCTGGTCGGCGTCGCCTACACGGTCGACATCTTGCGGCTGGTCCCGTACCTGACCCTGGAGCTGGGCGTCGCGCACATCGGCGGGCCGCTCGGCGCGACCAGGACCATGCTCGCGTCCGAGCTGGGCGGCGGCGGGGACTACTACGTGACCCGCCGGCTGCGCCTCGGCATCAGCTTTCAGTATCTCTACGAGCCCGGGGACCTGCTCTCGAACCCCACCCAGTTCGGAAACTCGCCCTTCATGTTCTCGGCGACCGCCCGCGTCTCCTGGGTGTTTTAACCGCGGCGCTTGCTGCGGGCCGGTCGCGCCCTGGCCGCTGCAACGGCCGCCGGGGGCGCAGCCTTCTTTTGCTTGTGGGCGCGGAGGACCAGGCGGAGCGGCGTCCCCTCGAAGCCGTAGGCCTCGCGCAGGCGGTTCATGAGGAAGCGGCGGTACGGGTAGCCGACCTCGGCCGGGTGGTTGGTGCTGAGGAAGAAGGTGGGCGGGCGGATCGAGGGCTGCGTTACGTAGTAGAGGCGGACGTGGCGCCCGGCCCGCCCCGCCGGCGGCGGCTTGTGCGCGACGATCTGCTCGAGGAGCTTGTTGAGCTCGCCGGTGGAGATGCGGCGCGACGCCTGCTCGAGCGCCTTGGAGGCCTCGGTGAGGATGGCGGTGACGCCGGCGCGCGTAACGGCCGAGGTGAGCAGCACCGGTGCGTAGGGCAGGAAGGCGAGCTGTTCACGCGTCGATTCGATCTTGGCGTCGACCGCCGCGCGCCCGACCAGATCCTTCTTGTTGAGGACGACCAGCGCGCAGCGGCCGGAGTCCTCGATGAGGCTGGCCAGGCGCGCGTCCTCGGCGGTGGCGCCTTCGCGGGCGTCGATGACCAGCGCGGCGACGTCGCAGCGGTCGAGCTGGTCGCGGGCCATCTTGGCGGCGACGTGCTCGGTCAGCGTGTCGATCGAGCGGCGGCGGCGCATGCCGGCCGTGTCGACCAGCAGGTACTCGCGCCCGCCGAACGAGAGCGGCGTGTCGATCGGATCGCGCGTCGTGCCAGGCTGATCGTGGACCAGCACCCGCTCTTCGCCGAGCAGGCAGTTGACCAGCGAGGACTTGCCGACGTTGGGCTTGCCGATAAAAGCCAGGCGCAGGGGAGCGTTCTCGGATCCCTCGGCGGCGCTCTCCTCGGCCGGTGTCGCCGCGACGCGGGCGGCCTTCGGGAGCTGGGCGACCACCGCGTCGAGCAGCTCACCGACGCCCCGGCCGTGGCTGGCGGAGATCGGGAAGACGTCGGGGAACCCCAGCGCGAACGCCTCGGAGGCGGCCGCCTCGGCGTGTCCCGAATCGACCTTGTTGGCCGCCACCAGCACCGGCCGCCCCGACTGCCGCAGCACCTTGGCGACGTCGGCGTCGACGGCGGTCACCCCCTCGCGCGCGTCGACCACGAACAGGACCAGATCGGCCTCGTCGAGCGCGCGCAAGGTCTGCTGCCGCATGGCACCCAGGATGCCCACCGCCGAGGGATCGAGGCCGCCGGTGTCGACGACCCGGAACTCGCGCGGCCCCCAATCGGCGGTGGCGTAGCGGCGATCGCGCGTCACCCCCGGCATGTCCTCGACCAGCGCCGGCCGCCCGCCCACCAGGCGATTGAACAGCGACGACTTGCCGACGTTGGGGCGCCCCACCAGCGCGACCAGCGGGAGATCCGCGGCGTCGCTCATGCCCGGTAGCCGAGCGCCGCCATCGCCGCGGGCGAGGTGGTCCAGTCGGGTTGAATCTTCACGAGGAGCTTGAGGTGCGCCGGGCGCTGCAGGAGCTCGGAGATGGCCAGGCGCGCGCGCGTGCCGACGTCCTTGATCATCGCCCCGCCCTTGCCGAGGACGATGGCCCGCTGGCTCTCGC
Organism: Polyangia bacterium; assembly: GCA_036498765.1. Classification (GTDB taxonomy): domain Bacteria; phylum Myxococcota_A; class Polyangia; order Fen-1088; family Fen-1088; genus JADGRB01. The sequence goes on from DASYEX010000141.1 coordinate 6,182, forward strand.
GCTCGACGACGATGTTGGCGGAGATGACCACGTCGGCGTCCCGCTCGTTCCACTCGTCGATGACGACCGCGACCGCATAGGGAACCTCCTGGCGGAGGCTGACGAAGAGCTGCTCGCGGATCAGCTCGGCCGCCAGGAACCTCTCGGTGCGATCGGTCAGCTGGTCGGCCTCGTAGAGCGGCGGGCCTTCCGGCAGGAGCGCCCACAGCTCGCCGACCAGCCGGTCGACATTGGTGCCGCGGCTGGCGGAGATCGGGACCAGCGCCGACAGGCCCGGCTGCTGGTTCCAGCGCTCGAGCCGCGGCAGGAGCGCGTCCTTTTGTTTGACGGTGTCGACCTTGTTGATGCCCAGCACGACCGGCCGCCGGGCCTGGGCGAGGCCCTCCAGGATCTGCGCCTCGGCGTCGCCCGGCCGGTCGGTGCCGGCGTCGACGATCAGGAGCGCGGCGTCGATGTCGGGGATGATCCCCAGCGCCTCGCCGACCATGAAGCGATTGAGCTCTTTCGTGGCCCCGTGGACGCCCGGCGTGTCGACGAAGACGATCTGGCCGCGCGGGTCGTTATAGACGCCGGTGATTCGGTTGCGCGTGGTTTGCGGCTTGGGGGTGACGATGGCCAGCTTCTCGCCGACGATCCGGTTGAGCAGCGTCGACTTGCCGACGTTCGGACGGCCCAAAATCGCGACCGTGCCGGCGCGCGGGGCGTCCGTCTTCCTTTCACTGCTGGGCATGGGGGGCTTCTATATAACGCAGTTGTCGTGCTATCCCGAGACATGCGCATTTTTCCTGCGCCCGGGCTGTTGGCTCTGTTGGTCGCCGGCCCCGTCCTGGCCGGTACTCCCGCCTTGGCCCCCGCCGGCGGCCTGCGCTGGAGCGCGGCGGCCGACGGCGCCCTCGAGGTCAGGAACGGCGATGAGCTGCTCGGTCGGGTGGCGCTCAAGACGCCTGCGCTACGGCGCGGCGCGCCCCTGCTGCGCGAGGTGAACGTCGGCGGACACCGGGTCGCCGAGCTGCGCGTTCCCGTGCGCGGGACGCCGAGCGAGGAGGTCTGGATCGCCGAGATCGACCGCGCCTCCGGGCGAGGGGCGGGAAACGACCGGCGCGTCCTCTGGTCGGGCCTGACCGGGGCGCGCGACACCGACGGCGAGACTTCCCGATGGGTGGACGTCTCCGACGAGCGCGTGGTCGAGTACCAGACCGCCGCCGGCGTCGACCGCTGCGACGGGATCCCGCCCCGGCTCTTCCCGCGCTTTTACGACTTCACCGCGGGCAAGTTCCGCCCGATGGTCTCGCTGCTGCCGCCGCCTGGCGGTGAGACGCTGGTCGCTCACCGTGGCGATCCGGCGGCGCCGACCGGGCGGCCCATCGCCGACTTTCACTTCGTGGGCGCCTCGACCACGCGCGGCGCCGGTGACGACGCGCGGGGCCTCACGCCGCCGGTCGAGCTGGAGGACGGCAATCCGGCGACCTCCTGGGCCGAGGGGCTGGGCGGGGACGGGCGCGGCGAGTTCCTCACCGCGCGCGCCGCCGCCGGCGGCTACGCCGTCCGGGGCCTGCGCATCTTCCCGGGCGACGGCGCCAGCCGGGAGGCCCTGCGCGGGAAGAACCGCCTCAAACGGTTCCAGATCGCCCTCGGCCCGGCGCCGATCCAGCGGTTCGACGTCGAGATCCCCGAGGATCCGGCCGCCGACGCCGCCCACTGGCGCGACAGCTACTGGGTCCCGCTGCCCAAACCGGTCGTGTCGTCGTGCGTGACCGTAGTGATCACCGCCGTCACGCCGGGCAGCGAGGCGGCGCCCCCCAAGAACTACGGCACGACCGCCATCGGCGAGCTGGCCATCTTCACCGACGCCGACGGCCCAGACGGCGCCAATCGGCTGGTGAGCGATCTGGCCGCCGCGCCCGACTGCGCCGCGCGGCTGCCGCTGGTCGTCGGGCTCGGCGAGGCGGCGGTGCTGCCCGCGGCCCAGGCGGTGCTGACCGCACACGGCCCGGCGCGCGAGTGCCTGGTCGAGGCGCTCACCACGCTGGCCCCCGCCCCCAAGAACCCCATCGTGATCGAGGCGCTGGCCGGCGCCGTCACGGGCGCCAGCGAGAAGGAAGAGCGCCTCATCACCGCGGCCTTCCGGCACGCCGAGACGCCGCCCATCTCCTCGTTGGCCGAGCTCTTGAAGGCAAAGGCCGCGCGCGAGGACGACCGGGCGCGCGCCGCGCGAATCCTGGGCGCGCTCGACGACGACCGGGCCTCCGCGGCGCTGCTCGGAGCCGTGGGCGACGGCTCGGTGAACCTGCGCGCCACCATCGTGGATGCAGCCGGGCGCGCGCCGCGGATCCGGACGGAGGCCGTCCTGGCGGAGCTGCGGGCGGCCGCCCAGACGGCCGGCACCGCCGCCTCGGCCGGGCGTGCCGCCGATCTGGCGCGCCTCCTTCCCCTGACCGTGAAGCGCGCGCCCGAGCACCGCGCCGACGCCGTCGCCGCCCTACGCGGCATGCTGAACGCCGAGCGGCCGTTCGAGCTGCGGGGGCGCGCCATCGTGGCGCTCGGGGCGCTGGGAAGCGACGCCCCGGAGGCGCTCGCCTCGCCGAAGGCGGTCGCCGACGACCCGGTGCTGCGCTTCCTGGCCACCCGCGAGCTCGGTGATCTCAAGGGCGTGGTGGGCGCCGCCGATCCACGCCCCGTCCTCCGGGGAGCGCTCGACGACCAGGATCCGCGCGTGCGAGAGACCGCCGCGATCGGGCTCGAGAAACAGGGCGACAAGACCGCGGGCGGCGCCCTCATCGCCGGGGCCAAGCAAGAGCCGTGGCCGTTCGTCCGGCGCGCCGAGCTCGAGGCGCTGGGGCGGCTCTGCGTGGACGCGGGCGGCGACCTCATGATCCGCGCCGTCGAACGCGACGTCGATCAGGTCCGGCGGGCGGCGCTCATCGGCCTGGCGCGCTGCAAGGACCCCCGCGCGCGGGCGGTCCTCCTTCGCACGCTCAAGCAGCACGACGAGAACGCCTCGCTCCGATCGCTGTCCGCCGGGCTGCTCGCCGAAGCGAACGATCACGGGGCGGCGCCCCAGATGGCGGACGCGCTGCACGCCATCGTCTCCGAGTCAGAGGCCGATCTGGCGCTGCAGGGCGTGGCGGTGGCGGTGCTGCGTGCGCTCGGCCATCTGGGCGGTCCGGACGCTCTGCAGGCGGCGGTGGCGCTGGCGGGGGACAAGCACCACCCGTTCCGGACGGCGGCGGCCGACGTGCTCGGCGCCCTCTGCGACCCGGGGGCCGGCGCCGCGTCGCTGCGCGCGCTGGCGATCTCCGGCGATCCGTCGCTGGCCCACGCCGCCGATCGCGCCCAGAAGCGCTGTACCAAGTAGATTCGGGACCCTCAGAGGGTCCCGCACCCCCCGCGATGAGGTCCGCCCGGCAAAGCCGCGCTACGCTCGACGCGATCTAGCCCTTTAGCGCAGTCCCGCCAGCGCGGCCTTGAGGTCGACGTTCTTGGGATCGACCTCCAGGCCGCGCTCGAACATGTTGCGCGCCTTGGGGCCCTCGTTGGCCAGCACGTGCATGCGCCCGAGCATCAAGTAGACCTCGGCCTTCGACACCCCCGCCGTCGCGTCGTCGAAGTTCTGCAGCAGCAGCGAGCGATAGAACTTGCGGGCCGCGTCGAAGTCACTCTTCCGGTAGGCGATGCGGCCGAGCGCCGCGATGGTCGCCGGGTGGCTGGGATCGAGCTTGTAGGCCGCGTTGAAGCTCTGCGCTGCCCCCTCGGTGTCACCCCGCCCCTCGGCGATCGTCCCGAGCCGCGTCTGCCAGCGCGCGGTCTCCTTCCCGCGGCGCGCCTTGGTCAGCTCGGCGATGACCTCGCCGATGATGCGCGTCGCCTGATCGGTCCGGCCGGCCGCGATGAGCGCCTCGGCCAGCTGCTCGCGCCCCGGGATCTCGGTCGGATCGAGCGCCACCAGGCGTTCGAGGTAGGGCAACGCGGCCGACGGCTGCGCCAGCGGGCTGCTGTAGAGGCCGGCGATCTCCCGGAGCAGGCGCCGCCGCTCCTCGTCGTCGGCAGCCGCGTGGAGCTGGAGGTCGAGGATGCTGACCAGCCGCCCGTCGTCCTTCACCTCGCGGGCGATCTTCTCGAGCGCGGCCAGCGTCGGCCGGTGGGTCGCGTCGGCGTCGATCGCGCGCAGGAGCGCCCCCTCGATCTCCGCCGGTTCGGCCCCCTTGTTGCCGAGGATGGTGGCGTTCCGGAACTGGATCTCGGCGATCTCGGCCGGCTCGCGCGCGGTCGCGGCGGCCCGCTCGAGCGCCGCGCCCGCCTCGTCCCAGCGCTCGTTACGCTCGTGGACGCGCGCCAGCGAGAGCAACGCCCCGACGTTCTCCGGATCGACCTCCAGGATCTTCTCCAGCGCGTCGGCGGCGCTGTTCGGAGAGTCGAGCTCCTTCTCCCAGACGTTGGCGACGGCCACCCGAAGGGCCAGCTCGGTCGGCCGCCGACCGGCGCTCGCCTCGACGTCCGCGTGCTTGCCGAGGACGTCGACCAGATCGTACCAGCGCTCGGCGGCGCGCAGGATCCGCTCCAGCTCGAGGTAGGCGAAGCCGTTGCCCGGATCGGCGTCGAGGAGCTGGCGCAGGAACCCCACCGCCTGATCGATGTCCGATAGCTTTTGTTCGGCGTTGCGGGCCAGCTTGAGCAGCACGGCCACCTGGTCGGTGCCGCTGGCGCTGCCGAGGCGGCGCAGGAGGACTTCCTGCAGCGTCGACCAGTCGCCGCGCCGGTCCTCGATGGCCTCCAGCGCCGAGAGCGCCAGCGCGTCGTCGGGGGCGACCTCCAGCGCCTCGCGGTAAGCCTCCGCCGCGCCGTCGAGCTCGTTGAGGAGGCCGAGGCGCAGCTCGCCCACCCGCGACCAGAGCTGGGCCCGCTGGCGCGCGTCGTCGGTGAGCCGCGCGCGGTCCGCCAGCACCGTCACCAGCTCCGGCGCCTGCCCGAGGGCCTCGTAGAGACGCCCGAGCTCCTTGAGCGCGTCGAGATCCTCCTCGTCGGCCGCGCGGAGCTGCTGCAGCGCCCCGATGGCGCCCTGGAGATCCCCCTGCCCTTCGTAGAGGCGCGCCGCCTCGAGCAGCCGCGTCCGCCGCACCTGCGGATCGAGCTCGGAGGTCGACCGCCGCTCGAGGACCGCCGCCAGCTGCGCCGGCGCTGCGCTCGTTCGGTAGAGCCCCTCGAGCGCGGTGAGCGCGTCGGGGTTCTCGGCGTCGTGATCGAGGACCCGCCGGTAGAGCCGCTCGGCCGCCGCGCGGTCGCCCGCCTCCTGATAGAGGGCCGCCGCCCGCAGCGCCAGCTCCTGCCCGGCGTCGGGGTCGGCACCGACCAGCGCCTCCTCGATCTTCCGGGCGCCCGGGCCCGGGATCTTGGCGGCGCCGGCGATCCGTTCGAGATCGTCCAGCGTGCCCCCGGCCGCCGGCTCTTCCTTGAGCGCCCGCCCGAGCGCTTCCAGCGCGACCTCCGGCTGACCGAGCTGCTCGGCCGAGACGTCGGCGATTTTGCGCAGCCAGTGCGCCCGCTCGGCCCGGTCGTCCCGCAGCTCGACGCGGCGGCCGTAGAGCGCCACCAATTCCTGGTAGTCGCCGCGCGTCTCGGCCAGCGGCTCGAGCACGTCGAGCGCCCCCTCCTCGGTCTCGGGCCGATCGAGCAGCCCGATGAGCGCGTCGTGCGCGGTGGCGTGCCCGGGATCGCGCTCGACGGCGTCGCGGAAGGCCGACAGCGCCCCCTCGGGATCGGCGAGCGGTCCGAGGCGCAGCGTGCCGAGCGCCGCCAGGAAGTCGGCCTGCGCGGTCGGCTCCGAGGCCAGCTCCGCCTCGCGCGCCAGGACCTGTCCGAGCTCGTCTTCCGAGCCCTTGCCGAGCTTGCGCAGCACGCGCTCGAGGCCGGCGAGCACCTGCTCCTCGTCGCCCGGGAGCGACTGCGCCTTGCGCAGATAGTCGGCGGCCTTGTCGAGATCGGGGAGCTCGTTTTCGTAGAGCGAGGCGAGGCGGAGCGCCAGCGCCCGCTGCAACCCGGCGTCGAAGGTGGCGTCCATCCGCTCGGCATAGACGTCGCAGAGGCTCCTCCAGTCCTTGCCCGCCGCGGCCAGACGCTCCAGCGCCTCGCGCGGCTCGTCGACGGTGGCGTCCTCGGTGAGCGCGCGAGCCCAGGCGGCGAAGGCCTTCTGGACGTCCCGCCGCTCGCTCTCCTCGATGCGCGCGATCTCGGCCAGCAGCGCCAGCCGCCGCTCGACGTCGTCCTCGACCGCCAGCCGCAATTCGAGGAGCTCGACGACGGCGTCCCAGGCCTTCGCGGCCCGCTCGATCGGCTCCAGCACGGCGATGGCCGGCAACCGGTAATCGTCGCCGCGCGCGATCGCGGTGAGGGCCTCGCGGGCCCCCGGATGCTGGGGCGAGGTGGTCAGGATCTGGGCGTAGCGGCCGATGGCGCCGTCGACGTCCCCCAGCTCAGTCTCCACGATGCGCGCCGCCCGGAAGGCGAGCTCGTCGCGCCCGGCGGCGTCCCGGGTCCCGGCGGCCCGCGCGTCGATCACCTCGACGAGATCGGTCTGCCGCCCCTCGGCGGCGAGGATGCGATCGAGGTCGGCCAGCGCCTCGCCGTCGCCCGGCGTCTCGGTCAAGAGCGCCCGCAGCTGCTCGATCGCCCGATCGGGCTCGGTGAGGTTCTGCTCGTAGATGCGGGCGCTCTGCATGAACAGCATGCGGCGCTCGTCGGCCCGGTCGGTGATGTCGATCTTGCGCGCGTAGACCTCGCAGAGCTCGCGGTAGGCGCCGGCGCCGAGGTGCAGCTGGGCCAGCGACTCCAGCGCCTCCGCCTCGTTGGGATCGATCTCCAGGACCGTCTCCCAGGCCCGGACCGCCCTCTCCGACTCCTTGAGCGCGTCTTCGTAGAGGACGGCGATCCGCTTGGCGATCACCTTCCGTTCGTCGCCGTCGACCGCCATCTCCAGGTGGCGTTCCAGCACTTCCACCAGCTCGGGCGAACGTCCCGCGCCCGCCAGCAGCCGCTCGAGCGCGATGAAGCCGTCGCGATCGTCGGGCCGGGCGCCGAGCGCGGAGCGCCAGGCCTCGATGGCATCTGCGCTTCGACCGAGCGGGTTCTCCAGCAGCTTGGCCGAGGCGATCCAGAGCTGGGCCTGCAGATCGGGGTCGACCGCCTCGACGGCCCCCTTCTGCAAGGTGACCACCAGCGGCGCATAGAGCTTGGCGCCGAGGCCGAGCTGCTCCATCGCGGACAGCGTGTCGCCCGCCTCCACGTCGGTGAGCCAGGCCTGACTGCGGCACTCGAACGCCGACTCGAGCCGCCCCAGCCGCTGCTGGATCTCGGCCATCTCGCCGTAGAGCCGCACGCGCTCGGCGCGATCGTCGGCCGACTGCAGCTGCGCCTCCAGAGCGCCGACCAGCTTGTGGAGATCCCCCGTGCGCCGGTAGACCGGCTCGAGGATCACCGCCACCCGCTGGCGCTGGTCGGTGTCGCGGGCCAGCCCCTCGAGAGCGCTCACCGCCGCCGCGGCGTCGCGCGCCGCCGACGGACGCGAGAGGATCTCGGCATAGCGATCGACCGCGCTGGTGGTGTCGCCGATCCGGTTGGCCAGGATCTCCGCCAGCCGCAGCGTGGCCGCGTCCTTGTCCGGTCCCAGCGGCTCGCGGTCGAGGCTGGAGGTGAGGTGATCGGCCAGATCGGTCCAGCGTCCGGCTTGCGACAGCAGGCGCTCCAGCTCGGCGGCGGCCTTCGGATCGGTCGGATCGACCTCCAACGCCTCGCGCAGCGTCCCGACGGCACGGTCGGCGTCGTCCAGCCGCTCCTCGTCGAGCTTGGCGCTCCGGCGGAGCAGCGCCACCCGCGCCGCAGGGTCGGCGGCCCGACCGGACTGCTCGTCGATGAGCTCGCGCAGATCGCGCCAGGCGCCCCAGCGCTCCAGCGCCGCTTCATAGAGCTGAACGGTCGGCTGGTCGTCGAGCCGAGCGTCGAACAGGCGCCGATACAGCTTCTGTGCCTCGTCGCGCTGGCCCAGCTTGTGATCGAAGATCTCCGCCGTCCGGCGGACGATGTCCAGCACCGCCGGCTCTTCGGACAGCTCGCCGTCGAGGTAGCCGGCCAGCAGGCTGGCCGCGTCGGGCCAGCGATCGAGCTTGTCCGCCAGGCGGAGGAGCGGCTCGGTGCTGAGGCGCTCGGTGGGCGCTTCCTGAAAGACCTTGCCGTACCAGCGCAGGGCGCTGTCGAAGTCTTCGAGCTGCTCCTCGTAGAGGCGGGCGATGCGCTTGGTCCAGGCCAGCCGCTCGGCCGGATCCTCGACCTGCAGCAGGCGGATCTCGCCGATCTTGATGAGCGACTTCCAGTCGCCGCGCCCCGCGTAAACCGGCTCGAGCAGCGTGGCGGCCGTCCCCTGAACGGCGACGTCGTCCCGCATCGACTCGAGCATCGCGATCGCGCCCGGGTGATCGGGGACGCTCCCCAGCACGAGCTTCAGGTACTCGAGCGCCGCCTCGCGGTCGCCGCGGCGATCGTTCTCGATCTGCGCCAGCCGGAAGCGGAGATCGACGAGCTCCTTCTCCGGCCGTCGGCCCCGCTGCAGCAGATCGACCAGGAGGCGCGTCAGATCGCTCCAGCGCTCGGTCTTGGTGTAGAGGCGATCGAGCGCCTGCCCGGCGGCCCGATCGGCCGGCGCGATCTCGATGACCCGCTCGAACGCCGCGATGGCCTCCTCGGGGCGTTCCAGCCGGGTCTCGCAGAGCTCGCCGATCTGGACGCGCAGGGCCACCTCGGTCCCGGGATCCTTGGCCAGCTCGGCGCGGCGGAGGAGGATCTCGTAGAGCGCCTCGGCGTCGCCGTTCCCGCGGTAGATCGTGTCGAGCGCGGCCAGCGTCGCGTCGTCGTCGGGGACGCGATCGAGGATCCGGCGGTAGTAGTCGGCCGCCGTGGTGACGTCCCCTTGCCCGGCCGCCGCCGACGCGATCGTGCGATCGAGCCGCAGCTTGAGCGCCTCGTCGAGCACGTCTGGACTGATGTCGCGGTAGAGCGTGATCACCTCGGCCGACCGCTGGGGCCCGGCCAGCCGCTCGAAGGCGTCGAGGAGCGCGGGGAGCTCCGGCTCGGCCAGCGCGTCGCGGATCGCCGCGGCGGTCGTGCGCAGGGCCCCCTCCGCGTCGCCGAGACGCGTCTCCTCGAGCGTGGCCAGGCGCATGAGCTCGGCGAGGCGAGCCCGGGTGTCGGCCTGCGACTCGACGTAGATGCGGACGATGGCCGCGAGCTCGGGCCAGCGCCCGCCCTTCTCGTAGAGCGGCTCCAGCGTCTGCGCGGCGGCAAGGCGCAGCGTGACGTCGGTGGTCGGTTTGAGGAAGCCCTCGATCGCCGCCAGCGCCTCGGCGTCGCCGGGCGCCCGGGCCAGCACCTCGCGCCAGCGCTCGAGCGCGCCCGAGGGATCGCCCAGCGGCCCCTCGAGCAGGCGCGCGACCTGCTTGAGCAGAACGATCCGCTCGGCGTCCTTGGGCTTGCGCAGCGCCAGCCGCCGCTCGACGATCTCCAGCCGGTCGCGGTGGCGCCCCTGCTGCTCGTAGAGCCGCGCCAGCGTCTCCAGCGCCGGATCGTCCTCCGGGTTCTCGTCGAGGATGGCGACGCAGGCGGCGATCGCCTCGTCGACGTCGCCGACGTCCTTCTCCAGCAGGCTGGCGACGTTGCGCCAGAGCTGCTGGCGCGCCGCCGCGTCACCGGCGAGGTCGATCCGCTTGCGCAGGATCTCGACCCGCTGGCGGTGGTTGGCCCCCGCCTCGAAGATCCGATCGAGCGCGTCGATCGCCGTCGCGTCCTGCGGATCGAGCTCCAGGATCGCGCGGAGCGTGGCCACCGCCGCCTCGATGTCGCCCAGCGACTTCTCCTCGAGGCCCGCGATGCGGAAGAGGATCTGCTTGCGGGCCGCCGCCCCCTCGGCCCAGCGCGCCTCGAGCCGCAGCGTCTTGACCAGGTTGGCGGTGTCGCCCGTCTCGGCGTAGAGCGCCTCCAGCGCCGCCGCGGCCGGCGCCGCCGTCTGGAGGTTGTTCTGATCGAGGTTCAGGACCAGCTTCCAGGCGTCGATGGCGGCCCGCCGGTTGTTGAGGCGCCCGGCGTAGAGCTTGGCCGCCCGCGACAGGAGATCCGCCCGCCCGCTGATGTCCGAGGCGTCGCGCCGAAAGGCCTGCTCCTGATAGACGTCCACCAGATCGGCGAACCGCTCGAGCGCCGTCCCCAGGCGCTCGAGCTCGGCGAGCGCGTCGGGGTTCTCCGGATCGGCCGCCAGCACCTGCCGCCAGGTGGTGAGCGCGACGGCGCGCGCCTGCAGCTTGTTCTCCTGGAGGTCGGCCACCCGCGCCAGGAGCGCCGCCGCGGCCGGCCCTAGGGCGGCCTCGCGCTGCACCTCGAGGATGGCGGCCAGGCGCGCCCAGGCGCCGCTCGCCGTGTAAACCGGCTCGAGGATGTCGGCGACCCGCTGGCGCTGCGCCGGCACCGCCATCAACTTCTCGAGCAGCCGTCGGGCTCCCTCGTGGTTGGGCGCCGCGGCGACGATCGTCTCCAGGAGGTCGAGCGCGCCGCCCACATTTTCCAGTCGATTGGCGCGCAGATCGGCGCGGCGGAACTCCAGCTCCGGGATCTCGCTGTCGGACGCGAAGCCGACCCGTGTGCCGAGCAGAGCCTCGAGGTCGGTCCAGCGCTCGCGCGCGGCGTAGAGCCGCTCGAGCGCCCGGTGGGCCCGGAGATCCGCGGGATCGAGCTCCAGCATCTTCTCGTACGCGGAGAGCGCGTGATCGGGGTCGGAGAGCGCCGCCTCGTCGAGCTCGGCGATCTGCGCCAGCAGGTCGAGGCGCTCGCGCACGTCGAGCGCGGCCAGCTGGCGCGCGTCGAGGAGCGCGCGCAGATCGTTCCAGCGCTGCCCGTCGCGATAGAGGCGCCCGAGCGCGCGGAACGCCCCCGCGTGCAGCGGCTCCGACGAGAGGATCTGGGCGTACACCTTCTCCGCCTCGCCGCCCCGCCCGGCCTGCTTCTCTTCGAGCTCGGCGACGACGACCAGGAGGTCGCGCCGCAGGTTCTTGTCCTCGGTCGCGCCCGCGGCAGCCCGGAGCTTTCCACCGAGCTCGCCGGTGACCCCCGCCGCCGCCGCGAACCCCAGCAGCTCCTCGCGGTTCGCCACCTCCGAGGGATCGATCTCGAACAGGGCCAGGCTGACCCGGTAGGCCCGGCCCGGGTCGCCGAGCTGCCCGCCGTAGAGCGCGCGCAGCTTCTCCAGGCGATCGACCTTCTCGCCCAGCGTGTCGGCCACCGAGAGCAGGACCTCGTTGGCCTCGGCCAGCTTGGCGGCGTTCTCGGTCCGCTCGTAGAGCGGCAGCGCCATGCGGGCGATGGCCGCCCGCTCCGGGTGACCGCCCGCCGCCAGGCGCTCGAGGCCGGCGATGGCCGGCGCCGAATAAGGGTTGGCCTGGGCGACCTCCCGGTACGAGGCGAAGGTCGCCTCGACGTCCTTGAGGCGCGTCTCCTGCAGGTTCCCGATCCGGAGCAGCAGCTCTTCGCGCTCCTTGACGTCCTCTTTCGACTCCGACCGCGCCGCGCCCCGGCGCGCCAGATCGCGGCGCAGCGCCTCGACGACGCCCGGCCAGTCCTGCCGCGCCTCGGAGACCCGGATCAGCGCACGCAGCGCCCGCTCGTTGCCCGGTTCGGCGTCGACGATCGCGCTCCAGGTCGCGGCGGCGGCCGCCAGATCGGCGACCCGCTCCTCCTCGATCTGCGCGATGCGCAGCAGCAGCTTCACGCGCTCCGCGGCGTCGGGGGCCCGGTCGGCGCGGGCGTGCAGCAGCTTGGCCAGGTCAGGCCAGGCCTTGCTCTGTGTCAGCACCGACTCCAGCGCGCCGTCCGCCTCCTCGTCGTAGGCGAGCTCTTTCAGGATCATCTCGGCGGCGCGCCGGGTCTCCTGGGGCTTGAAGAGCCGTGTCGCCGAGATGCGCAGCATCCGGCGCAGCAGCCAGATCCGCTCCTCGGCGTCCGTCGAGGTGGCCAGGCGCGCCTCGTAGAGCGCCGCCAGCGCACCCCACTCGTCGGCCTCACCCGCCAGCCGTTCGAGA
>DASYEX010000142.1:0-6199 GCA_036498765.1 Polyangia bacterium
AGTCGCTGCTCGTCGCGCAGCCCTTCGGGCATTCCGAGGGGGGCAAACAGAACGGCTGATCGTAGTCGCCGCAACAGACGTTGCCCGACGTGCAGTCGGAGTCGACGGAGCAGAGCTGGAGGCCGTTCGACGGCGTCGTGCAGTACTTGTCGGACAGCGAGAGATCGACGCGCTCGCAGGCCTGGCCCTTCGTCGGGTCGCACTTCGTGTCGTCCGTGCACGCGATCGGGCACGCCGAGGCCTGGCTGCAGGACTTTCCGGCCGCGCCGTAGTCGCAGCAGAGCTCGCCCTGGCTGGTCTCGCAGTCCGAGTCCGAGCTGCAGTTCTTGGCGCAGGTCGGCTCGCAGAGTCCTGTTCCGGCCGGGAGCCGCCCGACCTGGTTCTTGTTGCTGCACCCAAAGGAAACGAACGCGAACAATCCGACGACTAGTCCAGCCGCACCCACAAGTCTCATAGTTGGCCTCCCAATTTTCTGGATCAGCCTAACAGGGATTCCTGGCCCCTCGCAATATGCGCCCGTTCTTTGACAGGCACGGATTGCCGTGCGTGTGGGCGCCTGCCTACCCGGGTGCGCGCGCGCTCAGTGCGGAGCCGCGGGAATGAAACGCGGACGCGCCGGCGCCGGCGCGGCGGGCTTCGGCGGGCCAGTCGTGAGCGGTGGCACGAGCGGCCGTGCGCTCGGTGGCGGAGGCGGCAGCTCTTCTTCGCCCTCGCTGACCTCTTGCCCCGCCTCGAGATCGGGCGTCGCGTTCGGCGCCGCGCCCGCGCCGGTGGCGCCCGGCGCGCGGGTGATCCCCCGCGCGTCGCGCACGTACTGCATCATCGCGTTCACGCAGGTGACCTGGGCGCCGCGCACGGCCGCCAGACTCCGGCCGCGCAGCCCTTCGACGAGGATCGAGAACGCCAGGACGTCGGGTCCGTCACCGACGAGGCCCGAGAGGCAGGACTTGCCGCGCAGGGTGCCCGTCTTGGCGCGCACCCGCTCGGCGGCCAGCGTCCCCTTGAAGCGGTTCCGCGTGGTGCCGTCGACGCCGCCGACCGACAGCGACTGCAAGAGCTCGGGGCCGACGCGCGGATCGAGGTAGAGCGAGCGCAGCAACGCCGCCATCGCGTCCGCCGTGATGCGGTTGGCGTGGCCCAGGCCGGAGCCGTTGCGCGGCACGTAGCTCGAGGGAGGCAGCCCCAGCTCGCCGATCACCTCGCGCAGCAGATGAACGCCTTTCTCGCCGGTGGGCGCGCCCCCGTAGACCTCCGAGCCGGCCGCCTCCAGCACTCGCTCCGCATAGTCGTTCTCGGAGTCTTTGTTGATCTTGCGCAGCAGGATCGCCAGCGGCGCCGACTCGTGCAGCGCCAGCAGCGGCCGCACGCGGCCGGCGTGCGGCGGCGGCGTCGGCTCGACCCGTGCGTCATCGCGCACCGTGATCCCGGCCTGCGCCAGCGAGGCGCGCATCAGCGCCGCCGCGTAGAGGGCCTGGTGCGGCACCCGCCGCCGGAAGAGGAGCGTCCCGCGCCCCTGACCGATGTGGCCGTCCACGTCGACCTGGATGCGCGCGCCGGCGATCGACAGGCGCACGGTCACGCGCGAGCGACCGCGCGCCTTGGTGCGGACGGTGTCGTGGACGACGAAGGAGGGATCGGCGGGGGTGGTGGTCACCTCGGCGAGGGTGCCGGCCTCGGCCGCGGGCCGCACCCGAACCAGCATGAGGCCGTGGTTGACCACCAGCGGTACGCGCGGCGAGAGCTTGCCGAGCGATTCCAGCTTGGCGTCGTCGCTGGTGGCGACGCCCGGGGCCGCGGGCTCGTCGGCCTCCTCGTCGGCGACCGGCTCGTCGGCCCCCAGCCGGCGCGGGTCGGCCACCACGGCACCGGCCACGCTGCGCACGCCCCGGCGGGCGAGCTCGGCGGCCATGGCGTCGAAGTCGGCGCTCCCCACCGTCGGATCGCCGCTGCCGCGCAAGTAGACGTCGCCCACCACCACGCCGTCGGCCGTGGGCGCCGCGCCCGAAAGCTCGGTGCGGAACCGCCAGTCGGCGCCCAGGCGCATGAGCGCCGTGGTCGTGGCCAGCACCTTCTGGTTCGAGGCGGGGTCCATCAGCACCGTGCCGCGCGTCTCGAAGAAGAGGCGCCCGGTGCGCGCCTCGATGACCCGCATCCCCACGCGCGTCCGGCGCAAGACGCTGTCGTGCAGGATCTCGCGCAGCGACGTCTGCATGCGGACGATGCGATCATGGTCGCGGTCGCCCGGCGGCGGCTCGGGCGCGATCTCGCTGACCCGCGCCTGCTTGACAGGTGCGGGGGTCGCCTTGCGGGTCGAGACGGCGGCCCGCGCGACGGAGGAGCCGGCGCCGACGAGGCAGACCAGCAGGGCGAGGCGGCGCTTCGTCACGTCGTCCTCGGCATCCTCATTTGGCGCCCACGCAGCGGAACCCGAGATCGCCGTCGCGGTGGTCGGGGGCCCAGGCGTTGCGGTTGGCGGCGCGCGGGCCGACGAAGAAGCTGCAGCACGATCCGCCGCGCACCACGCGACGGCCGGGCTCCTGATCGTACTTGTCCGCCACCCACTCCCAGACGTTGCCGCCCATGTCGAGCACGCCATAGGGGCTGGCGCCCGAGGGGTAGCGGCCGACGGCGACCGGGTGGCCGGGGTTCTTGCCGGCGCACGGCCCCTCGCCCTCGAAGTTCCCCCAGTTGGCGCGCGTGCAGTCGATGTCGTTGCCCCAGGGGTACTCGCGCCCATCGGTGCCGCGCGCGGCCTTTTCCCACTCGGCCTCGGTCGGAAGGCGGCCACCCGCGAACTTGCAGTAGGCCTGCGCCTCGTTCCAGTCGACGCCCGTGACGGGGAGCTTGGCGTCACCATCCGATTGGTCGCCGCTCGGCTTGCAGCGACCGGCCTCGACGCAGGCGGCGTAGTCGCCGCGCGTGACCTCGGTGCGATCGATGGCGAACGCCTTCAGCGTCACCTTGCGGGCGGGGCGCTCGTCCTCCTCGCCGCGCGTGCTCCCTTGCGTGAAGGGGCCGGCGGGAATCGTGACGCGATCGCGCGCGGGCCGCGCGGCGGTCGCCACCGTCGCAGCCGAGACGACCAAGGCGAGCCACCGCGCCATCGCGAGAGTTTAGTCGAGACGCTCGATGAGTGCGCGGGCCTGTTCGGCCCAGGGCGTGGCCTCGGGCTCCAGCTGAAGGTAGTGCTCGAGGTGAGCGCGGGCGGCGGCGCGGCCGCCCAGGCGCTCGAGCGCGACGGCCAGGTTGTAGTGCGCGTCGGCGAAGTCGGGCGCGGTCTGCAGCACGCGGCGCAGCTCAGCCACGGCCAGCTCGAGGTCGCCGTTCTCGAGCACCAGGTTCGCCAGGTTGAAGCGCGCCTCCGGCTGGTCCGGATCGAGCGCCAGCGCCTCCTCGTAGGCCTCGCGCGCCGCCGCCGCGTCGCCGCGTCGGTAGGCGAGGCTGCCCAGGTTCGTCCGCGCCGCGGCCAGCCCGGCGTCCAGCGCCAGCGCCTCCCGGTAACAGCTCTCGGCGCGCGCGTCCCCTTCCTCGGTGCCGTTCTGCTCGGCGCGCGTCCCCTCCACGAACCAGTCATACGCCTGCCGCTTGGCGCCGCCGGGATCCGGCGCGACGGCCGCCGACGCGGGCGAGACGATGGCCGGGGAGGGCGAGACATCGGAGCCCCGAGCCAGCTCGCCCAACCCGAAGTCGAACAGCTTCTGTCCGCTCGATTCGAAGGCGTTCCCCTCGTCGACCACCACCAGCTTGGCGCCGTCGAAGGCGACGCGCATCCGGTCGAGCGGCCGGTCGACGTGCGGCAGCGTGGCCCGCACCTCCTCGATCGCCTTCCGGATCTCGGCCGGCTTGAACCCGCGGTCGGTGAGCTCCTTGGCGGCCTTGACGCTGACCAGGTCCTGGAACGAGTAGTGGGGCTTGCCGCCCCGGCGCATCGACGGCCCGACGAACCCGACCTGGGCCCAATAGCGCAGCTTGCTCTCCGGCACCCCGAGGATCTTGGCGGCGCCGGCGTAGCTGTAGATCGCTTCGTGCATCGTCAGAACGTCGCTTCGACGTCGATGTCGATGAAGACCTTGGCGGCCTGGGCCCGGATGGCGACGTGCGTGCGGACGGCCGTGGGCGTGCCGGCGGAGACCCGCGCCGCCTCGCGCGCGGCCAGCGCCTCGACGTGGGCGGCCGCCTGGGCGTCGGTCTCCAGCAGGTCCGCCAGCCGCCGCGCCGTCCCGGCGTCGCAAGCGTCGCGCAGCAGGAGCTCCAGTGACGGCAGATCGATCGTCAGCATCGTCGACCCGAAGTAGGCGTCGCGGCCCCCGCGCACGCTGCGCTGTCCCTCGGAGATCACCTCGGCGCGCGACAGGACCAGCTCCAGCGCCGTGCGCGACAGCCGCTCGCGCACCTCCCGCTCGAACAGAGCGACCTGCGTGGCGCGCGCCATCGGCCGGCGCGCGGCCAGCGGCGGGTGTGCCGCCCCCTCGGCCGCCGATTCGGGGGTCCGTGATCGCCTTCGTTCAGTCATTGCCGTCACAGTCGCGAGGGCGCGATCGTAGCAACATTCGAGGCCGGAGCGCAAAAACCGCTGCGGTGGGAGTATGCTAGCCGCGCATGCCGCAGGGGTTGGATCTGGCGAAATTCCCGGTGTTGGTCGTCGACGACGAGTCGGACAATCTCGACGCCTTTCGCTTCAATTTTGGCCGCGCCTTCAAGCTGCTCCTGGCCGGCAGCGGTGAGGAGGCGCTGGCCCTGGCCCGCGACAACGACGTGGCGGTGATCGTCACCGACCAGCGGATGCCCAAGATGACCGGCCTCGACCTCCTCAAGGCGGCGCGCGAGCTCCGCCCCGACGCGGTCGGCATCATCGTGACCGCCTTCACCGACGTCGACGTCCTCATCGAGTCGATCAACCTGGGGCGCATCTACCGCTACGTCACCAAGCCCTGGGACTCGAAGGAGCTGCGCGGCGTCCTGACCCACGCCGTCGAGCGGTTCGCGCTGGTGCGCGAAAATCGTCGGCTAGAGGAGCAGCTCTCGGCCTACGTCGGCCTGCTGTCGAAGGAGGCGCACAGCGCGTTCAGCTACGGTGCGATCGTGGGCGAGTCGCCCGCGCTGCGGGACGTGCTGGCCCGGGTCGAGCAGGTGGCGCAGACGTCGTCCACGGTCCTTTTGCGCGGGGAGACCGGCACCGGCAAGGAGATGGTGGCGCGCGCCATCCACATCAACAGCGCGCGCGAGTCGAAGCCCTTCGTGCGGGTCAACTGCGCGGCGCTGGCGCAGGGCGTGCTGGAGTCCGAGCTGTTCGGCCACGAGAAGGGGGCCTTCACCGGCGCGGTGGCGCGGCGGCTCGGCCGCTTCGAGCTGGCCGACGGCGGCACTCTGTTCCTCGACGAGGTGGGGGACCTGCCGCTCGATGTTCAGGTGAAGCTCTTGCGCGTGCTGCAGGAGCGGGAGCTCGAGCGGGTGGGCGGGACCGAGACCATCAAGGTCGACGTCCGCATCGTCTCGGCGACCCACCGCGATCTGGAGAAGCAGATCGCCGACGGCACCTTCCGCGAGGATCTCTACTACCGCCTCAACGTCTTCCCGATCCTGCTGCCGCCGCTGCGCGACCGGCCGAGCGACGTCCCGCTGCTGGCCGAGCACTTCCTGCTCAAGTACGCCCCCGGCGCGGGCAAGCCGGTGCGCGGAATCGACGCCTCGGCCGTCGCGGCGCTCTGCGCCTATCCCTGGCCCGGCAACGTCCGTGAGCTCGAGAACGTGGTCGAGCGGGCGCTCATCCTGGCGCGCGGGACCGAGATCACCGGCGCCGATCTGGAGTTCACCCGGCGGCCCTCGGCGGCCGCGCCCGGCACGGCGGCCGCGCCGGCGGCGCGCGCCACCGACGGGGCGCGACCGCTGGGCGAGCGCCTGCACGAGCAGGAGAGGGCGGCCATCGTCGCGGCCATCGACGCCGCCCAGGGGAACATCGCGCACGCCGCGCGCGCGCTGGGGATCAACCGTTCGACGCTCTACTACCGGCTGCGCAAGCACGGGCTCGAGCACCTGCTCCCCATGAAAGACACCGTGTCGGGGACGCTCCCGGGAGCCGGTCCGGGCAACGGCGATCCGAGCGGCGCGCCTTCGGGATCGTCGTCACAATAGAGACATGAAGCTCCTCTTCGTCATGGACCCGCTGGCGCGCCTGCAGATCGCGGGCGACACCACCTTC
>DASYEX010000143.1:0-14365 GCA_036498765.1 Polyangia bacterium
CGATCGCCGCTCCCCTCGGCGTAGGGGTCCTCGCCGACCACGGCCACCACCACGTCGGCGGCCGCGGCGCCGGAGGCGTCCTTGGAGAAGGTGACCCGGCCGGCCCCCAGCACCTCTGCGAACCCTTGCCGGATCGTCGTCCCCGGTGTCACCGGGCCGCGCCGCCCCCGCCAGCCGACCGACCAGCCGCCGCACTGCACGCCCATGTCGTCAGCCCGGAAGCCGCAGAGGTGGACACGCGCGTTGCCGGCCAGCGGCAGCACGTTCTTGTCGTTCTTCAGCACCACCAGGCTCTGCTGCACCGCCTGCCGCGCCACCGCGCGGTGCTCGGGCGACCCGATCCGCGCCGTCAGCGCCGCGTCGGCGAACGGGCGCTCCCACAGCTTGAAGCGCGCCTTCTGCCGCAAAATCCGGCGGACGGCGTCGTCGATGCGCGCCATCGGCACGCGTCCGGCGGTCACCAGCTCTTTGAGGTCGGCGATGAACTCGCGGGTCCGGTTGGGGACCATCACCATGTCGATGCCGGCGTTGATCGAGACCTCGACGTCCTGCTTGTAGTCCTTCGACATCTTGTCGATGGCGGACCAGTCGGTGACCACGAACCCGGAGAAGCCGAGCTCGCCCTTGAGGAGGTCGGTGATGAGCGCCTTGTTGCCGTGCATGGGCGTCCCGTTCCAGCTCGAATAGGAGACCATCACGCTGCCGACGCCGGCCTTGATGCAAGCCAGGTAGCCGGGGAGGTGGAGCTTGCGCAGCTCCTCCTCGCTGATCTTGGTGTCGCCCTGGTCCTTGCCGCCGGCGGTGCCGCCATCGCCGAGGAAGTGCTTGGCCGTGGCCAGGACCGCGCTGTCGGCTTCGGACGCGGGCGCCTCCTGAAACCCGCGGACCGCCGCCGGGCCGAGCAGCTCCGCCAGCTCGGGCGATTCGCCGAAGCTCTCGTAGGTTCGTCCCCAGCGCTCGTCGCGCGCGACCGCGATGCAGGGGGCGAACGTCCAGCGCACGCCGGTGCCGGCCGTCTCGACCGCGGTCACGCGCGCCGCTTTCTGGACGAGGTCCGGGTTGCGGGTGGCCCCGAGGCCGATGTTGTGCGGAAACAGGACCGTGCCCTTGACGTCACCGTCTCCGTGGACCGCGTCGACGCCGTAGATGATCGGGATGCCGAGGCGGGTCGAGAGCGCGTGGGTCTGGAACCGGTCGGTCATCGTGACCCAGGTGGCCGGCTCGTTCGGCTTGGGGAGCGAGTCGGCCCCCGACAACACCGACCCCAGGAAGTACTGGTTGATCTCGTGGCCGTCCCGCAGCGTCGCGGCGTTCTTGTCGATCTGGGTCATCTGGCCGATCTTCTCGTCCAGCGTCATCTGCGCGAGCAGCGCCTCCAGGTCGGGCGCCGGCGTGCCGTTCTTGCGGGCGGCCGGGACGTCGGCGGCGCTCGGCTGCGGCGTGGCGCCCGGCCGCGGCCCGACACAGGCGGCGGGGACCAGCGCGGTGGCGGCCGCGGCACCCAGAAAAGCGCGCCGCGTGGGCACGGGCGGGGAACTTGGGGGACGGTCGTCTTGGTCGGCTGACACGGCAGGTGTGTAACACAAGTCGCCGCGGCCCGGAATCCGGGAGCGCGGCGTGGGTATCGTTCACATCTCGGGAGAAACGTTGACAGCGCCAGGAACATGCGGCTCTAATCCGCTCCCGACCCAACCACGCGTCGCGCAACGTCCATTCAGGGAGATTCGGTCATGAAAAACTTCGCAGCTCGATCTTCGGTCATCTTGGGGCTCGGCGCCGCGGCGCTCATGCTCACCTCCGTCGCCTGCGGCAGCAGCGGCGGCAGCACCGGAACCGGCGGCTCGGCCGGCGCTGGTGCCACGACCGGCGCGGCCGGCGCGGCCGGCAGCGGCGCCGGCGCGGGCTCCACCGGCGCGGCCGGGAAGATGGTCATCCTGGACGACACCTTCGACGACGCCACCAAGGGGACCCAGGGGTTCTCGATCCAGGCCTTCGTCGATCCGTCGAACCTCGGGTCCAAGGCCGCAGACGCCGGTGTTCCCGACGGCGGGACCTATCCGACCATCGGCCAGGACCCCGACCACGGGCAGGCAGGCTCGGGGGCCCTCAAGGTCACGGCCACCTACACGAACTTCAATCAGTATGTCGAGGTCCTGCTCGGATTCTCTCCCCCCAAGGATATGACCGGCGCAGTCCTGCACGCCTCGGTCAACGTGGTCCCGCCCAGCACCTCGACCAGCTTCCTCGGTGGCGCGTTCATCTACGCCAAATCGGGCACGCAATACATCTACTCGAACTCGACGGGGGTCTCGCTCACGGCGGGGGCCTTCACCCCGCTCACCTTCGACTTCGACACCGCGACCGCCGCGCCCAACCAGCCCGCCCCCTTCATGCCCTCGATGATCCAGGAGATCGGCATCCACATCTACTCGGACGGCCCGTTCGACGGTGGGACCTTTGCTCCGGGTGAGTACACGATCTACATCGACAACGTGATCGCCTCGAAGTAGCAGCGACGGCGAGAGCCGCCGTTTCTCTCGAGCCCGGCTGCGGCGACGCGGCCGGGCTTTTTTCGTTCGGCTCAGCGGCCGAGCGCCGCTTTGATCGCCGCGACCGCCTCGGCGGCGAGGCCCCGCCCGTCAAATGCGGGCGAGATCAGCCGGTGGCCCCACGGCGGGACGGGCCGGAACCATGAACCGCCGCTCCACCAGACGAAAGTAGAGAGCCATGACCAGGTACGAAGCCGCGAGCGCCAGTGCCACCTGCAGAGCCGGGGTCTCGAGGCGCCCGTGGATGGCGGCGAGAACGAGCGTCAGCGCGATCGTGTGGGTCAGGTAGAGGGAGTAGCTCCGGACGCCCACTCCGACCAAGAGTCTTTCGAGGACGCTGCTCGGGCGAGACCTCATGCGCGTGACCACCAGGACGGTCGCGCCGTAGACGAACGGGCCCAGAACCACGCCGACCAGGACGCCGTGCGGGAGCCGCGCCACGGCACACATCCCCACCGCCGAGAGGGCGACGGCCCCAAGCGCCAGACCACGCGACAGGTCCATCCGAGGCGCCGCCGCCACCCGCTCGGCCAGCACAGCGCCCAGGACCCATTCCCACCAGCGGCCGGGGAAGTTGACGACCAGAATGGAGGCCAGGCCCTGCGGGGCTGCATGAACGAGGACCTTCAGGACGACCATCAACCCGAACAGCGCGGCGCAGATGGCAGGCATTCCGAAGTGGCGCCGCAGGCGGAGAATCGCCGGGTAGAGGAGGTAGAAGTGCGCTTCGAGCGCGATCGTCCAGAGGACCACGCTGACCGAGTAGAACGCGCTCGGGATGAACGTGTGAACCATGAAGATGTGCGCCACCAGCTGGATCGGGGTCGGAACGGAGAGGTACCTTTCGTACCCCGGCGGCAACGCGATCCAGGCGGCGACCGCCCAGCTCGCAAAGATGGCGACAGCGTGCGGCGGGTAGATTCGGCGGGCCCGCCGCTTGAAGTAACGTCCGAGGTCGATCTCCGGCGCGCGCCCCTCGGCCAATCGCCGGGCCACCGGGAGATGGATGCAGAGTCCACTCAGGATGAAGAAGACGCCGACCCCCCAGTTGCCGATCCACTGACTCCAGAAGTTCCAGACCCGCCCCGGCATTCCGGCCGCTTGCGTGTATCCCCATGGCCACTTGGTGATGTGCGCGACGACCACCCCGGTGGCGGCGAACGCCCGCAGGACGTCGATGCCTGGATAGCGGAACGATGGCCGAGGCGCGTCTGCCACCACCGCGCCCGTCGGTTCGGGGCGCGGAAACTCTGCGACCGTCATGGGGAGGGGCGAGCCTACAGAAGATTCCGTGGCACTGCCATGGCTTGGGCCGGCGGCCCATCAACGCCCATGTGGCGTGAACGAGACCGAAGCTCGACCGGTGGGTCGCGGCTCAGCGGCCGAGCGCCGCCTTGATCTCCGCGACCGCCTCGGGGTTGGCGTAGGCCGGATTCTCCCAGCCGAAGATGTCGTAGTGGCGGCCGGTGACCCAGAGGACGGCGCCGCCGGCCGTGCGCCCGTCGGGGCGGGCCAGGTAGGCGAGCAGGCCCGCGTGGCCGAGCGCGATCTCGTGGGCCAGCGCCTTCTCCTGGGCGGGCGTCGCCTCGCCGGCCCAGAGGTTCGGGTGCTTGAGGCCGCCGCGGCCCACGCCGAACTCGCCGATCTGCAGGGGCGGGATCTCCTTGCCGCGCAGGCCCAGCGCCTTGCCGAGAATGTCCCGGCGAAAATCGGTCTCGGCCAGCAGGAGCGCGTCGGAGATCTCGGCGACGGTCGGCAACCGCTTGCCCCGCTCGGCGGGCGGGACGGCGGCGGTGAGATCCATGTACTGCGACAGCGAGAGCGCGTCGAGGCCCCGGATGTAGCGCCGGAGCGCGGCGCGCCCGCTCGGTGTCATCCGCGCCACGAAGTCGTCGGCGATCTCGAGGTGGTGGGTGAAGTTGTGCGACAGCAGGACCTTGCCGTCGAGGCCGAGGCGGTGTCGCTCCTTCTTGGCCGCCGAGAGGAGCTGCTCCCACTTCTCGGGGGCGTAGACGACGGCGCTCATGAGCTCGACCCCCAGCTCGAGGCGGACGGGCGGCGCGGGCGCCGGGCTCGGTTTGTCGAGGACCTCCTTCAGCGTTCGTAGCGCGCCGAAGACCACGCCCTCGCGATACGCGGCGCTCATCGGATCGACGTCGAAGAAGCCCCGCCACGGGCAGGCGACGCGCCAGCTGCCGTTCTCCGACTGGAACTGATCGAAGCCGGGCTCATAGGCGGGCGGGTCGAGGTGGGGCTTGACCACGACCGAGAGGCCGTCCGCCAGCGCGATGGCGATCGCGCCGCCCAGCTCGGCGGCGTCGGGACCCGAGCCGAGATCGATCTTGTCCAGCCCCACGTAGGCGTAGGTCGGGACGAACGCCACCATTCGAAACCCGATGGTCTTGAAGGTGTCGAGCTTGCGGGCGGCGTCCTTGAAGTCGCCGCGCCAGCCGGAGTAGGTGACGCCCAGCGGGGCGGTGGTGGCCCGGCCTGGCAGGTCCGCCGCGCGCGCGGGCGGCGCGAGCAGCCCGGAGGACAAAAGAAATGGGAACGCAAACAGTCCGAGGATTTTCGCGAATCTGCCCATGGCGGCCAGCGTGCCGCGGGCCACGCGCGGACGCAAGCGGCGCTTGAACCGCGCTTGAACGGCGCGTCCACCCGTGCGACAAACCCCGCGGAGGTTGCCGATGCCGAAGGTCCCCGCCGCGCATTTCTCGCCCACCCGTCGTGAGATCTTGCAGGGCGCCACCGTCGCCGGCGGCGCCTTCCTGCTCGACGGCTGCCACGGCGGCCCGGCGCCGGTCTCGGCCGCCCGCCTCGGCAATCAGCCGCTGGCCGGTGGCCTCGACGTGCGCGGCACGCGCTTCACCAAGGACGGCAAGCCGTTCTTCGTTAGCGGTATCAACTACTGGGCCGGCACCACGCTGGCCCGGACCGACAACATCACCGGCGGATGGGATCAAGTCCGGCGCGACCTCGACGGCATCCAGGCTGCGGGCATCAACATGATCCGCACCATGGCCGCCACCGAGGGGCCCAACACCGAGCCCGAGCGGATCGTCCCCACCATCCAGCCGGCGCCCGGCCAGTACGACCCGGCCGGCGTGGCGGGGGTGCTCCGGTTCGCGGAGGAGCTCCAGAAGCGCGGCCTCTTCGGCATCTATCAGCTGAGCAACTTCTGGCAGTGGTCGGGCGGCTTCGCCCAGTACGTCTCCTGGGCGGGGGGCGGCGCGATCCCGTACCCGCCGCCGGCGCCCGGCGGCAGCTGGGACACCTATCAGCACTTCGCCGGCAGCTTCTACAAGAACGCCAAGGCCGTCGAGCTCTACGAGGCCTTCATCAAGTTCATCGTTCCCCAGCTCAAGTCGAACCCCACCGTGATCTGGGAGCTCGCCAACGAACCGCGCGGGATGACCAACCAGTCGGCGTTCCACGACTGGATCGACAGGACCGCGCGCCTCATCAAGTCGCTCGGGCCCGGACAGCTGGTCACCACGGGCAGCGAGGGGCTGACCGGATCGCCGGTCTACGCGGGCGTCGACCCGGTCAAGGATCACGCGAGCGCGGCCATCGACTTCATCTGCTTTCACATGTGGGCGGAGAACTGGGGATGGGTGCACGGCGATTCGATCCCCAAGGGCTATCCGCGGGCGCTCGACCTGGCCAAGAAGTACGTCGCCAAGCACGCCGAGCTGGCCGCCAAGACCGGAAAGCCGCTCTTGCTCGAGGAGTTCGGCTTTCCCCGCGACGGCGGCAGCTTCGACCCCAGCTCGCCGACGACCTTCCGCGACCAGTACTTCCAGGAGGTCTATTCGCTGGTGGCGTCCCTCATCCCGACCACGCCGATGGCGGGGATCATGCCGTGGGCCTGGGCGGGGGATCAGCGGCCGCCGCGTCCGGGCGAGTTCTGGAAGCCGGGCGATCCGTTCATCGGCGACCCGCCCCACGAGAAGCAGGGCTGGTACAGCATCTACGACAAGGACACGACGCTGAAGCTGATCGCCGCGTGGTCGCCGAAGATTACCGGATCGGTCACGGGCGCTTCGGCGCCGGCGCCGGCAGGGGCGCCGACCGCGGCGCTTCCTGTTTCGGGGCGACCCAGCGCAGGTTGATCCGGGCCGCGAAGCCGCCGCCCGCCGCCAGCCGCACGCGGACGTGCTGGCCGGGGACCACCGGCTCGAGCTTGCGCTGGAAGCTCTCGGCGGCGTGGTCGGCGTCGGCGCCGTCGACGTAGGCCACCATCTCGCGCATCAGATGCCCGCCGCCGCTGTCGAGAAACGACGTGTCGATCTCGATCTCGCGCGGCGTCCAGTCGTTGAGCGCGCCCAGGTACCAGTCGTCGCCGTGCCGCCGGGCGACCACCACGTAGTCGCCGATCTTTCCGTCGAGCACGCGGGTTTCGTCCCACACCGACGGGACGGGACCCAGGAACTGCATCGCCTCCGGCTCGTGCCGGTAGTTCGACGGTGAGTCGGCCAGCATCTGCAGCGGGCTCTCGTAGACGACGTACATCGCCAGCTGGTGGCAACGCGTCCCCAGGCTCATGGGGGCGTTGAAGTTGATCTTGAAGTGCGCCCGGTCGGCGTTGCGCATGGCGCCCGGCGTGAAGTCCATCGGCCCCAGGAACATGCGCGTGAAGGGGAGGGTCACGTCGTGCTCCGGCTCGGTGGCGTCGCTCCACTTGACGTGCTCGAGCCCCTGGACGCCTTCGGTGGTGAGCAAGTTCGGCCAGGTGCGCGTGAGCAGCACGGCGCGGAGCCCCCCGTGGAAGTCGGCCAGCATCTTGCGCTTGGCGAGCTCGCGGCAGACGCGCCAGTAGAACTGGATGACCGGCTGGTCGTCGCGCTGCATGAAATCGATCTTCAGGCCGGCGACGCCCCACTTGTCGAACTGGGCCAGCGCCGGCTCGAGCTGGTCCGCCAGCGTCTTCCACACCGCCCACAGGATGATGCCGACGTGCTTCTCGCGCGCGTGGGCCAGCAGCTTGGGCATGTCCAGCGTCGGCGTCACGGACAGCAGATCGCCCGGCTTGTACCAGCCTTCGTCGAGGATGACGTACTCGAGGCCGTAGTCGGCGGCGAAGTCGATGTAGGCCTCGTAGGTCTCGGTGTTGACGCCCGGCTTGAACTTCACGTCGCGCAGGTTGAGCGCGTTCCACCAGTCCCAGGCCACCTTGCCGGGACGAATCCAGGAGGTATCTGCGATCTCCGACGGGCGCGCGAGGAGGTAGCAGAGCGGATTGCCGACGAGGTCGGTGTCCTTCTCGGCGATGCCCAGGACCCGCCAGGGAAACGTACGCGTGCCGCGGGTGACGGCGATGTAGCCGGCGGCGCGCGTGATCCGCAGGTCGCGATCCTTGATCAGTTTCTCCTCGAGCGGGTAGGGCGGGAAGGTGGCCGACAGCGCGGCGCCGCCCGTCCCGCGGAGCCAGAGGCCGGGGTAGTCCTCGATGTCGGCTTCGGCGATCGCCACCTTGGGGCCCACCGGGGTCTCGACGACGGCCGGGATGCTGGCCAGGGCCTGGGGCCCGAGCTCGCCCAGGCGCACGCGCTTGAACTGGCGCTCGTTGTGCGAGAAGAAGCCCTCCTCGCGCGGGTAGTAGACGCCGGCGTCGGCGGCGAAGCGGAAGGTGGCCTCCTCGCCGGTGATCTTGACCTCGCGCTTGGCGAGCGAGGTGACGAACCGGTAGGCGACGCCGAGATCGTAGGCGCGGAAGTCGACGGCGTAGCCGCCTGCGCAGGCGACGTGCAGGTCGTTGTGCTTGTCCGGCAAGCTGGCCGCCGTCTGCCGGACCGGCGGGATCACCGTGGCGTCCGTGTGCGACGACGTGACCGACAGGACCCGCGGCGCGGCGCCCAGCCGGACCCCGTCGACGGTCAGCGCCAGCGTGGCCCCGGCCAGGAGTGGCTTGCCGCCATAGAGGACGTCGTACGACAGATCGGGCGCCGTGTGCACGACGACCGAGAGGCGGCCGTTCGGTGAGGTCAGCGTCGGCACCACCGGCGCCGCCGAGGCGCCCGCCGGCGCCGCCAGACCGAGGAGGATCGCGGCGACGGCCCGCATCCTCATAGGCTGCTCACTTGGGGCAGACCAACTGCGGATTCCCCCAGCTCGCGCGATCCCAGGCCGCCCCGTCCAGGGCGTTGGTCACCATCAGCTTGAGGCGCCGCATGCCGGTCACGTCGACCGCGACCGGCATCGGACCGGCGTTCGCGCCGCTTTCGCCGGTCAGCGTGGGGCTGGTGAAGAGGTTCGTCCAAGTGTCGCTTGAACCGCCTTGCGCCCAGACCGAGGCGACGATCGAGCCCTGCCCGTGCGCCGAGTCGTCGACGCCGACGGTGGCGGTGAAACTGGTGCAACTCTTGTTGAGTCGGTAGATGACCGCCGCCGGCGCCGCCATCCCCAGCCCTTTCGGGTAGGGGGTACCGGCGATCGAGATGGTCGCGCCGTCGCCCGCCTCCGAGAACCCGTTGCTCATGTCCTTCTCGACCGGCCCGAGACCGTTCGCCTGGTAGGTCCAGGTCAGATCGGAGAGGTCGACGGTCCCCGAAGGCCGCGCCGGCTCCGTGCCGGTCACCTTCAAGGTGGCCGTTCCATGCGAGGCGATGGCCGCGACCGCATAGGCGTCGGTGAAGCTCCCCAGATCCGCGTGGGCGACGAGGTCGCGTGCCTTCGCCGTGCCGCCCCCAAGGCCGATCATCGGCAGCGTGAAGCCCACGTCGGCGGGCGCGTCGCCGGCGTTCAGCAGGACCACCCCGCGCGCGCCCGCCTCGTTGAGCGGCTTGGCCCAGACCGAGAGGTTGCCGTCGGCGCTCTGCCAGACCACGGTCCCCTGCAGGCCGAGCGCGTCCTGATCGAGCGCGATCACCTCTTTGTTGGTGAGGATGGCCAGGATGTCGGGGTTGCCCGCCACTTTTGTCGGGTTGTTCCCCATGATGAGCGGCGCGGCGGCGATCGCCCACAGGCTGAAGTGCGACTGGTACTCGATGTGGTTGGTGTCGACGAAGCCGTAGTCGACGTCGTCGGTGACGCCGACCTCCAGCATGTCGGGATCGTTCCAGCCGTTCGGTCCGGCGTACGCCGCGTAGGTCCGGTTGTTCATGACGTTGGCGTAGATCGACGGCCAGCCGTCCTTGATGTCGCCGGTCGTGCGCCAGAGGGTCCCGGTGGTGACGCCCCACTCGTAGAACTGCCAGGCGCACAGGCTGAAGACGAACGGGCGCCCCGTCGCCGCCAGCGCCGCCTGCATCGTCTGGTACTGGGTCTCGACGGGCAGCGAGGCGCTGCAGTTGTCGTACTTGAGGTAGTCGACGCCCCAGCCGGCGAAGGTGGCCGCGTCCTGCGTCTCGTACCCCTGCGAGCCGGGGTAGCCGCCGCAGGTGGCGGTGCCGCGGTCGCCGTAGATCCCCAGCTTCAGCCCGGCGGCGTGCACGTAGTCGGCGACGCCGGAGATCCCGTCGGGGAACTTGTTCACGTCGGGCTGCAGCGACCCGTCGGCCGCGCGCCCCGCCTTGTTCGACCAGGTGTCGTCGATGTTGACGTAGGTGTAGCCGGCGTCCTTGAGCCCGCTCGAGACGAAGGCGTCGGCGACCGACTCGACCAGCTTCTCGCTGACGTTCCCCTGGAACTCGTTCCAGCTGTTCCAGCCCATCGGCGGGGTGGGCGCCAGCCCGGCGGCCAGCGCCTGCGGGAAATCGTCGTCGACGTCGCTGTTGCCCGCGCCGCCCGAGCCGCCGCCGCAGCCGGCCAGCGCGCCGGCCGCCGCGATGAGCGCGGTGACCAGCCTCGGCGTCGTTCGCGCCTCGGGCCTCATTGGTACCCGACGGTGTCGAGGTGGAAGACGGCCGGCGTCGGCAGGGCGGTCGCGCCGGTTCCCGCGCCGGTGTCGATCTGCAGGCCGATCGACTTCACGTAGCCGGGATCGAAGCTCGCCGACGTCCCCGTGGCGGGGGCGGCCATCGAGAAGGTGTACTTGACCCACTGGCCGGCGGAGGCGGGCGCGATGGAGATCGCGGCGGTCTGGCCCCAGTCCCAGTTGTCGCCGCTCTTGGCGTAGAGGAGCACGTACCCCGGCGCCGCGGCGTCCGGCGAGAACCCGCTGTCGAGCCGGAGCATGAGGGAGACGGTCCTGCCGCCCATGTCGGTGATGATCGGCAGGATGAGCTGGTAGTCGACGAACTGGCCGTAGGCGTTGCAGGGCAGATGGATCTGCACCGAGCCCGGCGCGGGCGCGCCGACCTGGTCGTCCCAGCTGACGGTCGCCAGGCCGCCCGCGTCGACGCTGCTCGGGTGCACGCCGAGGTCCCCCGGATTCGTGTCGCCGCCGTTGGCGACCGTGACCACGGAGGCCTGCGCGAGAGTGGCGAAGTCGAACAGCGTGACGAACGACGAGGCCGCGTCGCCGGTGGCGCCGTCGAGCGCCGGCCTCGCGCCGCCCGCTCCGGTGGCGCCCGCCAGGCCGAGCTGGCCGGCCGCGCCGCCCGTCCCGCCCGGACCCGCGCCGCTGCCGCCGCAACCGGCGGCGACGGCGAGTGTGAACGCAACCAAGGTCGCGCGCGCCCGCCCAATTCCAGAAACCATGGGCGCATGATGCGTCGGGCGCCCCTGCAATACAAGCGGATCGGTGCGAGATCAGGGGGGCGCCAGCGCCATCGCGACCGCGGCCTCGGCGAGCGGCGCCATGATCGCGTACCCGGCCTTGTTGGGATGGAGGCCGTCCGTGGCGAGCTCGCGCTGCAGGAAGCCGCGCTCGTCGGTCATCGCGCGCGCGTAGTCGAGGTAGACGCAGCCGTTCTGGGCGGCGTACGTCTTGAGCCAGTTGTTGAGCGCCGCGATCTTTTCGGGCGGCCGCAGTGGAAACGCGAGCTGCGCCTCGCGCGTGTAGTTGTGCACCGGCAGCACCGACGAGAGCACCACCCGGACGCCGTGCGCGCGCCCGAGCTCCACCATGGAGGCGATGTTCGCCTCGGTCTCGTCCAGCGTCATCGGCCCGGTGTTCCCGGCGATGTCGTTGGTGCCGGCCAGGATGACCACCACCTTGGCTCCGAGGGCGAGCACGTCCTGCCGGAAGCGAACCAGCATTTGCGAGGTCGTCTGCCCGCTGATTCCGCGGTTGACATACGGCTTGCCGGGAAACGACAGCGCCAGCGGCCACATGTCGGTGATCGAGTCGCCATAAAAGACCACCCGCTGGTCGCCGGGGCTCGACGGCGGCAGGGCGGCGTTCGCGGCGCGGTAGCGGCCCAGCTCGCCAAAGTCGTCCATGTAGAGCCTCACCCGGCTGCGCCGCCACTCTTCCCGCTTCTGCTCCGCGGGCGACAGCTCGCCGGCAAGCGGCGGCACCAGGTAGGGCGTCCGCTTGGGGGCCGCGCCCGTCGGGGACGCGCAGCCCAGAGCCGCGCAACCTGAGACCAGGCCGAGCGCCAGTCCCGCCGTCCGCCAGCGGCGGGCGATCACCCCGGGCCGCCGTCCCTCGCAAGGCTGACAGGGCTGGCGGGGCTGTTGGGGCTGGCGTGGTTGGTGTTCGCGGGCGGCGCCACCACGGGCGCGATCGGCTCGACGGGAACGGACTTCTCGAAGCTCGACTCGTCCGCGGCCGCGCCGCCGTCCGGCTCCTTCTCTTCGCCTGGGCCCACGCCACCGCCGTCGCTCACCTTCGTGTGCGCGACGTGGCCGGTGTAGACCATCCCCTGATCGGTGGGGCGCAGGGGCTTCTGGGGGACGTCGTAGAGGATGTCGGCCCCCAGGCGGCAGGCTTCCATCTTCAGCCGTTGCAGGCACTGGACGCGGCCGAGATCCAGCTGGCAGTCGACGTGGGCGATGCCGAGATCGTCCCACTCCTTCACCTCCGGCGGTCCGTGAAAGACGCGAAGCTTGCAGCCCCCCGGCCGCGCTGGGTATTTGCGGGCGCCGGTGGTGGCGCAGGTGGCCGCGAAGGCCAATGGCAGGGCCAGCGCGATGGCGAGGAGCAGCGGGCGGGATCGGATGGACATCAGGGAGGGTGGCCGACGCATATCAGAGTGGGCCGGCGGGCGCCAGACGGGGCCAGCACGGGGCACGGAAACCATTTGCCTGCGGTCGGCGGATGGCGATAGGTATCGTTCCCATGAGCCTAGCTCGCCGGGTTTTCGCCGGAACGTCCGCCTCCGTTTTGCTCGTGCTGATGGTGCCGCTCCTGGCCGGGGGCTGCCGTCCCCCGGGCATGCCGCCCGCCGCGGGGCCGAACGCCAGCGGGCCGGTCGATCCCGGCAAGGCGCCCCCGCCGCTCGAGGGGCACAACCTGCTCTACAACGAGGGCTTCACCCAGGGCTCGCGCGCGCTCCCCTGGAGCGGCGAGTTCGGCAACGGCGCCGAGGGAAAGGCCAAGATTACCAACGGCGAGCTCTGCATGGAGGTGCGGCAGAAGGGCAAGGCGCGCTGGGACGCGCAGCTCAAGCAGCAGCACATCCGGTTGCAGAAGGGGCACCACTACACGGTGCAGTTCAAGATGCACGCCACGGCCGAGACGCGCGTCTACCTCAAGGTCGGTGACGCGGGGCCGCCCTACAAGGAGTTCTACAAGCTGCTCTTCACGCCGGGCCCGACGCCGAAGGTCTACACCGGCAGCTTCACCATGACCGGGCCCGACGACGCGGGGGTCGAGTTCGCGCTGCACATGGGCGGTCAGCTGGCCAAGGCGGCGCTGCCGTTCACCGTCTGCCTCGACGACACGCACCTCGACGATCCGGAGTACGCGCAGGTCCCCGAGCCGTCGCCGCCGCCGGTGCTCAACGTGCTGGTGAACCAGGTCGGGTATCTGCCGGCGCTGGCCAAGATCGCCATCGTCAAGAACCCGACCGCCACGCCGTGGACGCTGCTCAACGCCAAGGGCGAGTCGGTCGCCTCGGGCGTCACCATCCCCTTCGGCGACGACCACGACTCGGGCGAGAAGGTCTCGGCGGCGGACTTCACCGGCACGACGCAGGTGGGGACCGGCTACACACTGAAAGTGGGGAACGACGTCAGCCACCCGTTCGACATCGGCCCGGACATCTATCGCAGGCTGAAGTACGACGCGCTCGCCTACTTCTATCAGACCCGCAGCGGCATCGAGATCAAGATGCCTTACGCGGGCGATCCCAAGTGGGCGCACCCGGCGGGCCACGTCGGCGTCAAACCGAACCACGGCGACAACGACGTCCCCTGCGCGCCCGGCAGCGGCTGCAGCTACAAGCTGGACGTGACGGGCGGCTGGTACGACGCCGGCGATCACGGCAAGTACCTCATCAGCGCCGGCATCTCCGTGTGGACGCTGCTCAACTGGTGGGAGCGCGAGAAGGCGTTCGGCACCTCGGCGGGCGACTTCGCCGACGGCAAGATGAACATCCCCGAGAACACCAACGGGGTGCCCGATCTGCTCGACGAGGTCCGCTGGGAGCTGGAGTTCGAGCTCAAGATGCAGGTCCCGGAGGGGAACCCGCTCGGCGGGATGGTCCACGCCAAGATCCACGACGGCAACTGGACGCAGCTCGGCCTCGCGCCCAACCAGGACCCGATGGTCCGCTACCTGCAACCGCCGACGACCGCGGCCTCGCTGAACCTGACCGCCAACGCCGCGCAGGCCGCGCGCGTCTGGAAGAAGATCGATCCGGCGTTCTCGGCGAAGTGCCTGACGGCCGCCGAGCGCGCCTGGGAGGCCGCGCGCGCCCACCCGGAGGTCTACCAGGCCAAGGGCGGCGTCGGCGGCGGGCCGTACGACGACGACCACGTCGACGACGAGTTCTACTGGGCGGCGACCGAGCTCTACGTGACGACCGGGAAGGCCGCCTACAAGGACG
>DASYEX010000144.1:0-8661 GCA_036498765.1 Polyangia bacterium
CGCGGCGAGCGGCGCCAAGGTCGGTCTCGTGTGCAAATCACTGCTGGGCAAAGCGCACACGGTGATGGCCGAGGGTGGCGTGGCCGCCGCCATGGCGCACGTCGACGATCGCGACAGCTGGAAGGTCCACTTCGCCGACACCATGCGGGGCGGGCAGTACCTCAACAACTGGCGGATGGCCGAGCTGCATGCCAAGGAGGCGCCCGACCGCGTGCGCGAGCTCGAGGCCTGGGGCGCCGTCTTCGATCGCACCAAGGACGGCCGCATCCTGCAGCGCAACTTCGGCGGCCACCGCTACCCGCGCCTGGCGCACGTCGGCGATCGCACCGGCCTGGAGATGATCCGCACGCTGCAGGACCACGGCGTCCATCAGGGCTTCAAGGTCTACATGGAGCACACGATCACCAAGCTGTTCGTCGACGCCGGTCGCGTCGCGGGCGCGTTCGGCTACGACCGCGAGCGCGGCAACCTGCGCGTGTTCAAGGCCAAGGCGATCGTGCTCGCCACCGGCGGCGTCGGCCGCGCCTTCAAGATCACCAGCAACAGCTGGGAGTACACCGGCGACGGCTACGCGCTGGCCTACGAGGCGGGCGCCGACCTGATGGACATGGAGTTCATCCAGTTCCACCCGACCGGGATGGTCTGGCCCCCGTCGGTGAAAGGGATTCTGGTGACCGAGGGGGTGCGCGGCGAGGGCGGCGTCCTGCGGAACAAGGATGGCAAGCGCTTCATGTTCGACGAGATCCCAGAGAACTACAAAGCGCAGACCGCCGACAACGAGGAAGAGGGCTGGAAGTACACCCAGGGCGACAAGAACAGCCGCCGCCCGCCCGAGCTGCTCACCCGCGACCACGTGGCGCGCAAGATCATGAAAGAGGTGCGCGAGGGGCGCGGCAGCCCGCACGGCGGCGTCTTCCTGGACATCGCCTGGATCAAGGCGCGCGTGCCGGGCGGGGCCGAGCACATCAAAAAGAAGCTCCCCAGCATGTACCACCAGTTCAAGGAGCTGGCGAACGTCGACATCACCGAGGTGCCGATGGAGGTGGGGCCGACCACGCACTACACGATGGGCGGCATCCGCGTCGACGGCGACACGCAGATGTCGACGGTGCCGGGGCTGTTCGCGGCCGGCGAGTGCGCGGCCGGGCTGCACGGCGCGAACCGCCTGGGCGGCAACTCCCTCTCCGACCTGCTGGTCTTCGGCAAGCGCGCCGGTGAGCACGCGGCCAAGTTCGCGCGCGAGCGCGGCGCGGTGAACATCGACGGCGGGGCCCTGGAGGCCGCCGAGCGGGTGGCGCTGGCGCCGTTCGAGCGGGCGGCGGCCGGCGGCGACACCGAGGCCCCCTACAAGATCCAGTACGAGCTGCAGGACCTCATGCAGGCCAACGTCGGGATCGTCCGCAACGACGCCGACATGCAGAAGGCGGTCGACGGGATCCACGCCCTCAAGGCGCGCGCCGCCAAGATCGCCGCCCAGGGAAACCGGGAGTACAACCCCGGCTGGCACACGGCGCTGGACCTCGCCAACCTGCTGGCCTGCGCCGAGGTGATCGCCACCTCGGCGCTGGCGCGCAAGGAGTCGCGCGGCGGCCACTTCCGCGAGGACTTCCCGGACAAGGATCCGAGCTTCGCCACCTTCAACCACGTCGTGCGCAAAGGGGCCGGCGGGCGCGCCGAGCTGCGGCGCGAGACCATCCCCACGCTGCGCGATGACCTCAAGCAGGTCATCGAGGAGAACAAGTAACCATGGCCGACTCCGCAGTCTTTCGCGTCTGGCGCGGCGAAAAGGGCAAAGGGGAGTTCAAGGACTACCGGACCCCGGTCTCGGAGGGGATGGTCGTCCTCGACGCCATCCATCAGATCCAGGCCGAGCAGGCCAACGACCTGGCCGTCCGCTGGAACTGCAAGGCCGGCAAGTGCGGGTCGTGCTCGGCGGAGGTGAACGGCATGCCCAAGCTGATGTGCATGACCCGGCTCGACACCTTGCCGCTCTCCGAGCCGGTCACCGT
The DNA here is from genome assembly GCA_036498765.1 of Polyangia bacterium. GTDB lineage: Bacteria > Myxococcota_A > Polyangia > Fen-1088 > Fen-1088 > JADGRB01. The sequence continues at coordinate 2,010 of DASYEX010000144.1, forward strand.
TCAGCCGATGCAGGCGTTCCCGTCGATCCGCGACCTGGTCACCGACGTCTCCTGGAACTTCCGGGTCAAGAAGGAGATCAAGCCGTTCAAGCCGCGCGCGCCCGACGCGCCCGACGGCACCTGGCGCATGCAGCAGGAAGACATCGAGCGCGTGCAGGAGTTCCGCAAGTGCATCGAGTGCTTTCTCTGCCAGGACGTCTGCCACGTGCTGCGCGACCACCACAAGCACGACGAGTTCATCGGCCCGCGGTTTTTGGTCCACACGGCGGCGCTGGAGATGCACCCGCTCGACACCGAGGACCGCGTCCCGGAGCTCAAGAAGGCCTACGGCGTCGGCTATTGCAACATCACCAAGTGCTGCACCCGGGTCTGCCCCGAGCACATCACCATCACCGACAACGCCATCATTCCGCTCAAGGAGCGCGTCGTCGACCGCTACTACGATCCGCTCAAGCGCCTGTTCGGGATCGGCAAGAAGCGGGAACCCTGAGAGGGTTCCTGCACCCTCCCGCGGCGGGATCCGCCGGGCGAAGCCCGTCGGATCCCACGCGATCGAACCCCGCGGTCAGCCGCCGCCCGGCGCGTCCGCGCCGGCGTCGCGGGCGGCGTCCTCGGTCGAGCCGTCGTTGTAGAGGGTGACGTTGGTCGGCCCACCGTCCCAGCCGTCCTTGGGATAGATGAGGCCTCCGGACGGAAAGTCGGGGATGACGTAGATGTTGGGCCCGACCGGCGGGTATCCCTGGCAGCAGGTGCCGGCGCTGTTCTGCGTGGGGCCGAAGGTCAGGTGGACCACCTCGGACGGGCGATCGCTGAAGGTGATGTAAAAGTCGCACCTCCCGGGCCGGGGCGCCTCCAGAGAGAAGTGCGTGCAGACGGTGTTGACCTCGTCCCCCACGCAGCCCGCGGTGTTTGGGCAGGCCGGACCGTCCATGACGAACCCGGTGACCACGCCGCCGAGCTCGTAGTTGTCGAGGTCGCCGATGTAGACGGAGAGGGTCGGGCAGTTCGAGGCGCAGCTGCCGGCGCAGCCGGGCTGCGCGGTGACGAGCGCCAGCAGCGAGCCCAACACAGCGAGGACGATAAGCGACGAGATCAGCTTCATTTGCGGGGTCTCAGGATAGCTCCGGGGCGGAGGGCACCGACACTAATTCAATTTTCGCCAGAAGGCGGTGACTCCTCGCACGCACCGGCACGCTCGGCCGCCCGCGCTTGGCCCCTCTCCTTCGGGTTTTTCTTGGGACCGGCTTGATCTATGCTCGCGGCCCTCGGAGGAGAGATCGAATGAGGAATGTCAGCTCGCTGATTCTGGTCCTTGGCGCGGGTTTGAGCTTGGCGGTGGCGGCCTGCGCGGGCCCCGCCGCGTCGATGAAGCCGGTGGCGGTCGTCCCGGCCACGGGCCCGCACGCGCCCAACGTGAACCCGTTCGAGGGCGCGACGTTCTACGTGAACCCCGACTACAAGGCCACGGTCGAGGCGCTTGCGGCCAAGCACCCTGAATCGGCCGCCAAGCTCAGGAAGCTCTCCCTCTACTCGACCGCCATCTGGATGAGCAAGATCGCCGACCTGGCCAAACTGCCCCAGTACCTGGCCGACGCCGAGGCGCAACAGGCCGCGGGCGGCAAGCCCGTGGTCCCGACGTTCGTCGTCTACGACATGCCCGGCCGGGACTGCGCGGCGGCCGCTTCGGCGGGTGAGCTGCAACCCAACCAGACCGGCGAAGCGCGCTACCAGAAAGAGTACATCGACGTCATCGCGGCGGCGCTGGCGGCGCACCCCAAGGTGAACACGGCGCTGATCCTCGAGCCCGATTCGCTGGCCAACCTGGTGACGAACCTCGAGAAGCCCAACTGCGCCGCCGCCGAACCGATCTACAAGCGGGCCATCGCCTACGCGATCGCCAAGCTGTCGCTCCCGAACGCCTTCATCTACGTCGACGCCGCGCACGCCGGCTGGCTCGGCTGGCCGCGCAACATCGTCAAGAGCTACGCCGTTTACAAAGACGTGCTGACGATGGCCGGCGGCCCCGACCGGATCCGCGGCTTCGCCACCGACGTCTCCAACTACGACCCCGCCAAGGATCCCACCGCGCCGAAGCGCGACCCGGCCGCCGCCCCCAACGACGAGCTCGGCTACGTTCAGGACCTGGCCAAGGGCCTGCCGACCGTCGGGATCACCGGCAAGGCGTTCGTCGTCGACACGGGCCGCGACGGCGTCCCCAACGTCCGGACCGCTCCGGGCAACTGGTGCAACATCAAGGGCGCCGGCCTCGGTGAACGCCCGCAGGCCTCGCCCGAGCCGAACGTCGACGCCTACCTCTGGATCAAGGTCCCCGGCGAGTCCGACGGGACCGCCGACAAGAGCGCCGCGCGCTTCGACGAGAACTGCGTCTCCGACGACGCCGCCGCCGGGGCGCCGGAGGCCGGGCTCCTGTTCGAGCCGTATCTGATGGACCTCGTCAAGAACGCCAAGCCGCCTCTTTAGAGTTCGGGACCCTCACAGGGCCGGCTGCACTTTTTTGCCGCCCGGGCGAGGCAGGGCGGGGCCGATGGTGCTAAACCCAAAGCCCCTTGTCGGACGCGAACGAGCCCAAGCGTAGGATTGGCCCTCGGCGGCGCGGCCGCTTCTTCGCGATGGTTTTGCTGATCGTGCTGGGGATCCAGGCGCCGCTGGTGCTGGGGCTCGGGCACCTCTGCCGCCACCCCGGCGCGGTGCTGGCGCTCGGCGTGGCCGTCAGCGGCGGGTTCCTGGCGACGCTGTTCGGCAACCGGAGCGCGCTGGGGGCGCCCACCCGGCTCCGTCTCTACCTGGTCCTCTGGCCGTTCTTCATCTGGTGGACGCTGGCGATGCTGTTCGCCTTCCTGGCGCCGCTCGGCTGGCTGGCGGCCCTGGTGGCGCACGTGGCGCCCGACAACGGCTGGGCCTTCGCGTTGGGGGCGGCGTGCGTGGGGACGGTGGCCGCCTTCGTGGGCCGCCCCCGCGTCCGCGCGCACGAGATCGCCGTCGCCGGGTTGCCGGCGGCATTCGACGGCTACCGGATCGCGCAGATCTCGGACCTGCACTGCGGCCCGTTCGCCGACGGGGCGCGCATCGACCGCTGGGTGGCCGAGGTCAACCGCCTCGACGCCGACCTGGTGGCCGTCACCGGCGACCTCATCGCCAGCGGCTCGACCTTCGTCCCGGTGGTGGCGGCCTCGCTCGGCAAGCTGCGCGGGCGCGACGGCGTCCTCGCTTGCATGGGGAACCACGACTACTTCACCGACGGCGAGGAGATGGCGGCGGCGCTCGAGCGCGCCGGGCTGACGCTGCTCCGCAACCGCGGCGTCGAGGTCCGGCGCGGCGCCGGTGGGCTCTACGTGGCCGGCGTCGACGACACCTGGACCCGGCGCGACGACCTGGATGCGGCGCTGGCCGGCCGCCCGGAGGGCGCCCCGGTCCTGCTGCTGGCGCACGATCCGGCGCTGTTCCCCGACGCCGCCGCGCGCGGTGTGGCGCTCACACTGTCGGGCCACACCCACGGCGGCCAGCTCGGCGTGCCGTTCTTCGCCAAGCGCTTCAACCTGGCCCGCAGCATCACCCGCTTCACCACCGGCCTCTACCAGATCGGCGCGGCGACGCTGTACGTGACGCGCGGCTTGGGGACGACCGGGATCCCGATTCGCCTCTCGGTGCCGGCCGAGATCGCGCTCCTGACTCTGCGGCGCGCACCCGCGGCGGCCGCGGCCGCGGAGCCCGCCGACGTCGCGCTGCCGGACCGCCGGGTTCAGGCCTGAGCCGGCGGCTCACCCGGCGTGAAACTTGAAGTCGAACCCGATGCGCGGCGGCTCGCGGTCGGGGTCGCACCGGTAGCGCGCAAAGTCGGTCACCCCCTCGGCGCGCAGGAAGTCCTCGTCGATGAGCGCCTGCCCGGTGAGCGTGTCGGGCGGCTTGGCGAAGATCGCCACCAGCGCGTCGGCGACGATCTCCGGCGTCCGCCACATCGACCGATCGCCGAGCCCCCATTTGATCGTCGCCTGGCTCTCGATCATCGTCGCCGGCCACAGGGCGTTGGCGGCCACGCCTCGCCCGCGCACCTCCTCGGCCACCCCTTGCGCCACCAGCGTCATCCCGAACTTGCTCAGCGCGTACGCGACCTTGCCGGCCCCGGCGCGCGGGTCGACCGGCGGCGACAGCATGAGGATGTGTCCGAACCCGCGCGCCAACATCGCCGGTAGGAGGTGGCGGGTGCAGGCGAAGGCGCCGCGCGCGTTCACCGACATCACCAGGTCGAACCGCTTCATCTCCGTCTCGGCGACCGACCGCCAGTAGAGCGCGCCCGCGTTGTTGACCAGGAAGTCGACCTGGCCGAACCGCTCCAGCGCCAGGCGCGTCGCGCGCTCGACGGCCGCGTCGTCGCGCACGTCCATCTCCACCGCCAGCGCCTTCCGCCCGAGCGCCTCGATCTCCCGCGCCGTCTCGTGAATCGTCCCCGGCAGATTCGGATTTGGCACGGCGGTCTTCGCCGCCACCACGACGTCGCACCCCTCGGCGGCGAGGCGCAGGGCCAACGCCTTGCCCACGCCGCGAGAGGCCCCGGTGACGAACGCGACGCGATCAGGAAACTTCACCCCTCCACTCTATCGCGCTTCGGTACAATCGGCCCGTGGGTACTGCCTCCGCTCTCCGCGGGCTGGCCGCGATTTCGTTGCTGGCGCTGGGCTGTGGCACGGCCAACATCCGCGCGGCGGCGCCCTATCGGAAGGATCACGCCTACCTCTACGGACGGTTCACGTACAGCGGGCTCTCCCAGACGTTCGCGATTCACTGTCACGACGGAGAGCTCTACAAGATCGACTTCTTGGCGCGCGACGAGGTCCAGATGATCGAGCTGCCGCCCTCGACCTGTCAGCTCGAGAGGGTCGAGTATGGCTCCGAGTCGATGTCCCGGATGGCCTGGTTCCGACTGTTGCGAAACGAGATCCTCGACCCCGGGGGCGTCTACTACGTCGGTGACTACTTCGTGTCGGGAACCTCCCGCGTCGATTTCCGGGTCTTCTACAGTGAGACGCATCAGAGCTGGCGGATGAACCCGGGGCGCGACGAGTACGCCAAGACGACCGCGGAGATGCGCCGGCGGTTTCCGGCCTTCGCCAAGGCCGTCACCCAGGACCGCATCGATCGTTGAGTGGGTCGGCGCGCTCAGTAGGCCAGGGTGCTGCAGTCGTTGGCTGCGCCGCCTCGGCGGCGACCGAGAACCGCACGAGCCACGGCGCGAACGTTTACTGACGGGGATTCGCCCGGCTATTTCTTCGGCGCGGCGGCCAGCAGGTCGAGGGTGTGCTGCAAAGCGCGGGAGGTGGTGTCGACCGGGCCGTGGCCGGGGATGACCGGGAGGCCCTCATCCTCGTAGCGCGCGGCGACGCGCCGGACGGCCTCGGGCCAGTGGGCCAGGTCGGCGTCGCCGGTGAATCCGAGATCCTTCGCCTCTCTCGACTTGATGAGGCATCCGCCGAACAGCACGTTCGGGAAGCTGACCACGATGTTGTCCGGCGCGTGTCCCGGCCCCGGATAGAAGGCCTCGAAGCCGCGCGGGTCCTTGAATTCGGCGGCCTTCGCCGAAAACAGGGCGCTCACGCCGCGGACGCCGCGTTTTTCGAGCTTGGCGACCGTCAGATCGAGCGCCGCCACCGGGATGTGCCGCCGCTGGAGCGCGCCGAGGCCGCCGTCGCGATCGGCGTGCTCGTGCGTGATGACCGCGCCGATCCAGGGGCGTCCGAGGCGCTCCGTTCCCCAGGCGAGGATCGCCTCGGTCTGGGCGTCGGTCCAGGCGGTGTCGATCAGCAAGAGGCCCCCGTCCGTCACCGCGATGAGACCGTTCGAGGGGATCCCCTGGGCATTCTTCGACGTGTGGACGATCGCGGTCGGCTCCACGACGGTGATGTCGAACGTGCTGGTGCCGTCCTTCTGGCGCGCGATCGGAATTGGCGCGGGCGCCGGCGTGAGAACGAGCGGATAGGTCACGAGGACCCCGCCGCCTGGAGTCTCGGGGAAGCGCCACCGTCGCACCGCGGCGGCGATGCAGGACTCGACGGGTGCCTGCCGCGTCGTCGACCTCTTGAGCGCGTTCGAGACGGAGACCTCGCCGGTGGCCTCGATCGTGAACTCGACCCACACCGTCCCGAAAAGGTCCGGCATCTTGGTCAGCTCGCGCTCGTAGCAGTACTTCACCTCGTTGATGTGGCTCGCGATGACGCCTTTGATCGCCTCTTTGTCGAGCGAACCGCTCGCGCGCAGGGCGCCGGCGTCCGGCGAAGCGGCGAGCGCGATGACGAGCAGCGCGAGGGGCCCGTTCACGCCCGCAATCTACTCGCCGCGTGGCATCCGGCCCAATCTCGCCGTAGCCCGCGACCGCATCGGCTACGTCCAGAGATCTCGTGCCGCGGGTGGACCTGCCCGGACCTGGGAGGGCGGGCTGGCCATGATCCCAGGAGAAGCGCGGGCCTCCCCAGCTCGTGCTTCGGCGACACGTCCTGCCCTGAGGTTCTGTTAGGGTGCGTCCGAATGGACGCCAGGGCGATGCGCAGGACGGATGGGAATGTGATGATCGGCTTGTTGGCCGGACTGCTGCTCGCAGCCGGCTGCGGCTCCGGCACGGCCGGCCCCGGCGCCGGCGGCG
>DASYEX010000145.1:0-2823 GCA_036498765.1 Polyangia bacterium
TGGCAGATGCTCCCGGTGGGGCCGACCGGCTACGGGAATTCCCCGTATAGCGCCCAGTCGGCCTTCGCCGGGAACCCCAACCTGGTCAGCCGCGAGCGGCTGGTCGCCGACGGTCTTCTGACCGGGGCCGACCGCGCGCGGCCGCCGGGGGAGCAGTTGCAAGCGGCGTTTGCCGGCGCGGCGGGGGCGGTCCTCGACGAAGGGTTCGCCACCGAGGCCCGCGCCTGGGTGGACGACTTCGCGCTCTACCGCGCCATCAAGGCGGCGCACGGGCACGTGCAGTGGACGCGCTGGCCGCCGCCGCTGCGCGATCGCCACCCCGACGCCCTGGCCCGGTTTCGCGACGCGCACGCGGGCGAGCTCGACTTCGAGCGCTTCGTGCAGGCGCGCTTCTTCACCGACTGGCGGGCGCTGCGGGCGTACGCTCACGCGCGCGGCGTCGCGCTCATCGGCGACCTCCCCATCGTCCTCGCGCACGACAGCGCGGACGTCTGGCTGAATCGCGGGCAGTTCCACCTCGACGAGGCAGGCGAGCCGACGCTGGTGGCCGGCGTGCCGCCGGACTACTTCAGCGCCACCGGCCAGCGCTGGGGGAACCCGCTCTACCGCTGGGCGGAGATGCGCGCCACGGGGTTCGCCTGGTGGATCGCCCGCTTTCGAGCGGCGCTGGCGCTGTTCGACGCCGTCCGGCTCGATCACTTCATCGGGTACACGCGCAGCTGGGCCATCCCGGCGGGCGAACCGACGGCCGTCAAAGGGAAATGGCGTCCGGGCCCGGGCGCCCGTTTCTTCAAGGCTGTCGGCGACGCGCTGGGCGAGCTGCCGCTCATCGCGGAGGATCTGGGGCTGGTCACGCCGGCGGTCGAGTCGCTGCGGACGCGCTTTGGCTTCCCGGGCATCAAGCTCCTACAGTTCGCCTTCGGGACCGACCCGCAGGGTCCGAGCTTTCTGCCGCACAACTACCCGCGCGAGGCCGTCGCCTACACCGGCACCCACGACAACGACACCACCGTCGGGTGGTTCAGCGACCTCGGGACCGCGGGGCGCGGCGCGCAAGGGGCCCGCGAGCGGCGGGCCGCCCTGCGGTACCTCGGCGCCCCCGACGACGAAGCAAGAGACGAAGCAAGAGACGAAGGACGGGAGATCCATTGGCGCATGATCCGCGCCATCATGGCCTCCGTGGCCAACGTGGCGATCATCCCGGCGCAGGACCTCTTGGGCCTGGGCTCCGAGGCGCGCATGAACCACCCGGGGACGCCGACCGGAAACTGGGAGTTCCGCTTGGCGCCGGGGGCGCTCACGCCCGCCATCGCCGAGCGCCTGCGCGACCTCGGCGAGACCTACGAACGCCGGAGGCCCGAGGCGTGAAGAGACATTTGATCTCGCCGCCGCGGCGGGCGGTGCCGATCGGCAACGACCCGCTCTGGTACAAGGACGCGATCATCTACGAGGCACGGGTCCGCTCGTTCTTCGACGGCAACGGCGACGGCATCGGCGACTTCGCGGGCTTCGCCGCCAAGCTCGACTACCTGCAGGACCTGGGCGTCACGGCGATCTGGATGCTGCCGTTCTACCCGTCGCCGCTGCGGGACGACGGCTACGACATCGCCGACTACACCGACGTCCACCCCGACTGCGGGACGCTGGCCGACTTCGACCGGCTGCTCGAGGAGGCGCACCGGCGCGGGCTGCGCATCATCACCGAGCTGGTCCTGAACCACACCTCCGACCAGCATCCCTGGTTCCGCCGCGCGCGGCGGGCGCCGGCCGGCTCCGTCGAGCGCGACTTCTACGTCTGGAACGACTCGCAGGAGCGCTACCGCGACGCGCGCATCATCTTCAAGGACTTCGAGTCGTCGAACTGGGCCTGGGACCCGCAGGCGCGCGCCTATTACTGGCACCGCTTCTACACCCACCAGCCCGATCTCAACTTCGCCAATCCGGCGGTGCACGAGGCCCTGCTGGCGGTGGTCGACTTCTGGTTCAGCAAGGGGGTCGACGGCCTGCGGCTCGACGCCGTCCCCTACCTGTTCGAATCGGATGGGACCAACTGCGAGAACCTCCCCGAGACGCACGGGTTCATCAAGAAGCTGCGCGCGCACATCGAGGGAAAGTTCAAGGACCGGATGCTGCTCGCGGAGGCGAACCAGTGGCCTGAGGACGCGGCCGCCTACTTCGGCTCCGGCGACGAATGCCAGATGAACTTCCACTTCCCGATCATGCCGCGGATGTTCATGGCCATTCACATGGAGGATCGCTTTCCGATCCTCGACATCCTGGCGCAGACCCCGCAGATCCCCGACAACTGCCAGTGGGCGCTGTTCCTGCGCAATCACGACGAGCTGACGCTGGAGATGGTGACCGACGAGGAGCGCGACTACATGTACCGCGCCTACGCGCACGCCTCCGAGATGCGCATCAACCTCGGCATCCGCCGCCGGCTGGCGCCGCTGGTCGGCAATGACCGGCGCAAGATGGAGCTCCTGCACGGCCTGTTGTTTTCGCTGCCGGGAACGCCGGTCCTCTACTACGGCGACGAGATCGGGATGGGCGACAACGTCTTCCTCGGCGACCGCAACGGCGTGCGCACGCCCATGCAGTGGAGCGCCGACCGCAACGCCGGCTTCTCGCGCGCCAACCCGCAGCGCCTGATCCTCCCGATCAACATCGACCCCGAGTACCACTACGAGTCGATCAACGTCGAGGCGCAGCAGAACAACCCCAACTCGCTGCTCTGGTGGACCAAGCGGCTCATCACGCTGCGCAAGCAGTTCCAGGCGTTCGGCCGCGGCACGATGGAGCTGCTCAGCGCCGCCAACTACC
>DASYEX010000146.1:0-1870 GCA_036498765.1 Polyangia bacterium
CGATCTCGGCCTCGCTCCCGGCGTCGAACAGATCTCGCGACACCGGCGCCCCCGAGAGGGTCTGCATGGTCAGCGGCGTGATGAACTGGGTGGCCGCGTCGGTCATGACCACCCGGACGGTCGCCCCGGCCTTGACCAGGAGTCGGCAGAGCTCGGCCGCCTTATAGGCGGCGATCCCCCCGGTTATCCCCAGGACGACCTGGCGCCCCGCCAGCGTCTCTGGCGCCTCCGACCGACAATCGTCCATGGGCCTCGAATATGTCACGTCTCAATGTGTGGCGGCGCAAGGTAAAATCCGCGCCGTGACGGGACCGGGCGGGTTTCCACGCCGATTCGACAACTACGTGCTCCTCAAGCCGCTGGCCCGCGGCGGGATGGGTCAACTTTTTTTGGCCCTCACCGGCACGCATGGGCTGGAGAAGCTCTGCGTGATTAAGCAGGTCATCCCCGACCTCATCGCCTCGGAGAACTCCCGCCGCTTCCGCGACGAGGCGCTGGTGGCGCTGCGCCTGGCGCACGGGAACATGGTCAGCGTGTTCGACGCCGGCATGGACGCCGGGCAGATCTTCCTGGCCATGGAGTACGTCGACGGCAAGGACCTGCTCGGGACCTGGAACCGCTGCGCCGAGAAGCGGGTCCCCTTCCCCGTCGACATCTCGGTCTACATCGTCAAGGAGGTGGCCCGGGCGCTGGTCTACGCGCACGCCTTCGAGGACCTCAAGCTGGTCCACCGCGACGTTTCGCCCGCCAACGTGCTGCTCTCCTACACCGGCGAGGTCAAGCTGACCGACTTCGGCCTGGCGATGTCGATCCTCAAGATGGAGCGAACGACGCCGGGGATCGTCTACGGGAAGCTCTCGTATCTCTCGCCCGAGCAGGCGCGCCGCCAGCCGCTCGACGGGCGGGTCGACATCTACGCGGCGGGCATCTTGCTCTGGGAGCTCTTGACCGGCCGGCAGCTCTTCCCGATCTCCAGCCCCGCCGATCAGCCGAACCCCGACGCGATGGCCCGCGCCCGCAACCCCGAGGTGGTGCCGCCGTCGAAGATCTCGGGCCGCGTGCCGCTGGAGCTGGACCGGATCGTGATGCGCGCGCTGGCGATCGAGCGCGAGGACCGCTACCCCAGCGCCGAGCTCCTGCGCGCCGACCTGGCCGGCTTCCTGGCCGCCACCGCCCCCAAGACCGACGCCCATCGCCTGGCCGAGTTCTTGCGCCCGCTGTTCGCTGACGACGCGCGCGAGGAGAAGCGGGAGCGCGAGCGTCTCATCGCTGCGTCGCGCGCGATGCTCTCCGGGGCGATCGGCGCCGGGCACGCGCCGGCGCCGGCCGCCGCACCCGCGACGGCCTCTTCATCGCTGCCTGGCGACTTCCAGCGAACCCCAGGCGCCGATCCGCGGATCGGGACCACGCTGGGCGGGCGCTACCACATCCGGCGCCTGTGCGGCGAGGGGGCGATGGGGCGGGTCTACGAGGCGCAGCACATCGACATCGGCCGCCGCGTGGCCATCAAGGTCCTGCACGCCCGCTTCCACCACAGCGCCGATCTGGTGGAGCGGTTCCGCCGGGAGGCGCGCGCCGCTTCGAAGGTCGGCCACCCCAACATCGTCGACGTCACCGACTCCGGCACCACCCCCGACGGCGCGTTCTACTTCGTGATGGAGTACCTCGAAGGGCAGAACCTGGAGGAGCTGATCGCCAGGAACGGCCCTCTCCCCGTCGAGCGCGCACTGCTGGTGTCGGCCCAGATCGCGCGCGCTCTCGAGGCGGCCCACGCCGTCGAGGTGATCCACCGCGACCTCAAGCCCGCGAACGTCATGCTCGTCAATCGCAACGACGAGGACGATTTCGTCAAGGTGCTCGACTTCGGCAT
>DASYEX010000147.1:0-8157 GCA_036498765.1 Polyangia bacterium
ACCGCCAGATGAACGATTGCATGCAGGATGAAGCTCTGATAACAGGCGAACGCTCCTCGCAGCCCGAACCGGTAGTCTTCGCTCGACCCGCATCCGTCGCCACCTTGATTCGACGATTAACAAGTTCGCCAACGACGGTCAACCCGACCCGGGACGCCGGTGCGCCCGGATCGCGGTCCATCTCCGGCGACGTGGCGGTTGTGATGGGACGCGCGGCGGGGTTCGGCCTGGTCGCCCTGCTGCTCGTAGCGTGCGGTCCCCTCGTCGAACGTCCGTCCTTCCCGGCCCGTCCCGATTCGGTTCGCCCGGGTGAGCTGCTCGGCCCTTACGACGGCAAGGTGATCGACGGCGACACCGAGCGCCCGGTCGCCGGCGCGGTGGTCGCCGCCTCGTGGGCCTTCGAGCGTGGTCTCGGCGTACCCGGGCCAGCCAGCTCGGAGGAGGTCGTCACGCAGACCGGCGCCGACGGTCGTTACGCCATCCCGGCGCTCAACCGTTTTCCCACCGGGCTCTCGGCGCGGGTCCGGCGCTTCACGCTCATCGTCTACCAGCGCGGGTTCGTCGCCTGGCGCAGCGACCGCCGTTTTCCGGGCCCCGAAGTGCGGCGGGATTTCAGCCAGCGCGGGAACGTGGTGCGGCTCGAGCGCTGGCAGCCAGCGTTCACGCACGCGCAGCACCTGATCTTCATGGGCGGAGGCGGCAAGATTCAGGAGGCCTCCGCCTGGGAGGCGCAGCAGGCCAGCCTCGACCTCGAGGGCGAGGTGAGCGGCACCGCGGGGGGCGAAAGCACGACGACCCGTCTGGTGGCGCTGCTCGACATCGAAGGGTTGCTGAGCGACGACGAGATTCGTGGCGCCACCGGCTACGTGGGTGGCTTCGACAAGGGGAAGCTGGCCGACCTCCCCACGACCGAGTTTTATGACAGCCGACACTTCAAGGCGCAGAACCGCCCCGAGAGCTTCGACGTCGGCTTGCGGGTGTGGCGTCTGGGGTCGGCCGGGGCCGACGCCCAGTATCAGAAGCTGATCCACGATCTGCCGAAGGCCGACGTCACCGACGAGATCGGCGACGCCTCGTTCCGGGCCAAGGCTGGCGAGATCGGCGGGTTGGTGTTCCTGGTGCGCGACCGCGGCGTGGTGGTCTCGCTCACCTGCGGTAGTGGGCAGTGCACCGATCCGGCGCAGCTGCTCACCTTGGGCAAGCTGGTCGAGTCGCGGCTGTCGGACCTGCCAGCGGCCGCGCCGGTCCCTGCGGCCGCTGCCCCCGACGCGCCCGCGGGAGAGACCCCATGAGCTGGCTGCGACGGGGGCGTCGGGCGGCGGGACGCTGGACGATGGTCTTCTGCTTGCTGGGCGGCGCCGCTCGGTCGGCGCTTGCCTACGACGCAGCGACGACGCACGCTGGCCTGACCCAGCAGGCGGCGGTGGCCTCGCGCCTGCACCGGGTGCTGGGGCGACGTCTGGCCCGTCCGCTCGGCCTCTTCGACACGGTGTCCCTGCACCCCGAGCTGTTGCCACCCGAGCAGCGACGCTTGTTGCTGTCGCGTCTGGCGACGCTCGATCCGGCGGGCGGCTATCGCCCGGGGGCCGACGGCGTGGCCTCCGCGCTGGCCTGGACGATGGCGGGGGCGGTGCTGGCGAAGACGCCGCCCGAGCGGATCAAGAACCTCTTCTTCGATCCCAGCACCGGCTCCGGCCTGCGTGACGACGCCGCCATCGACGGATTTTTCAATTCGGTGCGGCAGGTCGTCGATCAGGGCGAGCTGCGTGACGCGGCCACCGGTTCGGGCCTTGCCTTCGAGGGGGAGCCGTCCCTGACCTGGTTGACCTCGCCCGAGAACGACATCGGGCTGGAGGTGTTCTACAAGCAGATGGAGCGGGCCATCGTCGAGAGTGCCCCCGCGCAGCGCAGCTCGGCGCTGGCGCAGGCGCTGCTGGCGCTGGGGGGCTCGCTGACGATCCTCGAGGACGCCGGCAATCCGGCCGAGGTTCGCAACGACTTCCGCGCTTCTTATCTCCGCAGCCGTCCCGGCAGCCCCTTCGACCGGCGGTCCCCGTTCGAGCATGCCGTCGCCGATTGGTACGGGATCGGTGGCGTGCCCGCGCCTCGCGAGGTGGTGCGCCGGCCGAACGTGCGGGCGTTCTTCACGGCGTCCGACGGCCAAGGGCTGGCCGATCGCACGCAGCGCCGTTTCTTCTCGGACGGCACCCTGCCCGAGGACGGCGTCGTCGATCGCGACACCAACACCGTCGATGTCGTGCGCGCCGCGCGCCAGTCGTTGACCTACGGACTCCCCACGGTGCCGCGGCTCGAGCTGCGCGAGCTGGGCGTTCGTCGCTACGTCATGGCGACGGCGAGCGACGAGCCCACGCGCAAGCTGCTCGCGTACGAGCGGGTGCCGGGACGGGTGCGCTTCTTCCTCGACGGCGCCGTGTACGCCGACACGGCGCGGACGCTGCTGCCCGAGATCGCCGGCTACGCGGCGGGGTTCATCGATCACCTCTTCCGCGCCGAGATCATGCTGACCCGCGAGGGCGAGCGGGTGCGGGCCACCGTCGTGGCGCCGGCGGGACACATTCGCGGCGGCAAGCTGCGGCTGTTTGCCGAAGACGCCAGCGGACGGCGCACCGAGCTCGGGGGGCTCGCCGGCGCCGGCGCCGGCGACGGCCTGGACAGCGCCTCGATCGACGTGCCGGCGGGCACGCGACGCGTGGCCGCGATCCTGCGCGGCCAGGACGACGCCGGCCCGGTGGTGGCGTTCGGCGAATTGATGCTCTCCGCGCGCCGCTGAGCGGCGTCGCGCGCCAGTTGGGCTACGCTTGCGGCGACAGCCGCGCCATGACCTCATTCCTCCGACTCCTTCGCGTCCTGCTGACCGCCAAACGGAGGGGGGCGCTCGAGCCTCTCGGCGAGTCGGTGCTGACCTTCCGCGTGATGCCCGCCGACCTGGACATCAACCTCCACATGAACAACGGCCGCTACCTGTCCATCATGGATCTGGGGCGGCTGGACTTCATCGTGCGAACGGGCCTCTTCAACGAAATGCTGCGGCAGCGCTGGATGCCGCTCGTGGGGAGCGAGACGATCCGGTTTCGGCGCTCGCTGGCGCCATTGAAGAAATACGAGCTGCGCTCGCGGCTGGTGGCCTGGGACGACAAATGGTTCTTCTTCGAGCAGCGCTTCACGGCGCGCGGGGAGCTCATCGCGGTGGCGTTCGTCAAGGGCCTGTTACGAGGGCGACAAGGAAACGTTGCACCAGCCCTGACGCTCGCCGCTGGAGGTCATACCGTCGCGTCGCCGGAGCTCGCGCCGGCGATCGCGGCCTGGTGCGACGCGGATGCCGCGCTGTTCGAGACGGCCGCGGCGCGCCAAAAATACGAGGAATGAGCGGCGGAGAGTTTGTCTGCCCAATGCGAAAACTGTTAGGTTGCGTTTCGTCGAGTGGGCTTCGACGGGTGGGCTTCGTGGGGTGTGGCGAAGGTGTTGGTCAATCAGCGCGAGGAGAATTCAGATGCACGGCTTGACGATTTCACTGACTTTCATTTCGGCGTTCATGCCGGCGCCTCCGGCCGCCGCGGATCAGGCGGCCGTCGCGCCGGCGCCCGTCGTCGCGCAAGCCGCCCCCGAGCCGGTGACCCCGCCGCCGCAGCCTCAACCGATGACGCCGCCTCCCCAGGCGACGGTCGCCGCGACGCCGGCGCCAGCTTACATGCCCCCATCACCGCGTCTCGGCGGCAGCGATGCGCCGGCCGTCACCGGACCGACCGTCTGGGGAATCCTCGCCTACGGTGGTGTCGGCGTGGGCGCTCGTTTCGCGCTGCCGGTTTACGGCTCGGTGCTGCATCACCCGACGTTGCGTGACGGGTTCGAGATCGAGTTCGGTGGCGACTTCGTTCATTGGTCCGAGAGCGTCCCCGGCTTCGATTGGTCGTACACCGTGATCCGGCTGGCGGGCGGCGTGATGTGGGACATCTGGTTGAACGATCAATTCGCCTTCTATCCGAAGGCCGAGATTGGTTACAACCACTACTCGTACAACTACAACGGCTATACAGGCGGCGGCAGCTACTCGCCGATTTACGTCAACGGCGCCGCGGGCGCGATGTTCAAGACGCGCGCCGGCCTGACCTTGCGCGCCGAGGCGGGCATCACCGGGCTTGCTCTCGGCGTCGGCTGGCTGTTCTAGCCTCTGCGCGCTCGCTTGCGCTCGCGCGCTCGCGCCTGACGTCAGGTGGTGAACGCGGGCTGTTCGGGCGGTTCACAGGGTCGCGCGGCAGGAGGCTGCGTGCTCGCGTGCTCGCGCGCTCGCGCCTGACGTCAGGTGGTGAACGCGGGCTGTTCGGGCGGTTCACAGGGTCGCGCGGCAGGAGGCTGCGTGCTCGCGTGCTCGCTTGCGCTCGCGCGCTCGCGCCTGACGTCAGGGGGTGAACGCGGGCTGTTCGGGCGGTTCACAGGGTCGCGCGGCAGGAGGTTGCCGGCGATACGACGGTCGGGGCCGCGCGATTCGGTCCTCGGCGTTGGCCGCGGACGGCCAACGCCTGCGGTCCGACCTTGTTTCAGAGCCGGAAACGGAATTCTTGAAGGGCGCACGCGCGGCCGCGCTCGAGGTCGGCAAGGATCGACGGGATCCCGGTTCCTCAAATCCGATGCCGGTCTGCAATCCGATGCCGGTCTGCAATCCGATCCCGGTCTGCAAATAGAGCGCACCGCAGGCGTTGGCCGTCCGCGGCCAACGCCGAGGAGCGCATTCGCGAGGCCCCGGACATTCACTGACCAGCAGCCTGGTGCCGAGCGACCTCGCGCGCGCCTCCGTTAGCGCCGCGCTTGCGGCGCTTTTGGGCGTGGGCGTGGGCGTGGGCGTGGGCGGAGGTGGGCTGCGGCTCCAGCTCGTGGTGGCCTGGTCGGACGCTTCTGTTCCGGAGCACCGCTGGCGGGGCGGGGCGTTCGTGGTGCCGAGGGGGAAAGCTCAGTCAGCACCGTCAGTCGCGCCCGCCCTGTCGCTATCGGTCCTTCCAGCGCCTCGAGCAGCGCCTCGGCCTCGCTGAGCTCGTCAGGATCCTCGCTGCCGGCCGCCGCGTCGCGGGCGCGGCGAAGCGCGCCCGCCAGCTCGGGAAGGAGCGCAAGCGCTTCCTTCCGGCATGCGGCGATCTTCTCGGGTGCAGCCAGCAGTTGCGCCGCGCGAGCGGCCCAGATCCAGAGGCGCGCGGCGGTCTGCCCACGCTCGATTGCCGCCGCCCGTTCGAAGGCATCGAGGGCGTCACGCGCCCCCGCGACCCCATCGGCGAGCGCGGCCCGCCCCAGATCGAACCAGGTCCACGGGTTCTCGGGATCGAGCTGCGCTGCCCGCTGGTAGGCCTCGCGCGCGTCGGCGTCGCGGCCCAGGCGTCGCAGGGCGATGGCGCGTTCGTGATGCAGCTCGGCGGCGCCCGGATCGATCTTCAGCGCCCGCTCGGTCTGGCGGAGCGCCACCAACGGCAAGATCTCCGCGCCGTCCGGTTCGAAGGCGTCCGGTGAGAACTCGCCGTCGGGGCCGTAGAGCACCCGCTCATGGGCGACCAGGGCATCGAGCCATCTGGTGAAGTCGCTGCCCGCCAACCAACGTTCGTTCTCGCCCACCTCCGCGTCGTCGGTGTCGCCCCCTCCGCGTAGGCGCAGCACCACGCCGTCGGCGCGCAGCGCGAACCGATCGCCCGCCACCGTCTCGGCGAACACCAGCTCGGACCGACCAGGCTCGGGGTTGAGCTCGCTCAACGTACGCAGCGAGCCGGCGTCCGCTCCGGCGATGATCACCGCCTCGTGAAACAGGTCGACGCCGTCGAACGACTGCAGAAAGGATCGGAGCTCCTGCGGCAACGGGCGCGCCAGCGCCGCCTCGACGGCCGCGAGGGCCGTCGCCGTCGCCGGCGGCCCGGGCCGCACCAGGCCATCCGGGAGCCGGGACAGCGCTTCGCGAAATCGATCGAAGAACAAGCGCGGCGACTATTGGCGGATCAGGTGCGCCGGAAGCCCGTCGCCCGCCACGGCGATGGCGGCGGCGAGCCGCATCGAGACGCCGGCGACGTCCAGGGTCTGCGTCGCACGGTTCTTTTCGGGGCGCTTGGCCACGAAGGCTGGGACCAGGGTCTCCCCCTCGAGGGCCAGCTCCGCGATTTCCAGCACGCGCACGCCGTTCGGGGTGCTGGCGGCGAACACGACCAGATCGATCGTGGTCATCGCCAGCATGGGGAACGCCGCGGCGCCGAGCGCGGCGATGGAGAAGGCGCGCAGCCGTCCCAGGGCCTCGGCCGCCGAGCGGGCCGGCACCGTGGCCATCACGCCGTCTTGCCCGCGCGCCACCGCCAGCAGCAGATCCGGCAGCTCGCCCCCGCCCAGGTCGGTGACCAGCAGGTGCTGCGGGCGAAAGGCGACCGCGGCCCGAATCAGCGTCGCCGCGTCGGCGATGGGAGCAAGCTCGGTCCAGCCGGCCCGGGCCTTGGTTCCGACGCCGATGCTGACGCCCCGCCGCTCGGGAGGCAACGCACCCGTGAGGGCGTTCGCCAGGGTGGTGAGCGCGAGGGGGTCGCCCGCGAGCAGCAGGTTGCGACGGCTCGCCAGGGCACCGGCCAGGATCTTCTCGACGTCACCGCCCCCGGCCAGGTCGGCCAGGGGGACCTCGGGCAGGGAGCCCTTGCGGATGGCCGCGCAGACCGGGGCCGCGGTGACGGGGGGAAACAGCGCGGTGATCTGCGTGCCGTCGGCCAGCCGAACGTCGACGATGGGGTTGTCGCCCGGCGGGGGGGGCGTCGCCGTGCTGGCGATCTGCCACACCGCCTCGGCGACCGCGTTGCGATCGTCGAGGTCGGCGACCGGTTCGAGCTTGCCGGCGCGCTCGACCTCGACCGGAACGCCCGGCGCGATCAGGATCGCGGTGACGGTCGGATCGGCGAGCAACGATTCGATGGAGACCGTGGGCGTGGCCGAGGCGGCCTTCTCTTTTTCTTTCTCTTCGCGTCGCGACTTGCCGCGTGCCGCCGGGGGAATGGCCGACGGGGGCGGGGTCAACGTGGAATCGGCCTCGTCCTCGCCGCCCAGATCGGGCAGCGAGGGCCGCGCGCGGCCCGAGGCTGGCTTGGCGGCCAGCTCGTCGTCCGGTGCCCCGTCGTCGTGGGCGGCGTCCTCGTCCTCGGCGGCATGGGAGCCGAACAGATCCTCGGCGTCGCCCGCGGTGGCCGGCGCTTCGTCCCCTCCGGCCAGCGCGCCCAGGGAATCGTCCGCGCCGATCGCGCCGACGTCGGCCAGCGAAGGGGGCGCCTCGCCGAGCCCGATGTCCACGCCGTCATCTTCGAGCGCCGCGGCGGCGATGGTGGGCCGGGGCGGTGGCGGGGGGGGCGGATTCAAGGATTTTCCGCCGCTGGTGGTGGGCGCGCGATCGCCGGGGAGACCGAAGTCGCCGCCCAGGCCCAGATCGTCGTCCATGAGCGGCTGCGATCCGGTGCGCCGGCCAGCGCGCGGGGGAGGCGGCGGGGGAGGCGGCGGGGGCGGGGGCCCGGGCATGCGGCGGGCGCCGCTCGAGCTGGCCTCGGGGGCCGCGCCGCCCGGGTCGAGAACGATGAGGAAGTCGCCGACAAAAATCTTGTCGCCACCGCGCACCGGCGTGGGCTCGCTGATCTTGCGCCCGTTGACGTAAGTCCCGTTGGTGCTGCGCATGTCGTGCACCATCAAGCGTCCGCTCGACGACTCGATCTTGGTGTGGCGTTTCGAGATGTTGCCCTTCGCCAGCACGATGTCGTTACCTTGAACGCGTCCGATGACGACTTCGTCTTGGTCGAACGAGAGGGCGTTGGTCTCGCCGCCTTTTTCGGTGATCGTCAGCTTGATCATGGGGCCTCGGGGTGACGGTAGGCCAGGGGGCGCAGTCGGGTCAAGAACTGCCGTCTTTTGTCATCGTTGCGGCCCCGGCGTCGGCTCCCTGCCCGGGACCGACGGGCGAAGGGGCGGCCGACGAGGGCGAAACCGCCTTCGGCAGCGCCGCGGAGGAGACGGTGGGCGGCGCTGGGTTGATCAGCGCGGCGACCGTTCCGCCGAAGATCGTCACCCCGCCGAGCACCGCCAGCGTCACCATCCCGGCGGCGACGAGCGAACTGGTTCTGACGGACACGGGCGGCAGTATACAATCAG